>JAHECD010000182.1 GCA_024641945.1 Rubrivivax sp. | reverse complement strand
CTGGTGACGCAGGAGCGTGCCGGCCGGAACCTGATCTACCGCGCGGCCTACGGGCAGATGAATGCGCTGATCGACTACCTCACCGCGCACTGCTGCCAGGGCCAGGCCTGCCAGCCGCTGCGCACCGAAACCTGCGATTGCTGAAGGAGACCCCGATGAAACGATTTCATGTCCACGTCCACGTGACCGACCTGCAGGCCAGCATCGGCTTCTATTCGAAGCTGTTCGCGGCCGATCCGGCGCGTGTCGAGACCGACTATGCGAAGTGGATGCTGGACGACCCGCGTGTCAATTTCGCGATTTCCACGCGCGGCGGAGCGCCGGGCATCGACCACCTTGGTTTGCAGACCGACGATGCAGCCGAACTCGCCGAACTGAAAGGCCGCGCCGAGGCGGCCGACATGGCCCTGCTCGTCGAGGGCGAAACCACCTGCTGTTACGCACGCAGCGAAAAACACTGGGTGACCGACCCGCAGGGCATCGCGTGGGAGCACTTCCACACGCTCGACGACATCCTTGTCTTCGGCAGCGGGCGCGTCGATGCGGGCAAGACGGCCTCGGCCTGCTGCGCGCCGTCGGCACCGGTGTCTGCCGGTATGCCGGCGGACAGTCCGACGGCCGCCGTGCCTGGCGTGCACGCCGCATCACGCGGCAAGCCCATCGGCATCCCGGTCAAGTCCTCGGGCTCGTGCTGCTGAGGCGCCCATGACGACGCACGTCCTGATCCTGTGCACCCACAACTCGGCGCGCAGTGTGCTCGCCGAGGGCATGCTCGGGCACTGGGCTCGCAGGCTCGGGCGCGACGTGGTGGCACACAGCGCCGGCAGTGCGCCGAGCGGGCGCATCAACCCGTTTGCGCTCGATGCGCTGCGCCACGCCGGCATCGACACCGGCGACTTCCGGAGCAAGGCCTGGGACGAGTTCAGCGCCGCCGGTGCGCCGCCGCTGTCGGTGGTGATCACCGTGTGCGACAGCGCCGCCGCCGAGACCTGCCCGGTGTTCGTCGGCCGTGCGGGCGAGCAACCCGCCAAGGTGCACTGGGGCTACCCCGATCCGTCGAATGCAGAAGGCGGTGACGACGCCAGGCGCCACGCGTTCGAGCTCACGCGCCAGGCCATCGGCTTCCGCATGCTGCAACTGCTGGCACTGCCGCTCGAGTCCCTCGACCGCAACGCGATGCAGTCGGCGCTGGCGGCGATCGGCCGCACCTGACTGCGCCACGGACACCGCGATGACCACCACCACCTTGCCGGCGACGGCCGCCGCCACACCCGCGATGAGCGTCTTCGAGCGCTACCTCACGCTCTGGGTCTTTCTGTGCATCGTCGCCGGCATCGCGCTCGGGCAGTGGCTGCCCGGCCCGTTCCAGGCCATCGGCCGCATGGAGGTGGCGCGTGTCAATCTCCCGGTCGGCCTGCTGATCTGGGTCATGATCGTGCCGATGCTGCTGAAGGTGGACTTCGGCGCACTGCACCAGGTGCGCGAGCACTGGCGCGGCATCGGCGTCACGCTGTTCGTCAACTGGGCGGTCAAGCCGTTCTCGATGGCGCTGCTGGCCTGGATCTTCATCCGCCACGTCTTTTCGCCCTGGCTGCCCGCCGCTCAACTCGACAGTTATGTGGCCGGGCTGATCCTTCTCGCGGCCGCGCCTTGCACCGCGATGGTCTTCGTCTGGAGCCGGCTGACCAACGGCCACCCGCTGTTCACGCTGTCGCAGGTGGCGCTGAACGACACGATCATGGTGTTCGCCTTCGCCCCCATCGTCGCGTTGCTGCTCGGCTTGTCGGCGATCACCGTGCCGTGGGACACGCTCATCACCTCGGTCGTGCTGTACATCGTGATTCCGGTGGTGGTGGCGCAGATCCTTCGCCGTGTGCTGCTGGCCCGCGGGCCCACCGCGTTCGACGCCGCGCTGGCCGCCGTCGGCCCGTGGTCGATCGGCGCGCTGCTGGCCACGCTGGTGTTGCTGTTTGCATTCCAGGGCCGCGCGATCCTCGAGCAGCCGCTCGTCATCGGCATGCTGGCCGTGCCGATCCTGATTCAGGTCTTCTTCAACGCCGGCCTGGCCTACGGGCTCAACCGCCGGCTCGGCGAGTCGCACAGCGTGGCCTGCCCATCGGCGCTGATCGGCGCGAGCAATTTTTTCGAGCTCGCGGTGGCCGCTGCGATCAGCCTCTTCGGCTTCGAATCGGGCGCAGCGCTGGCCACCGTGGTCGGGGTGCTCATCGAGGTGCCGGTGATGCTGCTCGTGGTGCGCTGGGTAAATGCCAGCAAAGGCTGGTACGAGGCCGGGGCGAAGGCCTGACAGCGCCGCCCGCCGCCTCCGCGGCGCGGCGACACTACGCGGATGGGGCACGATCATCCACACGACCACCCGCACGCAGATCCGCACGCAGATCCACACGATGCGCCACACGGCCATGCCGGTGATGCCAATGGCGAGCGTATGACCGGCCATTCACACGGACATTCACACGACCACGCGCACGCACCCGCCGACTTCGACCGCGCGTTTGCCATCGGCATCGCGCTGAACCTGGGTTTCGTCGGGATCGAGGCGTTCTTCGGCTGGAAGGTCGACTCGCTCGCGTTGCTGGCCGATGCCGGCCACAACCTGAGCGACGTCGCCGGACTCGTGCTGGCCTGGGGCGGCGCGCTGGCCGGCAAGCTGCAGCCCGATGTGCGCCACACCTACGGCTGGCGGCGGGCGTCGATCCTGGCGGCCTTCATCAATGCACTGCTGCTGCTCGTGGCGATGGGATCGCTCGCCTGGGAGGCCGTGGGCCGGCTGCACAGCCCGGCGCCTACCGAAGGCTGGACGATCATCGCCGTGGCCGCGGTGGGCATCGTCGTGAATACCGCGACGGCACTGCTCTTCATGCGCGGCCGCGAGGGCGACCTCAATGTGCGCGGTGCGTTTCTGCACATGGCCGCGGATGCGCTCGTATCGCTCGGCGTGGTGATCGGTGGCGCGCTCTACCTGTGGCAGGGCTGGGGCTGGATCGACCCGGTGATGAGTCTGCTCATCGCGGCGGTCATCGTCTGGGGCACGTGGAGCCTGTTCCGGCAGTCGCTGCACCTGCTGTTCGACGGCGTGCCCGACACCATCGCGCTGCCCGCCGTGCGCGAACGGCTGCTTGCGATCCCGGGCGTGGGCGACGTGCACGACCTTCACGTCTGGGCGATGGGCACCTCGCAGGTGGCGCTGACCGCGCACGTCGTGCTCCAGCGCGAAGGGGTCGCCACGTCGCCGCTGCTGCGCGCGGCCGAGCGGGAGATGCAGGCGCATTTCGGCATCGGCCACGTGACGCTGCAGGTGGAAACGGCGGACTTCGCGCGCGACTGCGCGCTGCGGTCCGGCGCCGGTTGCAGCTGACCCGACGGGTGCCGGCCCATTGCGGCGCCTCGCCAGCACCGGGCAGGCCACCGCGTTCCGAAACCCGGCTTGCTTCGAGCTAGTCGGCCACGCCCTGGCGCGGCAACGTCATCGTGGCTTCGAGCCCGCCCTCGGACCGGTTGCGCAGCACCACGTCGCCACCGAAACCGCGTGCGATGTTGCGTGCGATGCCCAGTCCCAGGCCGGTGCCGCCGGTGGCGCGGTTGCGCGAGCCTTCGAGGCGGTGGAACGGCTCGAACACGCGCTCGAGCTGGTCGTCGGCGATGCCCGGCCCGCGGTCCCGCACGTGCAGCGTCAGCATTGCCGGCGCATCGTCGATGCACACGGTGGCCGCGCTCCCGTAGATCACGGCGTTGTCGATCAGGTTGCCGAGCGCACGCCGCAACAACGACGCCGGGCCGACCCACGGCGCCGCCGCACGCCCTTCGATGTGCAGCGTGCGGCCCATCGCGGCGTTGTCGGCCTGCAGCGCCGCGAGCAGCGCGGCCACGTCCACCGGCGCGGGCGGCTCCGTGCTGCCGAGGCCACGCATGAATTCGAGCGTCTGCGTGACCATCGCCTCCATCTCCTTCAGGTCGGATTCGAAGCGGGTGCGCAGATCGTCGTCGTCCAGCAGATCGGCCCGCAGCCGCATGCGTGTGAGCGGTGTCTTCAGGTCGTGCGACAGCGCGGTGAGCAGGCGCGTGCGGTCGTTGACGAAGCCGGCCAGGCGGCGCTGCATCGTATTGAAGGCACGTGCGGCCTGCTGCACCTCGCGCGGCCCTTCCTCCGGCAGCTGCGGGCGGTCGAGGTCGCGCCCCAGCGCATCGGCGGCGTGCGTGAGCTGCTGCAGCGGGCGCACGGTCCAGCGCACCGCCACGGTGGACAGCGCCAGCACGCTGGCCAGCAGCACCATCAGGGTCAGCGCCAGGCGCACGGGCAGCGCCTGAGGCGGCTCCGGAAGCTCGGTGTCGAAGCGCGCCCAACCGCCGTCGCGCAATTGGACGTCGACGCGCAACACGGCGAGCGCGGCCATCGCGGCCATGCCGCCGGGCACCGCCGGGACGCCCGACGCGCCATAGGGGCCGCGCCCCATCATCATGCCGCCGGGGCCATGCATGCCGCCGGGATGCATCGTGTCCACGTCGGGCATGGCGGCAGGAAGGTCGAACCCGGCACGCTCGCGCACGACGATCGTGCGGTCGTCGCCGAGCGCGGCGCGCAGGCGGCCGACGAACAGGCGTGCGTGCCAGCCCTCGGCGGCCGGGGCGCTGCCGGCGCCTTCGGTCGGCGCGGCCGCGTCGGGCAGCGACAGCACGAGCGGCGGCACACGCAGCACCGACACCACGCGCCGGCGCTCGGGCAATGCCAACCCGTCGAGCAGCGCCACCACGTCGGCGATGCGCTGCGCCGGCTGCGCCCCGAACCCGGCGCTGAGCAGGCGGTCGCGCTCGGCCGCGTTGATCGCGGCACTCAGCAACTGCGCCACCAGCAGGCCGCCGGCGAGCACCAGCATCAGGCGGCCGAACAGCGTGCGCGGCAGCCAGCGCTGCAGCCCCTTGGGCGCATGGAACACGCTGGGCGACGGTGGTGCGGCCACGTTCATCGACCCACCTGGTCCACGGTGGCCGTGAAGACATACCCCTCGCCGCGCACGGTCTTCAGCAGCTGCGGCGACTGCGGGTCGTCGCGCAGGCGGCGGCGCAGGCGGCTGATCTGCACGTCGATGCTGCGGTCCAGCGGCTCGGCCTCGCGGCCCTGTGTCAGGTCGAGCAGCTGGTCGCGGTCGAGCACGCGGTTCGGGTGGTCGAGAAAGACCCGCAGCAGCTTGTATTCGACGCCGCCGATCGGCGCGGCCTCGCCATCGGGCGCGACGAGCCGGCGCCGTGCGGTGTCGAGGGTCCAGCCGGCAAAACGCAGCAGATGCTCTTCCTGCGGTTTCAAGTTGGGCGGCAGTGCGCGGGTGCGTCGCAGGATGACCTTGATGCGGGCGAGCAACTCGCGGGCACTGAAGGGCTTGGGCAGGTAGTCGTCGGCGCCCATCTCGAGGCCGACGATGCGGTCGGTCTCGTCGCCGCGCGCCGTGAGCATGATCACCGGCAGGTCGGACCTGGCGCGCAAGGTGCGGCACAACGTGAGGCCGTCGTCGCCCGGCAGCATGAGGTCGAGCACGAGCAGGTCGACCGTGGCACGGTCCAGCGCCTGCCACATGGCGCGCCCGTCGCCCACGGCCGTGACACGCAGCCCGTTCTTCTCGAGGTAGCGCGTCAGGAGGCTGCGGATCTCGGCGTCGTCGTCGACGATGAGGATGTGGTCAGGGCGGTCCATGGGCGTGTTCACCGGGTCACGGCGTCGATTGCACGCCGCCTGCGCGGATCCGGCGCGGGAGAAACGTAACACAGCATGTCACGCCGGCGCGCCGTCGCACTGCGCCACAACAAAGCCGTTTCATGACACACCGGGCTTACGGACCGGGCGCTCAATG
>JAHECD010000084.1 GCA_024641945.1 Rubrivivax sp. | reverse complement strand
CCTGCGGCCGACCCTCCTCCTTTACTTCGCTCCAGAGAACGCCCCGTCACCCTGATCCGATGCGTGTGCGCAGTCCAACGGTGGCGCGCCAATGCCTTGTCTGGCCGAGGGCGGCGGGCGAGTGCCGCAGCGAAGTAAAGGAGGCGGGCTGGGCGCAGCCCAGTCCGGGGGACATGAGCGGAGGCACTCGCCCGGCGGCCCCGGCCCGCGCACAGTCTCCGACCCACTGCAAGAACGGTCGCAACGGGCCTGAAGCCGGTGCCGCTAGCCAGCCGATTCAATGCGACTGGGCACGCGGCGTGTCAACTGGCGCTTGTTTGGCGCCGCACTAACGGTTCAACGCGCGAAGCGCGAGTTTGATGCCCTCGCTCACGCCCACCCCGGCGGGCAGCGCCTTGAGCGCGGCATTCGCTTCGCGGTCGCTGTAGCCCAACGCGACGAGCGCCTGCAGGATGTCGGCATGGTCCTCGCCTGTCGCGGGTGCGGCGGCAACCGCCAGGTCGGGACCGAGTTTTCCCTTGAGCTCGAGCAGCAGCCGTTCCGCGGTCTTCTTGCCGATGCCCGGCACCTTGACCAGGCGCGCGCCATCCTGCCGGCTCACGGCCTGCGCAAGTTCGTCCACGCTCAGGCCCGACAGGATCGACAGCGCGGTGCGTGGCCCGACGCCGCTGATCTTGACGAGTTCGCGGAACGTGGCGCGCTCGGGCGCAGTGAGAAAGCCGAAGAGGATCTGCGCGTCTTCACGCACGACGAAATGCGTGAGCAGCGTCACCCGCTCGCCCAGCGCGGGCAGGTTGAAGAAGCTGCTCATCGGCACGTCGACGATGTAGCCGACGCCGTTCACGTCGACGAGGATCTGGGGCGGCGACTTGTCCGCGAGCGTGCCGGTGATGCGTCCGATCATGGGCGCATCGTAGCCGTTGGCCGGCCGCGCAGTTGCCCGCCTTGGCGACCCGTTTCGGGCCGCAGGCCGCTTGTCAGCGGAACAGCCCGAGGCGCTGCGCTTCGAGGGCGGCTTCGGCGCGCGAACTGACGTTGAGCTTGCGGTAGATCTGCTTCACGTAGTCGGCAATCGTGTGCCGGCTCAGGCCGAGCTGCACGCCGATTTCGGGCAGCGTGTACCCCTTCGCGACGCGCAGAAGCACCTCGCTCTCGCGGTCCGTCAGCGATACGGCTGGCAGGCTGTTGGCCGGCGCCGCCTGGGGCTTGGCCTTGGCGGTGAAATAGGCGATGACGCGGCGCGCGATCGACGGTGACAGCGGCGGCTCGCCCTGGCTGATGCGCTGCAGCTGCTCGGCGATGAGCTCGCGCGGTTGCTCCTTGAGGATGTAGCCGTAAGCGCCCGCCTGCAGCGCCGGGAACAGGTGCTCGTCGTCGTCGTGGATCGTCACCACCACCGACTGCGAATCGGGCTGCACGTCGCGCAGCTTGGTCACCACGTCGACGCCGGAGCCATCCGGCAGACCGAGGTCGATCAAAGCGAGGTCGAACTTGACCGCCTGCACGAGTTCGATGGCGTCGTGCACACGGGCCGCCTCCGATATGTGCGAGCCTGGAAATACGCGCAGCACGAGGTCGCGCAACCAGGCACGGATCTCGGGGAGGTCTTCGAGCAGGAGGATGTTTTTCATGACGCGGCCTTTGGGGGCCTATCGGCTTTTGCCACGAGTGCTGTAGCCGATCAACCGGGTTCCATCGCCCGTTCGAGCGGAAGCGTGAGCCGTATCACGGTTCCGTAGCCCGGACCGGACTCCACCAGGCATTGCCCCTGCAACTGCTTGGCGCGGTGTTTCATGCTGGACATGCCGTGCCCTCGGTCGAGCCGGCCATCGACCTCCAGGGAGATCCCATCGCCGTTGTCCTGTATGACGAGCTGAAAGTCTCCGTCGGCCACGTTCGAGCGTACCGCGCATTGCGACGCCCCACTGTGCTTGATGATGTTACTGACTGCTTCGCGCAGGATGCGCGTGGTCTGCACGAAGGCGCGTGCGGACAGGGTCTGTGGCAAATCGTCCGGCGGCATGCTCCACACCCCTTCGATGCCGGCCTGGCTCAGGCGCGAGATGACCTCGGCGCGCCAGTCGCCGAGTGCATCCTCCAACCGTACCGGCTTGCCGGTGAGGCCGCGCACCGACAGCCGCATCTCCTCGAGCGCCTCGCGCGCGAGCGTCGAAATGCGTTCGGACTCGCTCGTGTGGACGATCGTCAGCAGCTTGGCGCCCAGGTCATCGTGCAGGTCGGCGGCAATGCGCTTGCGCTCGCGCTCGGTGACCTGCTCGACGCGCAGCTCCGAGAGCTGGCGGTAGTTGTTCTCGATCTCGGCCGCTGCCGCGGCCACCCGCTGCTCGAGTTCGGCGCGGGTCTCCTCTGATGCCTGCAGTGCGTTGCCATGTTGCTGGATCAAGCGCAGCCCGACGATGAGCAGGATCGTCGGCAGCGCCGTCTGTGCCACCACCACGACCATCGCGGGCAGGGTGGCGCTCAAGCCGATGAAGCCGACGAACTCCGAGCCCGCGATCGCGGCGAGCAGCACCAGCATGCCCCAGAAGCTGCTGCGGTGCGTGTGCCATTGCGTGGCCAGATAGATCGCCGCCGCGGCCATGACCTCCAGCGCCAGCAGCGTGTACCAGAACTGCGTCATGCCCTGGATGCGCGAGGGCCCGGCGACGATCAGCGACAGCGGCATGAGGGCACATTGCAGCGGCAACCCGATGTCGGCAAGGCGCTCGCGGCGGTGTCCGTAGCGCAGCAGGAACTGCACCGCGGCCTGGGTGATGAACGGCATCATCGATGCCAGAAGGAACTCGGCGACCGCATTCTCGAAGGGCAACTCGCGCATCCACAGGCGCGCTTCGACGATTGCCCAGCCCACCGACAGCGCACCGAAGTACGCCAGGTGGCTCTCGCGACGGTTCATCCAGCCCATCACGAACATGAAGCTGCCCATGACCAGCAACGTCGCGCTCACGCCTTGAGGGATGCCGACCTGCAGCGCGGTCTGCCGGCCCTGGATCGGCACCAGGTCGGCGTGCCGGCCCAGCACCAGCTCGGAGATGCCGCCCGCGCGCTGGCGCGACGCGACTCGGGCCAATGGCTGGCCGACGACCTTGATGTCGAGCGTATTCAGTCCAGGCTGTATCAGCGCCGCCGGCAGGCTCACCAGTTGCGGGTGATTGCAGTTGTGCGTCACTGGCGGCAACATGCGCCCGCCGCTGTGCACGAGCTTGCCGTTGACGAAGACCTCGACGTTCGTGCACACCCGCTCGACATAAAGCCCGAGCAGTTCGCCACGATCGCGCGGCGCCTGCGACGTGAACGTCACCCGGTACCAGACCGGCCCGGCACCCCCAGGACGCGACTCCGACCAGTGGTCGGGCAGGCTGACGACACGCGCCGGCCGATCGTCGGGAAATGCCGGCGTGTCGGCCTCGACCGACTGGGCCGACGAGATCGTCAACATGGGCGCCCCCGCGGCTGCCGCTGCGTTGCAGGTCAGCAGCGCCCAAAGAACGAACGGGCAGAACAGGGCGAGGCGCAGGGCCGGGGCAAGCATCGCCAAGGATTGTGCAGGATGGCTTCGCACCCGCGGCCCGACGACAATCACGGCTTTCCGTGCCACTTTGCCCGTTCGGGCCTGCCGCCTTGATCCTGCACCACACCTTCGACCCCGCCGACAACAAAAGACTCGCCCATCTTTGCGGGCCGCTCGACGAACACCTGCGCAGCATCGAGGCGTCGCTCGGTGTCGCGCTGACACGGCGTGGCGCCGAGATGCGCGTCGAAGGGTCGCGGGAGGCCGCTGAGATGGCCGTCGCATTGCTCGCGTCGCTTTACGAGCGCGCGTCGCGCCCGCTCGGCGCACAGGCCCTGCAACTGGCCGTCGCGCAGGCATTGACCACCTCCGCGCGGGGCGCGGACGCGCCAGCGGACACGGCCCCGGTGCTTCATACGCGGCGTGCAGACCTGGCCGGGCGCACGCCCAACCAGGTGCAGTACCTGCAGCAGATGCTGGGCAACGACATCACGTTCGGGATCGGCCCGGCGGGCACCGGCAAGACCTTTCTCGCCGTGGCCTGCGCGGTGGACGCCCTCGAGCGCCACGGCGTACAGCGCCTCGTGCTGACGCGCCCGGCGGTCGAGGCCGGCGAGCGGCTGGGTTTCCTGCCCGGCGATCTGGCGCAGAAGGTCGACCCGTATCTGCGGCCGCTGTACGACGCGCTGTACGACCTGATGGGGCTGGAGCGCGTGACCAAGGCGTTCGAGAAGGGGTTGATCGAGATCGCGCCCCTGGCGTTCATGCGCGGGCGCACGCTGAACCATGCCTTCGTGATCCTGGACGAGGCGCAGAACACCACCCGCGAGCAGATGAAGATGTTCCTGACGCGCATCGGCTTCGGCAGCCGCTGCGTCGTCACCGGCGACGTGAGCCAGATCGACCTGCCGCCGGGTACGCCGAGCGGCCTGGTCGACGCCGAGCAGGTGCTGTCGCGCGTGAAAGGGCTTGCGTTCACCCGCTTCACTTCGGCCGACGTGGTGCGCCACCCACTCGTCGCCCGCATCGTCGAGGCCTACGACGCAGCGCGGGAACAGGGTGCCTGAGGAGATGAAGGGCCCGCGCCCGACGCTCCAGCTGTCGCTGCAGATGCCGGATGGCCGACATCGTGCGGTCCTTCGGCGCCATGCGGTCGCGCGCTGGATCCGTGGCGCACTGGCATTGCCGGCCGAAATGGCCGTGCGCATCGTCGACGAAAACGAGGGCCGGCGCCTGAATCGCGAATTCCGCGGCAAGGACCACGCGACGAACGTGCTGACGTTCGACTACTCGCGCGGCCCCGTCGTCAGCGCCGACCTCGTGCTGTGCGCGCCGGTGGTCGCTCGCGAAGCGCATGAACTGGGCATCCCGCTGTGCGACCACTATGCGCACCTGCTGGTTCACGGCACGCTGCATGCTCAGGGCTGGGATCACCTGAATGCCCGTGACGCGGGCCGCATGGAGGCACACGAGACCGAGCTGCTCTCGTTGCTGGGGATTCCCGACCCGTACGCCCGCTGAACAGCTGCCGGCCGGCTGGCGGGTCAGCGCTGGCGCGAGGTCTCGAGGTATCGCCGGCGCCAGAAGAAGGTGCCCAGCGCACCCGCGATGACACACATCATGCCGCCGGCGATCCACACGCCGGTGTGCGAATGGATCAGCGGAAGCCCGTCGAAATTCATGCCGAAGAAGCCGGTGATCAGGTTCAGCGGCAGAAAGACAGCCGTCAGCACGGTGAGCGTGCGCATGATGTCGTTCGTGCGGTGGCCGAGGGCCGAGAAGTGCATCTGCACGGCGGTCTCCGCCGACTGCTCGAGCCGTCCCACGTGCGCGAGCACCCGCTCGACATGCTCCTGCACGTCGCGCGAGCGCACACGCAGGAGTTCGCGCTCGCGCCGCTTGTCGGCGTCGTTTTCGTCGGGCCATTCGTCGAGCGCGTCGATCCATTCCTGGACCGCGCTGCGCTGGTCCTCGCAGGTGTCTTCCAGCAGATGCAGGGCATTGCGCGATTCGAGCAGGACCTGCCAGTCCTTGAAATGGCTCTTCGGGTCGAGCAGCTGTTTCTGCAGGTAGGCCAGTTGTCGGGTGAGCAGACGGCGCAAGTCGAGATAGCTGTCGACCATGTGGTTGACCATGCGCAGCATCAGGTCGGCCGGGCTCGTGGGCAGCCGGGCCGGCCCGCGCGTGTCGATGGCCGGCTGCTGGCCAAGGAGCCGCTGGGCGAAGAAGTCGCGCACGGCGCAGTCGGCAGGGTGCACCGTGATCAGCACACGGTCGAAGACGGCAAACCCGACGGGGCTGGTGTCGATGGCTTCGAGTGCCTGGCGGGCGGACGTGGCGGTGCCGTGGCTTTCGTCGACGAACAGATCCTTCGTGCCAAGACCGGCCGCCAGGCGCCTGAAGACCATCAAGTCATACCAGGAGGTGTAGTCGAAATGGCTCGGCAATTGGTTGTTCAGAAGATCCGACACATGCAGGTCGACGATCTGTCCGCCCGTCCAGCGCTGCAGCGCGGCCTGCAGCTCATTGCAGCGCACTTCGAATACGCGCCGCGCACTGCCGATCCACAGAAAGCCCTGCGCGGGCAGTTCGGCGGGAAGGGCGTCAAGCTCGACGAACAGGTCGGGCGCGACGTGGAAGATGCGCATCAGGGCCGCCGGAGCAGGCGTGCGGCGTCGAGCGCGAAGTAGGTCAGAACACCGTCTGCGCCGGCGCGGCGGAAGGCCAGCAAGGCCTCCATCATCACCGCATCGTGGTCGAGCCAGCCGTTCGCAGCGGCGGCCTTGATCATGGCGTATTCGCCGCTGACCTGGTAGACGAACGTGGGCACGCGGAACTCGTCCTTCACGCGCCGCACGATGTCGAGGTAAGGCAGACCCGGCTTGACCATCACCATGTCGGCGCCTTCGCGGATATCGAGGGCCACCTCGCGCAGGGCCTCGTCGCTGTTGCCTGGGTCCATCTGGTAGACCTTCTTGTCGGCCTTGCCGAGATTGCCGGCGGAGCCGACGGCGTCGCGGAACGGCCCGTAGAACGCGCTCGCATATTTGGCGCTGTAGGCCATGATGCGGGTGTGGATGCGCCCGGCACCTTCGAGCGCGCTGCGGATCGCGCCGATCCGGCCGTCCATCATGTCGCTCGGCGCGACGATGTCGACGCCGGCTTCAGCCTGCACCAGCGCCTGCGCCGTCAGCACCGCCACGGTCTCGTCGTTCAGGATATAGCCGGTGTCGTCGAGCAGGCCGTCCTGGCCGTGGCTCGTGAACGGGTCGAGCGCCACGTCGGTGAGTACGCCGAGCCCTGGAAATCGCTCCTTGAGTGCCCGCACCGTACGGGGCACCAGGCCGTCCGGGTTGGTGGCCTCGCGCCCATCGGGGGTCTTGAGCGACGGATCGATCACCGGGAAGAGCGCCAACACCGGAACACCGAGGCGCACGCAGTCTTCGGCCACCGCAAACAGACCGTCCATGCTGCGGCGCACCACGCCGGGCATGCTCGCCACGGGCTCTTCGCGCCCCTGACCGTCGAGCAAAAAGACAGGCAGGATCAGATCTTCCGGTGCCAACCGGTGCTCGCGCACCAGGGCTCGGGTGAAGGCATCACGGCGCAGGCGGCGGGGGCGCCCCCCCGGAAACGGGGCTAGGTCAGCATTCACAAACCATTTTCCCTCTGATAAAGTGATTTTTGAATGATAGCCGCGAGGCTGTTGTTCCCTGCTTTTCCTCCCTGAGCAGGTGCCTTAGCGTGATGACAGCGATAAGGCTTGCAGGCCCCAGCCACTGGCTGGGGCCTTTTTTTGTGCCGTGCAGGCCGCGGCGTCCGAGAGCAATGCCGAAGGCGGCGCGCACCGCCTTGAGTCTCATAATCGGTTGCATGGCCAATGCATATCTGTGGATCAAGGCATTCCACATCGTCTTCGTCGCCAGCTGGTTCGCCGGGTTGTTCTACCTGCCGCGGATCTTCGTGAACCTGGCCATGGTGCCAGCCGACAGCCACGCCGAGCGCGAGCGCCTGCTGGTCATGGGACGCAAGCTCTACCGCTTTTCCAGCTTGCTGATGGTGCCGGCGCTGGCGCTGGGCCTGTGGCTGTGGCTCTACTACGGTGTCGGCCTCGGCGCCGGCAGCGGCTGGATGCATGCCAAGCTGGTCCTCGTGGTGATCGTGCTGGGGTACCACCACATGTGCCGGAGGTTGCTGCGCACGTTCGAGCAACTCGCAAACCGGCGCAGCGACAAGTGGTATCGGGTCTTCAACGAAGTCACGGTGATCGCATTCACCGCCATCGTCGTGCTGGTGGTCGTCAAGCCGTTCTGAATGACGCGTCAGCACAGTGCGACCGGGCCGCTCGCGGCGGCGTATCTGCTGCTGGTGGCGTATGCAAGCCTCTACCCGTTCGAGGGCTGGCGCTGGCCCGCGGGGCAGGCGTTGCAGGATCTGATGGTTCTCCCCTGGCCGCCCTGGCGCAGTCGATTCGACGAATGGTCGAACCTGGTGGGTTATGCGCCGCTCGGCGCCTTGTTCTTCGCCGCCGTGGTACGAAACGGTGGCAGGTTTTCGCGCGCAATGTTCCTGGGCGTGGCGGGCCCGGCCTGTCTGTCGTTCGTCTTTGAGACGCTTCAGAACTTCATTCCCGGCCGCTACCCGTCGCTTCGCGACTGGGTGCTCAACGCGATCGGAGGTGCCGCTGGCGCGCTGGTCGCCTCGGCGCTGCAGTCGCTGGGGATGTTCGATCGGTGGCAGCGAGTCCGCGAGCGTTGGTTCGTGCAGGACAGTGCGGCAGCGATCGCGCTCATGCTCTTGTGGCCGGTCGGGCTGCTGTTTCCGGCGCCAGTGCCGCTGGGCATGGGCCAGGTATTCAACGAGTTGCGTCTGGCGGCCCAGGCCGCATTCGCGGGAACGCCGTGGGCCGACGATGTACAAGCTTGGCTGCGTGCAGCGCCCGATCCGCTGGCGCCTTTGTCGCTGCCGCGCGAAGGCCTGGCCATTGCCCTGGGACTCCTGGCGCCGAGCATGCTGGCGGCCGCGGTGACCCGACCGGGCTGGCGCCGTGTGGTCATGGCACCGGGCGGCGCGGCCATCGCGCTGGCGACGATGGCACTGTCCAGCGCGTTGAATTTCGGACCCGAGCATGCCTTTGCATGGCTGACGCCGGCCACTTTGCCGGCACTGGCTGCAGCCACGCTGATTGCAGTCGTGCTCGCCCCGGCACCGCCACGCCTGAGTGCCGCGCTCGGGCTGGTGGCCGTGACGGCACTGGTCACGATCGTCGCGGATGCCCCGGCCGACCCCTATTACGCCGCCAGCCTGCAGGGCTGGGAGCAGGGCCGATTCGTCCACTTTCATGGCCTTGCGCAATGGATTGGCTGGCTGTGGCCGTATGCGGCCATGGGCTGGCTGGTGGGTCGGCTCGGACAGCGTGGCTGACGCTCCCGATGGCGGGTTTCGACGGGCTGGCTGCCTACAATCCCGCCATGAGTTATTACAAGCACCACATTTTTTTCTGTCTCAATCAGCGTGACAACAACGAAGCGGCCTGCGCGCAGCACGATTCGCAAGGTGCTTTCGATCATTGCAAGGCCGCCGTCAAGGCCATTGGGCTGAATGGCCCGGGTGGCGTGCGCGTCAACAAGGCGGGCTGCCTGGACCGCTGTGCCGGCGGGCCGGTGGCGGTGGTCTACCCTGAGGCGGTCTGGTACACGTTCGTCGACAAGGACGATATCGACGAGATCGTGAAATCGCACCTGTCTGAAGGCCGGCCGGTCGAGCGCCTGATGCTGCCGCCCGACGTGGGGCGCTGATGAACGCGCACACCGTGCGCCGCATGGTTGACGGGCCGTCGGGGGCGATCGAATGTGCCGTCGACGAGCCGGCGAATACCGCACCCGTCGGAGTGGCCGTGCTGTGTCATCCCCACCCGCAGCATGGCGGCACGATGGACAACAAGGTCGTGCAGACGCTGGCGCGGGCAT
The DNA here is from genome assembly GCA_024641945.1 of Rubrivivax sp. Classification (GTDB taxonomy): domain Bacteria; phylum Pseudomonadota; class Gammaproteobacteria; order Burkholderiales; family Burkholderiaceae_C; genus Rubrivivax. Next base: position 13,624 of record JAHECD010000084.1, on the reverse strand, counting down.
TCGTGGCGATGGGCTGGCGTGCCGTGCGCTTCAACTTTCGCGGCGTCGGCGCGTCGGCGGGCGCCTGGGACCATGGCCACGGCGAAGTCGACGATGCGCTGGCCGTCATTTCGACGCTGCGTGATGCGCATCTGCCGCTCGCGCTCGGCGGTTTCTCGTTCGGGGCCTACGTGACGTCGCAGGCGGCGGCGCGCCTTCCCGAGAATGCACGCGCCGTTCGCCTCTTGCTCGTTGGCCCGGCAACCCAGAACTTCCCGATGGCCCCCGTGCCGCCGGACACGATCGTGATCCATGGCGAGACCGACGACGTGGTCCCGCTGGCGGCCGTGCTCGACTGGGCGCGTCCGCAGGTGCTGCCGGTGACCGTGGTGCCCGGTACCGGGCACTTCTTCCACGGGCAGCTCGCGCTGCTCAAGAACCTCGTGCTCGGCGCCTGGCGCCACACATCCTGAATGCGACCCTGAATTCAATGAAACTGCTGACAATTTTTCTGCTGGCCGCGGCCACGACGACCGCCGCCTTCGCCCAAGCACCGCAGCCACCCGAGATCGCCGCGCGCCAATACATCCTGGTCGATCTCGCGAGCAACCAGGTGCTGGCCGAGCGTGACGCGGATGCGCCTGCGGATCCGGCGTCGCTGACCAAGTTGATGACGGCCTACCTGGTGTTCAACGCCGTGCGCGACAAGAAGCTGTCGCTGGAGCAGACGCTGCCGGTGAGCGAGCGCGCCTGGTCGGAGCGCAAGGGTGGGGGCTCGCTGATGTTCATCGATCCGAAGATGACCCCAAAGGTCGACGATCTTCTGAAAGGCATGATCGTTCAGAGCGGCAACGATGCTTCGGTGGCTCTGGCAGAGGGCGTCGCCGGATCGGTCGACAACTTTGTCGCCATGATGAACCGCCAGGCGCAGGCTTGGGACTTGAAGAACACGGCATTCAAGAACGTGACTGGCCTGTCCGAGGTCGGCCACCACGCGAGCGCACGCGATGTCGCGACGATTGCTTCGCACATCATCCTCGACCATCCGACCTATTACCCGTACTACGCCATTCGCCAATTCACGTTCAACAAGATCAAGCAGGACAACCGCAACATGCTGCTTGGTCGGGACCCGACCGTGGACGGCATGAAGACCGGCTATACCGACGCGGCGGGTTACTGCCTCGTGGCAAGCGCCGTGCGCGACATGCCCAACGGCAAGCGCCGCTTGCTGAGTGTGGTGCTGGGTACGGCGTCACGCGACGCGCGAGCCAGCGAAAGCCAGAAGCTCTTGAATTGGGGCTACCAGGCCTGGGACGCCGTGCGTCTTTTCGACGCCACCAAGCCCGTGGCCACGGTGCCGGTATGGAAGGGCAAGTCAGCGCAGGCGCAGCTCGGCGCTGCAGGCGGCGGCGGACTCTATGTCACCGTGCCGAAGGGCGAGGGTGCGCAGATGAAGACGGTGATCGAGCGTACCGACCCGCTGGTGGCCCCGCTCGCCAAAGGCCAGCGCGTCGGGACGATCAAGGTCACGACGGCAGCAGGCGCTGCCATCACCAGTGTGCCGCTGGTGGTGCAGGAGCCCGTGGAGCTCGCCGGTGTCTTCGGCCGCGCCTGGGATGCCATGCGCCTCTGGATCAAGTAGTACCCTCACGCCGTCACCCCCTGAAAGGCCGTCATGACGACCGCTTTGCCCAGCACGATGTGCTACCTGAACGGCAGCTTCATGCCTCTGTCGGAAGCCAAGGTGAGCGTGCTCGACCGCGGCTTTATCTTTGGCGACGGCATCTATGAGGTGGTGCCGGTCTACGGCCGGCGCCTGTTTCGTTTCGACGAGCACATGGCTCGGCTCGAACGGTCGCTCGCGAAGCTGCGCATCGTCAACCCGTATTCGCGTGCGGAATGGCTTGCGCGCATTCGCCCGCTCGTGGCGGCGCTGGGCGACCAGCACGGAGCGGACGACCAACTCGTCTACATAGAAATCACGCGTGGCGTGGCGCTGCGTGACCATGTGATGCCGGAAGGCGTCGCGCCGACGGTCTTCATGATGGTCAACGAGATGAAGCCGCCGACCGCAGAGCAGCGCCATCACGGCGTGGCCTGCGTGACCGCGCGCGATTTCCGATGGGAGCGCGGCGACATCAAGAGCATCTCGCTGCTGGGCAACGTCCTTGCGCGCCAGATCTCGGCCGATGCCGGCGCGGTCGAGACCATCATGTTCCGTGATGGCTACCTCACCGAAGCGGCCTCGTGCAACGTCTGGGTCGTTCATGAAGGCGCGTTGCTGGGACCACCGAGGAGCGAGCAGGTGCTCGAGGGCATCCGGGTCGAGTTGCTGCGAGAGTTGTGCCTGGAAGTCGGCGTCGCCTACAACCTTCGCCCCATCCCCGAAGCCGATGTCCTGTCAGCCGACGAGGTGATGTTGAGCTCCGCAACGAAGGAAATCCTGCCGGTCACCCGAATCGACGGTGATCCCGTCGGCCATGGTGCGTTGCGCGGCAAGCCGGGGCCGGTCTATGCAAGGCTTTACGAGGCTTACCAGCGGGCAAAGGCCCTGCAGGCGACCTGAGCCCGCGTCATGGCCACACCGCCCGACCAGTCGCTCATTGAATATCCGAGCGCCTTTCCGATCAAGGTGATGGGTGCGCGGGCGGACGGCTTCGTCGAAGCCGTCGTGATGATTGCCCGCCAGTTCGATGCGGGCTTCGACCCCGCCACGGTCGAACTCCGTCCCAGCAAGGCCGGAAACTACCTGGGCATCACGGTCACGGTCACGGTCACGAGCCGGGACCAGCTCGACGAGCTTTACCGCACGCTGTCGACCCACCCGATGGTGAAGGTCGTTCTCTAGGGCCTTTTGCTGCCACAAGTTCAGTCGGGGTGATCCGACATGCGCGCGTCGATTTCCTTCACTTTGCCTGGTGCGGCCACGTCTCCGTTGCGTGCCGCCACCTCGTACCAATAGCGCGCAAGGCGGAGATCGCGCGGCACGCCATCGCCCTGCTCGAGCATCGATGCCACAAGGTACTGCGCGCCAACGTCGCCGCGCTTGGCAGCTTCGAGATACCAGTGGGCGGCCGCAGCACTGTCGCGAGGCGCGCCGCGACCCAGGTAATGCGCCGTAGCCACCTCCGTCTGCGCTTCGGGGCTGCCTGCCTGCGCGGCACGCAAATACCAGGCGTAAGCGGCAGGAAGGTCACGCGCCCGGCCCGCCAGTCCGCGTTCGTGCAACTGTGCCATCGCCACCATGGCCGTGACGAAGCCACGCGATGCAGCCCGCTCGAGCAGGCGAATCGACTCGCCGTCGGGCGTGTCCTCGATCTGCCCATTGAGGCGCATGACGGCCAGGTTGTAGTCGGCGACTGCCGAACCCTCACGCGACAACCGCTCAAATGCAGTGCGTGCCGCCACGAGGTCTCCCCGGGCGTACGCCTGTACCGCCTTGTCGACCGGGGTCAATGCTGGGGCTGCCCCACCCGCCGACAGGCCGACGAGCAGGCTGATGGAAAAGAAATGGTGCTTACGCATGTGTTGCTTGCGACGATACGATGATTCCGCCGGCGCTGCTGCGTCGAACCTTTAGACTTGGTGTCTATGCGAGTGGTGACGCTGGGACGGCGCAGTTACGCGGGTATCGAAGCCGAGATGCGCGCATTCACAGAGACCCGCGGCGCCGAGACAGACGACCAGCTCTGGCTCGTGGAGCACGACAGCGTCTTCACCCAAGGCGTGTCCGGTCGAACGCAGCACGTGCTCGCGCCGGGCGCGATCCCGGTCGTGCAGACTGCGCGCGGAGGGCAGGTCACGTACCACGGGCCGGGGCAAGTGGTCGCCTACCCGCTCGTCGACCTTCGACGGTTGCACATCTACGTCAAAGAGTATGTTTTTCGGCTCGAGGCCAGTGTCTTGCACGTGCTGGAGAGTTGCGGCATCACCGGGCACCGCGTTCGCGGAGCGCCTGGCATTTATGTGCGCCTGGCGGACCCTTTCGATCATTCGATGCTGATGGCGCCGCAACCCGGCACGGATCCGTTCACAGGATTGGCAAAGATTGCGGCGTTGGGCGTAAAAGTGAGCAACCACTGCACTTACCATGGCCTGGCGCTCAACGTGGCCATGGATCTCGAGCCCTTCAGCCGGATCGATCCGTGTGGGTATGCGGGTCTCAGGACCGTCGACCTGCGCTCGCTGGGCATCGATCTGTCGTGGGACGAAGCGGCCGCGCGTTTGGCGGCACGGCTGAAAAGCCACCTCGTGTCCTGACGATCTGGTGGGCCGATAGACTCGGAGTTCTGCCGATCGCGAGTCGCATGCCATGACCACACGTTCCGTTCCTGCCTACGATCCGACCGAGAAGCAGAAGTCGCAAGCCAAGACGTCGCGCATTCCGATCAAGGTCGTACCCGCCGAGGTGCTGAAGAAGCCTGACTGGATCCGTGTCAAGGCGGGGTCGCCGACGACCCGCTTCTACGAGATCAAGAACATCCTGCGGGAGCACAACCTGCACACGGTATGCGAGGAAGCATCGTGCCCAAATATCGGCGAGTGCTTCGGCAAGGGTACGGCCACGTTCATGATCATGGGCGACAAGTGCACGCGCCGTTGCCCGTTTTGCGATGTCGGCCACGGCCGGCCGGACCCGCTGGACATCGACGAGCCGGAGAACATGGCGAAGACCATCGCCGCATTGAAGTTGAAATACGTGGTCATCACGAGCGTGGACCGCGACGACTTGAGGGATGGAGGCGCCGCCCACTTCGTGGAGTGCATTCAGCGGACTCGCGCGCTGTCGCCGGAGACGCGGATCGAAATCCTCACGCCGGATTTCCGTGGTCGCCTGGATCGCGCGCTAGACATCTTGCGCGCTGCGCCCCCGGACGTCATGAATCACAACCTCGAGACGATCCCGCGCCTCTACAAGGAGGCGCGTCCTGGGTCTGACTACGCCTTCAGCCTCGATCTCTTGAAGCGCTTCAAACTTGCAGTGCCGGGCGTGCCCACCAAGAGCGGCCTCATGGTGGGACTGGGCGAAAACGACGATGAGATCCTGCAGGTCATGCGTGACATGCGCGCGCACGACATCGACATGCTGACGATCGGTCAGTACCTTGCTCCCAGCGGCCATCATCTGCCGGTACGTCGCTACGTGCATCCGGACACCTTCAAGATGTTCGAGCGCGAGGCCGCGGCCATGGGGTTCACGCATGCCGCGGTGGGCGCCATGGTTCGATCAAGCTACCACGCGGACCAGCAGGCCCATGCCGCGGGTGTAGCGCGCACTCTGGGTTGAAGGGGTCCGCCCGATTGCCAGCCCGGTCTGCACGAGGCAACATCTGTTTGACTATCAGGGGAGCCTTGTAATGCGTCGAAGAACTTTTGCGGGCACCGTGCCTGTTGCGGCCTTGTGGGCGCTTTGGATTGACGAAGCTGCAGCGCTCTCACTCGGCCAAGACGACGCCGCATTGGGAGTCCGCACGGCTCTGGAGCGTGGCGCGATCGCTGCCGTTGGCTTGCTCGGCAAGAATGATGGTTTCCTTGGCAACCCGAAAGTGAAGATTCCATTGCCGGGGTTTCTCAACGATGCGGCGAAACTTCTAAGAGCCACGGGGCAACGCAAGCGTGTCGACGAATTGGTGACGGCGATGAACCGCGCCGCGGAAGCGGCGGTACCGGAGGCAAAGTCTTTGCTCGTGAACGCGGCGAAATCGGTCACGGTCGATGATGCGGTGAAGATCGTTCGCGGCGGCGACACCTCGGTGACGGACTACTTCTCACGCAAGACTCGTGAGCCATTGGGCGTCAAGTTCCTTCCGATCGTCACCCAAGCCACGGAGCGCGTATCGCTCGCCGACAAATACAACGCCGTGGCGGGCAAGGCGTCGAAGTTGGGGCTCCTGAAGGAGAAGGACGCCAATCTGCAGCAGTACGTCACCGGCAAGGCGCTCGATGGTCTGTATTTGATGATTGGCGAAGAAGAGAAGAAGATTCGACGCGACCCGGTCGGCACCGGCAGCGCCATATTGCGCAAAGTCTTTGGCGGTTGACTCGCGTCGCCGAAGCCTGCGAAGGCGATGCGGCGTCAAGCGCCTTCAGGCCTCGATGCCGCGCGAAAGCTCGAAAAGCAGTGCCGAAGGTAGGGCTGCCTGGATCGCTTCACGACCAATGCGGGTGGTGGTCTGGCCATCTCTCACCGACGACTCGTGATCGTTTCCGTCCTCGCCGATCGCTATGAAGGCAACCGACGGAACCTCCGCCAGCAACTCGCGCCGCAGCGCCTGGAATCGTTCTCCGCCAAGCCCAGATTCGTAGACGATGGCATGTGGGAGGCTGCTCCGACAAAACTCGCGCGCCTCATCAACGGACGTCGTGAAATCGAGCATCAGGCCCATGGAGCGGACGGCGTCGCGGATCAGCGTCCGAACCTCACGGCGCGATGCGACCACGAGAACATGACTTCCGGCCAATGGCTTGGAATTGATCGAGTGGCCAAAGCCGTCATCGAGCTCAACTGCCGAGACACCTTCGATCATCTCGTTGACCGTGCGAGGGAATTCGATCGACACCCGGGTTTCATCGGCCGTATCGGTACGTTGCAGTACCAGCCCCATCGAATGCGAGGCCTGCTCGACCAGTCGCCAAGCCATCGTATCGGCGCGCGGCAACGCGTCGGCGTCCTTGGTCTGGTGGCCCAGACGGCATGTGAGGTGGGCGCGTAGCGGCCATTGCCGAACCTCCACCCGGTACTCGAGCCGGCCTCGCGCCTGATCCACGCTCCAGTCGAGCAACGCCTGCATCAAAGTGAACAGGAATGACCCGTCGGCCATGACCTGCGCGGGCTGCAGCACCTGCCGCAGCTCGATCTGTCTTCCATGAATCTCGCGTGCACGCTGTGCCAAGGCCTCGCGCACGACGTTGGACAAGCTGATGAGCTCCGGCGACTGGCGGATACGCCCCCGTGCCAACCGGCCCAGCTGCTGCGCGATCATGCCGGCGCGGCGTGCGGCTTCGATTTCCCGGCGCAATGCGAGCAGGCCGCTGCGATCGATGCGGCCGGTCGTCGAAAGTGCCGTGACGCGTGCCAACGCAGACGTCAGGGGTCCCGCGATCTCGCCGCCGAGTTCGGCCGCCAGCGCGCCTTGGTCGACCACAGGGGCAGGCCGATCCGACGAAACGTCGTCCGCGCGCTCAAGGTCGCCCAGGTCGCCGTACCGCTTCGTCAAATCGGTCAATTCCATGTCACTGCCCCCTGGCCTAGTTTGCGACATGTTTAGTTACAAGTGCCTCCAAGCCAACCCCCGGATCAAGGGGATTTCGCCCGTCAGATCGGCTCGCCGGTACTTATTCACGAGCTCGGAACTCAAGTTTTACTGGCGGGGACCGACAGGTCGTGCGCTAAACGACGTTGTGCAGGCGGAGTGCGGCAATGTCTGCGCTTGTCATTCCAGCCTCCAGCAAGACCTGCTCTGTGTGCTCTCCGAGCATGGGCGGCGGGCGGCGAACAGTGACTGGCGTCTGCGACAGGCGCATCGGGCTGGCGACGAGCCGCAGGTGATCGTTGAGGGGGTGCGGCACGTCGACCGTCATTTGTCGGGCCAGAACCTGGGGATCGGCGAACACTTCGTCGAGTGCGTTGATTGCACCGCACGGCACCTTGGCGGCTTCGAGCATTGCGAGCCAATCACCTTTGGTGCGCAGGCGCAGCCTGGCGGCCAGCAGGGGAATGAGGACGTCACGATGGCGCACGCGATCTGCGTTTGTGGCGAAGCGCACGTCCATTGCCAACTCGGGCGTCCCGGCGACACCGCAGAACTTGCGAAACTGGTTGTCGTTTCCGACGGCAAGGATGATGTGGCCATCGGCCACTTCAAATACCTGGTACGGCACGATGTTCTGATGTGCGTTTCCCGCGCGTCGCGGCGGCTTGCCCGTGACGAGATAGTTGGCGCCAAGATTTGCCAGCATCGCGACCTGCGCGTCCATGAGCGCCATGTCGATCGACTGTCCTTGACCAGTGGCGTCGCGGTGGCGCAGAGCGGCCAAGATCGCGACCGTGGCGTACATCCCGGTAAACAGGTCGGCCACGGCAACGCCGACCTTCTGCGGCCCGCCCCCGGGTAGATCGTCACGCTCACCCGTCACGCTCATGAGCCCGCCCATGGCCTGGACGGCATAGTCGTATCCGGCGCGGTCTCGATACGGCCCTGTTTGACCGAACCCCGTGATCGAGCAATAGACCAGCCGCGGGTTCAGTGCGCATAACGTGGCGGCATCCAGACCGTATCGGGCCATGTCCCCAACCTTGAAGTTCTCGACGACAACGTCACTGCGTGCGGCGAGGCGGCGCACGACGTTCTGACCTTCTGGTGTGGCGAGATCGATCGTGATCGACCGCTTGTTGCGGTTCGCGCCGAGATAGTAGGCGGACTCCCCCGTATCGTCACCATCGGCGTCGGCCAGGAATGGAGGGCCCCACGACCGTGTGTCGTCCCCCACAACGGGTCGCTCGACCTTCACCACGTCGGCTCCGAGGTCCGCCAGAGTCTGTGTACACCAAGGGCCTGCAAGCACGCGCGAAAGATCCAGGACGCGCAGTCCCGCGAGTGACATGGCAGAGGCAGGCGGATCGGGGGTGTCCATGCCTGCATTCTGGACTGCCCGCGGAGCCGGGATAATCGATAGATGCAGTTGCGCGTGTCGATTGCGGCCGGGGTGGTCGGTCTGGTGGCATGTGCACCAGCGATGGACTGGCGTGAAGTTCGACCAGAAGGCGGCGGTATCGTCGTGTTGATGCCCTGTCGGCCGGCGAGTCACGCCCGAACCGTGGCGATCGCCAGCGCGCAGATCAAGCTGACGCTGTATGCCTGCACTGCGGGTGGCGTGACGTGGGCCCTCGCCCTTGCCGATGCATCAGATCCGCAACGCGTCGGCGCCGTATTGCGGGCTCTGCGGGAGGCAGCTCAGGCGAACGTCGCGGCGAAATCGGCACGGCCGATCGCCTGGCGAATGGAAGGCGCGACGCCCAATGCCGAGGCTGTCCGCTTCGAGATCGATGGCCGCCTGCCGGACGGCAAGTCGATCCAAGAGCAGGGCGCGGTCTTTGCTAAGGGCACGTTCGTATACCAGGTGACGACATTGGGCGAGCGTCTCGACTCCGACGCACTTGACACCTTCTTCGGCGGCATTCGGCTGCCTGACTGATTGCATGACCGTCGCAGGGCGTTCGGTCGTTCGCATTTTCCTGGCCTTCGCGTTCGCCTATTTCTTCTCGGCGCTGCTGCGCGCGGTGATTGCCACCCTGGCACCGGTCTTTAGCCATGACCTTGGCTTGCGCGCGTCGGAACTCGGCCTTCTTGCGGGCGCGTACTTCCTCGGGTTCGCGGCCATGCAACTTCCCGTTGGACATGCCTTGGACCGCATCGGCCCCAAGCGGGTACTGATGACGATGCTCGCCGTTGCGGTGGTAGGTTGCTGCACCTTTGCGATGGCGACGACGGTCGCTGGCCTGACCGTCTCGCGGGTGCTGATCGGTGTAGGAGTTTCAGCTTGCCTCATGGCGCCACTCACCTGCTATCGCGCCCGATTCACCACTGTGGCCCAACTGCGGTCCAGCTCCTGGATGCTGATGACCGGTTCATGTGGCATGGTGGCCTCCACGTTGCCCGTGCAGTGGCTATTGCCATACGTAGGATGGCGCGGACTCTTCTGGATGATTGCGAGCCTACTCATTGCAAGCATCCTGTTCATCGCGGCCAATGTACCGCCCGATCAGCCCGACGATGCCGAGTGCCGCACCTCTCCCGATCGCGGTTACCGGGAAATCTTTCGACACCCTGTATTCGTCCGCAGCATGCCCATCGGCTTCTTTACTTATGGCGGCATGATTGCCATGCAATCGCTTTGGGCGGGCCCGTGGCTCACCCGGGTTGCGCACTGGACCGCCAATGAGGCAGCGGCCGGGCTGTTCGCAATCAATACTTGCATGTTGCTGGCGTTTCTGACCTGGGGTGTTTTGATGCCGCGGTTGCTCGCAGAAGGGGCCGATGCACATCGATTGATGCGCGCTGGACTCCCGGCCAACTTGGCGATCCTTGCATGGATCGTCTTGGTGCCATGGCGGTCAGGTGCGGTCGAGTGGTCACTATGGTTCATTTCTTGCACATTTGTTTCGCTCAGCCACCCGGCCGTCGGCCAGGCCTTCACCACGCAGTTGGCGGGGCGCGCGCTTTCGGCGTTCAACCTGGTGATCTTTGTTGGGGTGTTCGTCGTTCAATGGGGCATTGGCTTGAGCGTCGACGCGATGTGCGCATATGGCATTGAAGAAGGTGATGCCTTCCGGGCGGCCATTGGAGGCTTTGGACTCCTGAGCCTCTTTTCGTATGTGTGGTTCGTACGGGTTCCACGCCGCCAATCGGCGACGAGTCAATAATGACGCTTTGCGGAATTCATCGTCAATGACCACGTTGCTGATCATTGCTCACAGTCCATTGGCTTCAGCGCTGAAGGCGGTGGCCTCGCATGCCTATCCCGACGCCATGGGTGCGCTTCTGGCTATAGACGTGGGCGCGGAGGAGGCGGCTGAAGTTGTTGAGGCGCGCCTTCGTGCGGCGCTGCCATCGGAGCCTGGTGCGCAAACGTTGATCCTTGCCGATGCATTTGGGGCGACGCCCAGCAACGCAGCTTCCCGCGTTGCTGACGGAAATCGTGTCCGTCTCGTCGCGGGCGTCAATGTGCCGATGGTCTGGCGGGTGATGTGTTACCGAGCGGAGCCGCTTGATTCGCTTGTCACCCGTGCCGTACAGGGCGCCGTACAAGGTGTCATACAAGGGGCGGTCTCCCGTCCTCAAAATCAAGCGCCAACAATTACAAAAGATGATCAAGACGTCCATCACCATCAGCAATAAGCTCGGTCTGCACGCGCGGGCTTCTGCAAAGCTCACGAAACTGGCAGGCGGCTTCAAGAGCGAGATTCACGTCGCGCGCAACGACCGGCGGGTCAACGCAAAGAGCATCATGGGAGTCATGATGTTGGCCGCCGGGATGGGCTCCGATATTGAGATCGAAGCGGACGGGATCGATGAGGCGGCGGCGATGAGTGCCTTGCGAGAGCTCATCGAAGGGAAGTTTGGTGAAGGGCAATAACCGCTTGACCATGCAAAGGTCGTCATGAGCATTCAGGTGTTTGGTGTCCCGGTGTCGCGCGGTGTAGCTATCGGGCGCGCCGTACTGGTGGCGTCCAGCCGTGTCGATGTCGCGCATTACTACATCGCGCCGGCCGATATCGACAACGAGATCGAGCGTCTTCGCCAATCTCGTAACGCGGTTGCCGATGAGCTTTCGACACTTCAGCGTGAACTTCCCAGCGATGCGCCGGCTGAATTGGCGGCTCTATTGGACGTTCATCTCATGCTGCTACATGACGAGTCTCTAACGGGCGCGACGAAGCATTGGATACGTGATCGCCACTACAACGCCGAATGGGCACTGTCCGCACAGCTCGAGGTATTAGCGCGCCAATTCGACGAGATGGAAGATGACTATTTGCGTGAACGCAAGGCAGACCTTGAGCAAGTCGTCGAGCGACTCCTGAGGGCCTTGACGCGAAGTCAACCGGGCTTGGGTGCAGGAGCGGAGCCGCGCGACTTCGCGGGCGAAGACCCGCTTGTACTCGTTGCCAGCGACATTGCGCCTGCGGACATGATCCAGTTCAAGCGAAGTGTGTTCAGCGGATTCGTCACTGATGTGGGTGGCCGTACTTCGCACACGGCTATCGTGGCGCGCAGCATGGACATTCCTGCCGTCGTAGGGGCACGAGAAGCGAGCCGACTTATCCGCCAGGACGACTGGGTCGTCATCGACGGCGATGCGGGCGTCGCAGTGGTCAACCCGTCACCGATCGTCCTTGACGAGTACCGATTCCGCCAGCGTCAGAGCGAACTTGAGCGCGCGCGACTTGATCGACTTCGGAATACGCCCGCCGTCACTCTCGACGGCAAGGTGGTTGAACTGCTTGCAAACATCGAGTTGCCTGGCGACGCGCCCGGTGCATTGGCTGCGGGGGCCGTGGGCGTAGGGCTCTTCCGCAGCGAATTCCTCTTCATGAATCGGGCGGACAACCTTCCTGATGAGAATGAACAGTTCGAGGCGTACCGGGCCGCAGTCGTCGCGATGCAGGGGCTCCCCGTCACGATCAGAACAGTCGACATAGGCGCGGACAAGCCCCTGGAACGAATGAGCGCGCACGAATTGAGGCACGAGCACGCCCTCAATCCAGCGCTAGGGCTGAGGGCAATCCGATGGAGCATTTCCGAGCCCAGCATGTTTCGACAGCAGCTTCGCGCGATCTTGCGAGCGAGCGCTTATGGAAAAGTCCGAATCCTGATCCCGATGGTGGCCCACCTGCGCGAAGTGCAGATCACCATCGAGGCCCTTAATCGGGCACGGCAGCAACTCGATGAAGTGGGACGCGCGTATGGTCCGGTAGAACTGGGCGCGATGATCGAGATACCAGCTGCCGCAATCAGCATCGAGATGCTGCTTCCGCATTTCGACTTTGTGTCTTTGGGCACTAACGATCTAATTCAGTACACACTTGCCATTGACCGTGCCGACGAGGCCGTCGCGCATCTGTACGATCCGTGGCACCCCGCCGTTCTGAGTCTCATCTCCTCGACGATCGCACGTGCGAGAGATCACAACTGTCCAGTCAGCGTCTGCGGCGAAATGGCCGGCGACCCTTCATTTACCGAGCTGCTCTTGGCCATGGGGCTGCGGAGCTTCTCGATGCATCCCGCACAGGTGTCGGCGATCAAGCAGCGAGTGTTGCGTGCGGACACGGCAAAGCTCGAGGCACGCCTTGTGGACGTCCTCAATTCGCCCGACCCAGCGCGGGCTGCGCAAGAGCACTTGGGCGGAGGGACCAACTGATTTCTGTTGGCGGGTGCCCGGAGTCACTTCCGCCGAAATCCTGTGCTAGACTGCGAGGCTTCGCTGATGTCAGCCGCAATGCGAGCCGCACAGAGAAGAAAACGAAGCGCCAAAGACCGAGCGCTTGACACGGACAAAGTAAACGTGCCAGAATCGATGTCTTCGCTGATGAATAGTCAGCGCGCCGGAAGGCAGCTCTTTAAAAACATACAGCCGATAAGCGTGGGCGTTTGAAAGGCAAATGCCAAGACAAAAAGCCGAAAAGCTTGGAGTCACAAACGCTCATGGAAACAGAAGTGAAGTTCACTTCAATTCTTTTATGAGTGAGTTTTTTACAGAGATTAAACTGAAGAGTTTGATCCTGGCTCAGATTGAACGCTGGCGGCATGCCTTACACATGCAAGTCGAACGGTAACGCGGGGCAACCTGGCGACGAGTGGCGAACGGGTGAGTAATACATCGGAACGTGCCCAGTAGTGGGGGATAGCCCGGCGAAAGCCGGATTAATACCGCATACGACCTACGGGTGAAAGGGGGGGATCGCAAGACCTCTCGCTATCGGAGCGGCCGATGTCAGATTAGGTAGTTGGTGGGGTAAAAGCTCACCAAGCCGACGATCTGTAGCTGGTCTGAGAGGACGACCAGCCACACTGGGACTGAGACACGGCCCAGACTCCTACGGGAGGCAGCAGTGGGGAATTTTGGACAATGGGCGCAAGCC
>JAHECD010000083.1 GCA_024641945.1 Rubrivivax sp. | reverse complement strand
TTGGGGCCGTTCAGCAGCAGGACTTTTTTCATCGGGAGGCTTTCGATCAGAAGGATTCGCGGCCGCCCAGGGAGCGCAGGCGCCCCTCGTTGGGCAACGGTACCGCGCGGCGCAGCACGTCCTCCGCGAGCCAGACGGCGGAGCGGTGCCCGCGTGCGGCGACGGTCGCCATCGGCATGGCCTGGTAGTCGTCGTTGAAGACTTCGAAACTGTAGTCGCCGCCGTAACCCATGCCGTCCAGGCGCAGCACCAGGTCGGCGAGGTCGGCCGTGTGCACACCCTCGCCCGGGAAGACGCGGAAGGTGCGTGCCGTGGCCATGCGCTCTTCCGGCGTGCGCACCTCGTTCCACATGAAGTCGGACAACTGCACGAGGAAGATCTTCTCGGCGTCCACCTCGGCCAGCGCGTCGAGCGGCGTCTTCGTGGCGAACACGTGGTACGAGTCGATGCCGATGCCGAGATTGGGCATGTCGGCGCGCACGACGGCCTGCCACGCGGTGGTGAATTCGTTGATGTGGCGGCCCCAGGACAGCCCTTCGTAGGCCACCTTGATGCGGTGCGGCAACGCCAGCATCGCGAGCTTGCGCAGGTCGTGCGCCACCACGTCGAGGTCGCCCGTGGCGTGCTGCGACGTGGACGAGCACGCGAGCAGCACACGCGCGCCGAGCGCCGCGCACATCTCGATCATGCTCTTGGCCACGTCGACCTTGTAGCCGTGCAGGTGGCCCGACAGCCCCTCGAAATCGCGCAGCACCTGGAAGCCCGTGACCCGCAGGCCGCTGGCCTTCACCGCGCGGACGGCATCGTCCACGCCGCCGGCATGCGTGGTGAGGTCGCGTGCCGAGAGCATCACCTGCCCGAAGCCGGCGTCGCGGATCGCCGCGAGCTTGCCCGGCAGCGTGCCGGACAGCGTGATCGTGTCGAAGCCGAAGTCGCGGATGTACATGCGGGGCTCCGGGTCAGGCGGCGGGCAGGTGCACGAGCTCGAACATCAGCCCGCCGAGCCAGCTCTGCGTGAGCGCCCCGCGGGTGTCGACGTGCAGGCGCGCGGTCTCGACGAACTGCACGCCGCGCGCCTTGAGCGCTGCGGCAGCGGCCGGCACATCGTCGGCACCGAAGGCCACACGCTGGAAGCGCTCGGCGCCGTCGTCGGCCAGCGGGTCGGGCTCGATCAGCTGCAGCTGCAGGCTGCCGTCCGGGCTGACGAGCACACGCCCGTTGGGCAGCACGCCGGTCTCGCGGTCCTCGCCCAGCTCGACGAAGCCGAACAGCGTGCGGTAGAACTCGATCCAGTCGTTGGTGCGCTCCGGCCCGATGTACTGCACGATGCCGAACCAGCGCAGGCCGGCCACCGCCGGCGGATGCTGGTCGACACCGGGGATGGGCACGAAGTCGACGTCGTAGATCGAGAACTCGCGGTGCCGGTCGACGAAATAGATCCGCGTCGACCCGACGCCGTGGATCGCGGGAATGTGCAGTTCCATCGGCGCCACCTGCACCGGCACGTCCCACGCGCCGAGCTCGATCGCGCGGGCATGGGCCGCGGCGGCGTCGCGCACACGCAGCGCGACGGCGGCGATCGACGGCACCTCCGGCAGCGGGGTCACGTGGCCGCCGCTGCCGGCCGGCGCGCTCGCGGCGCTGCCGGCGGCGTGCGAGTTGATGATCACGTTCATGCCGCCCTGCCGGTACAGCAGCACCTCGCGCGAGCGGTGCCGGGCCAGCGGCCGGAAGCCCATCAACTCGAGCACCTGGCCGAGCGCCTGCGGGCGCGCGGTGCGGTATTCGACGTACTCGATGCCTTCCATTCCCATCGGGTTGGAGGCGTCGGCCAGGGCTTCGCGATCTTCCGTCGGGGTCATGGTGGGGCGTCCGTCGTCTAGTTGCCGCGCTCGATGAGCAGGCGGCGAAAGTGTGCGTCCATTCTGGACGCGTCGGGCTCGAATCCGGTGAACAGCCTGAAGGCGCCCACGGCCTGCCCCACCGCCATGTGGCCGCCGTCGACCGTGCGGCAGCCGAGCCGGCGCGCCGCCTTCAGCAGCGCGGTCTCGAGCGGGAAGTACACGATCTCGGAGACCCACAGGTCGGGCCGCAGCAACGCCTCGGGCAACGGCAGGCCGGGCAGTTTGTCCATGCCGGTGGGCGTCGCGTGGATCAGGCCGGTCGCGCCCTGCAGCGCCGCCGCCTGGACGCCTTCGGCCACCGCGCGACCGGCGCCGTAGAGGCGGTTCAGCGTCGCGACCAGTTCGGCCGACTTGTCGGCCTCGCGGTCGTTGACGACCAGTTGGCCGGCACCCAGCACGCGCAACACCGCATGTGCGATCGCCGCGCCGGCGCCGCCGGCGCCGAGCAGCACGACACGCGACAGGTCGGCATCGGGCAGTGCGCGGCGGAAGCCCCAGGCCCAGCCCGAGCCGTCGGTGTTGTGGCCGGTAAACCGGCCGTCACGCAGGACGACGGTATTCACCGCGCCCATCGCCGCCGCCTCTTCCGACAGTTCGTCCAGCAGCGGCAGCACGGCCTGCTTGCACGGATACGTGATGTTCAGGCCGGCGAACCCGATGGTTCGCACAGCCGTCATCAGCGTGGGCAGGAGCTCGGCGCCCGACCCGGTGCGGTCGAGGTCGATCAGCTGGTAATGCAGGCGAAGCCCGTGGTGGCGTGCCTCTTCCTCGTGCATCGCGGGGGTCAGCGAGCGCTGGATGCCCGACCCGATCAGGCCGACCAGGATCTTCTGGCTGGCCGGAGAGGCACGCTCGAGCACGCGATCCGTATTGGCGTTCGTAGTCATGCGCGTTCCTCCCTGGCCGGCCACATCACTTGCGCATCTTGGCGAGTTCGCCCATCACCTCGTTCACCGTGGCCTCGCCCACGCTGCCGCTGAACTGGGCGACCACCGGCTTCATCTTCTCGCGCAGCTTGGCCACTTCGGCGGGCGGGAATTCCGTGACGGTCATGCCGTTCTTCTTGAGCAATTCGAGGTTGGCGCCGACGGCGGCACGCGCCAGCTGGCGCTGCGTCTTGGCGGCCTCGTCGGCCGAGTCGTCGAGGATCTTCTTTTCCGCCGGCGTCAGCGCGTCCCAGACCTTCTTGCTGAAGATCACCGACTGCGGGTTGTACTGGTGGTTCGTCAGCGCGATGTATTTCTGCACTTCCCAGAACTTGTTCGACGCGATCACGCCGACCGGGTTCTCCTGGCCGTCGATCGCCTTCTGCTCCATCGCGCCGTAGACCTCGGGGAACGGCAGCGGCGTCGGGTTGGCGCCGAGCGCCTTGACCCACGCGACGTTGATCGGGTTCGGGATCACGCGCAGCTTCAGGCCCTCGATGTCCTCGACCTTGTTCAGCGGGCGCTTGCTGTTGGTGATCTCGCGGTAACCCAGCTCCCAGTAGGACAGGCCGATCAGTCCCTTTTCTTCCAGCTTGGCGTGCAGCTTCTTGCCGACCGGGCCATCGACCAGTGCGTCGGATTCCTTCTCGTTGGCAAAGAGGAACGGGAAGTCGAAGATCGCCAGTTCCTTGGCCACGCTGGCCAGGATGCCGGTGTTCATGACGGCCATGTCGAGCGTGCCGCCCTGGATGGCCGAGACATTCGCCTGGTCGCTGCCGAGCACGCCGGCCAGGAACAGCTGGACCTTCATCTTGCCGCCCGACTTGGCGGCGACGAGTTCGGCGAACTTCTTCATCCCCGGCACGGCGGGGTGGCCTTCGGGCGCATTCGCGGCGAACTTGAAGTTGTGTTCCTTGATGTCCTGCGCGGACACGGCACCGACGGCGGCCAGCGCCACGGCGGCGACCAGGGACTTGAGAATCATTCGCTTCATGGTTGTCTCCAAAGAAAGGGAAATCAGGGACGCGGGAAAGACCGTGGTGGCTGCGCCGGCGTGCCCTGGCGCCGCAGCCACCGAATGAACCGGCTATTGATAAAAGAATTTCAGAGGTGCCAGCACCAGCTGCGGGAACATGACCAGCAGGAACAGCACGACGACCTGCGCGATCATGAACGGCACCACGCCGCGCGCCACCTGGTCCATCTTCATGTTGCCCACGCCGGCCACGACGTTGAGCACCGTGCCCACCGGCGGCGTGACCAGGCCGATGACGCCGTTGATGACGAACAGCACGCCGAAATAGATCGGGTCGATGCCCGCCGCCTTGGCCACCGGCACCAGCACCGGGGCCAGGATCAGGATCGTCGGCGTCAGGTCCATCGCCATGCCGACGAGCAGCAGGATCAGCATCAGGATCACGAGCAGCAGCGTGGGTGAGTCCATGAACGGCTGCAGCAGCTCGATCAGTTGCCCCGGCAGGTTGGCCACTGCGATGAGCCAGGCGCTGACCGCCGCCGCGGCGACGAGGAACATGATGACCGACGTCGTCTTGGCCGCCGCGAGGAAGACCTCGTACAGCTGGCTCAGCTTGAGTTCGCGGTAGACGACCGTGCCGACGAAGAGCGCGTACACCGCCGCCACGACCGCGGCCTCGGTCGGCGTGAAGACGCCGAACTTCAGGCCCACCAGCACGATCACCGGCAGCACCAGCGCCCAGGTGGAGTCACGCAGCGCCTGCCACTTTTCCGCCGAGGTGGCTTGCTTCGGGGGCTCGACGGCTTCGCCGCGCGCCGACCACCACCACGCGATGGCGATCGAGATGCCCATCATGATGCCGGGCACGATGCCGGCGAGGAAGAGCTTGCCGATCGACAGGTTGGCGGTCACGCCGAAGATCACGAACGGGATCGACGGCGGAATGATCGGCGCGATGATGCCGGCGGACGCGATGAGGCCGCCCGAGCGCGCCTTGTTGTGCCCGGCCTTGACCATCATCGGCAGCAGCAGCGCCGTCAGCGCGGCGGTATCGGCCACCGCCGAACCCGACAGCGACGCCATCAGGCAGGCGGCGATGATCGTCACGTAGCCGAGGCCGCCACGCACGTGGCCCACCAGCGTCAGCGCCAGGTTGACGATGCGCTTGGACAGGCCGCCGACGTTCATGATCTCGCCGGCCAGCATGAAGAACGGCACCGCCAGCAGCGGGAAGCTGTTGGCGCCTTCGATCACGTTCTGCGCCAGGATCTGGGCGTCGAAATTGCCCAGGTGCACCATCAGGGCGATGCCCGACAGCAGCAGCGAATAGGCGATGGGAATGCCCAGCGCGATGGCACCGATGAGCGCGGCCAGGAAGATGGCGATGGTCATGTCGGGTTCTCCTCAGCGCGGCGTGGACGAGTCGCCGCCACGCGAATGGTCGATCACGCCGGCCTCGTCTTCGGCCTCGGCCCGCTCCGCAGCGTGGTGCGCGGCAATCAACTGCTGCGGCGTCAGCTGCCCGCGCAGGGTGTGCACCAGTTCGCTCAGCAGCATCAGCCCGGTGAAGACTGCGAAGACGACGCCCGTGGTGTAGACCCACGCCATCGACGCACCGGTGACCGGCGCCTCGACTTCCCAGTTGATGCGGGTCTGTGCCAGGCTGCCGGTGAACATCAGCCAGGTCACCCACAGCATCAGCACCTGCCCCAGCACGACGACGGCCTTCTGCGCGGCCGGCGGCAGGTGCTCGACGAGCATGTCGCTGCCCATGTGCGCCTTCTCGCGCACCGCGATGGCGGCCCCGAGGAAGATGACCCACAGGAACATCCAGCGCGACAACTCTTCCGAGACGGCGATGCCCGAGTTGAAGCCGTAGCGCAGCACCACGTTGCCGAACACCATGACCACCATGATGGCCAGCAGGACCACCAGCAGGACCTTGAACAGCCTGCAGGCGAGATCGATGAAGTTGTCGATGAAGGTCATCCGTCCGCTCCTGGCCGGGCATCGGGCGCTCGGCAGGACCGAATAATGTACTAATTGGTTAATAAAGCCTTGGGGGATAACCCGAAGACTCGATACCGAACCGGTCTAGCAGCCATGCCGGAATGCGCTACTTGCGCACGAAGCGCACGACCATCTCGACGATGTTGTCGCGCCGGGCGATCAAGGCATTGGGCGACTCGAGGTCGCGCTTGAAGATGAGCGAGAAGGTGTGGCGGTTCGCCACGTTGAACACCGCCAGCGCGCTGATCGACATGTGCAGGTCGACCGCGTCGAGTCCCCTGCGGAACAGACCCGTCTTCACGCCGCGTTCATACACCTTGCGCAGCCCCGCGATCGCCGGCACGTTGAGCCGCTGGATCGACGCACTCTGCGCGAGGTACTCGCCACGGTGGATGTTCTCGGTCATCACGAGGCGGGTGAATTCCGGGTGCGCGATCTGGTAGTCGACGGTAAATCCGACCAGCCGGCGCAGCGCATCCTCGGGCGACAGGTCCTCCAGATGGAGGGCATCCTCGGCATCTCGAATGCCGCGGTAGGCCTGCTCGAGCACCGCGACATACAGGCCTTCCTTGCTGCCGAAGTAGTAATAGATCATGCGCTTGCTCGTACGCATGGCTTCGGCGATGTCGTCGATGCGGGCGCCGGCGAGGCCTTTTTCGGAGAACTCGCGCGTCGCGACCTCCAGGATGTCTTCCATCGTGCGCGCGGGATCGTTGGCCACGCCCTGCGCATCGGCACGCGGACGTCCGCGCGGGCGTGCGACCTTGCCCGAGGCCGTGGACCCTGCCTCAGGCCGCTTTTGTACCAAACGGTTCATTCTTTGACTGTAGCAGCGAAGATCTCGCGCAGCCGACGCAACACGTGGCGCTGCAGCGGGGTGGCCCGCTTGGTGGCCGACGTCGCGATGCACAACATGTTCACGAGCGGCGGATCGCCGAGCGGACGCGTGACGAGCTGCCCCGCCCCCACTTCGGCCGCCACGGCCGATCGCGTGAGCACCGCGTGGCCGCGCCCGCTGCGCACGAGCGCCAGGATCGCCGGCACGCTGGAAATCTCCCACGCGACGTCGAGCTTGATGCCGGCCAGCGCGGCCTGTGCCTCGAGCAGTCGGCGGATCGCATGCGACCGCTCCGGAATCACGAGCGGGAACTTCGGCAGCTCGGTCAGTGGCACTGCGCCGAGGCCTTGCACCGTATGCCCGTCGGGCGGCGGGCTGGCCGCCACCTTGCCAGTACCCTTCGACGGGCGGCGCGCAACCGCCACGCCGGCGGCACTGACCAGGCACAACGGCTCGGCGCGCAGTGGTTCGGTTTCGATCGCCACCTGCGGCTCGGGGTTGTGCAGCAGACCGACATCCACGCGGCCGGTGGCGATCCACTCCGCGATGTGCGCCGACAGCCCCTCGACGATCGCCAGCCGGGCCTTCGGCAGCTCGCGTTCGAACCACTCGACGAGCGGCAGCGTCATCTCGCGCCCGACACTCGGCGGCATGCCCACGACGATGCGCCCGGCAGGCTCGTCGCGGCTGGCCTGCACGGCCTCGCGTGCCCGGGCCACGAGTTGCAGGATGCCCACGCTGTGTTCGTACAGGCGCTTGCCCGCCTCGGTGAGCACGACCCCGCGTCCAGTGCGCTCGAGCAGCGTCACGTGCAGGTCGGTCTCGAGCTGGCGCACCTGGCGGCTCAGCGCAGGCTGGGCGGTGTCGAGCACGATGGCGGCCTTGCTGAAGCTGCCGAGTTCGGCCACACGCACGAAGGTCTCGAGCTGGGTCAGGTTCATCGTGCGCCGATCGTAGCGGCCAGCGCGTGGGGGACCTGCACATGCCCGCCCGGGCGTTTTCCCTGGGCCCGATAGACTCCCCCCATGTCGAAGGATTCCACCCGCGAGGCGGCCAAGTCGCCGCGCTCGCTGAGCGGCCTCGTGCCGTTCCTGCGCCCGTATCGCACGCGCATCGCGCTCGCGATCCTCTTTCTCGTCATGGCCGCGGCCAGCACGCTCGTCCTGCCGGTCGCGCTGAAGGCGCTGATCGACCAGGGTTTCATCGCCGCCGACCCCGGCGCGCGCACGATGGCGCTGCGCAACCACTTTCTCGAGCTCTTCGGCGTCGGCGCCGCGCTCGGGGTGTTCTCCGCGCTGCGCTTCTACATGGTGAGCTGGCTCGGCGAACGCATCACCGCCGACCTGCGCAATGCCGTCTACGCCCACGTGGTGCGGCAGAGCCCGCAGTTCTTCGAGACCACGCAGACCGGCGAGGTGCTCAGCCGCTTGACGACCGACACCACGCTCGTGCAGACGGTCGTGGGCTCGTCGCTCAGCATGGGCCTGCGCAACGTCGTCATGGGCATCGGTGCGATGGCCATGCTCGTGATCACGAACCCGGTCGTGATGACGC
This sequence comes from Rubrivivax sp., assembly GCA_024641945.1. Taxonomy (GTDB): domain Bacteria; phylum Pseudomonadota; class Gammaproteobacteria; order Burkholderiales; family Burkholderiaceae_C; genus Rubrivivax. The sequence continues at coordinate 14,951 of JAHECD010000083.1, read as the reverse complement.
AGGTGCTCGGCATCCTCGTGCTGGTGGTGCTGCCGAGCCTGTTTTTCGGCCGCCGCGTGCGCAAGCTCAGCCGCGCCAGCCAGGACCGCGTGGCCGACTCCAGCGCCATCGCCGCCGAGGTGCTGAATGCGATCCCGGTGGTGCAGAGCTACACGCAGCAGCAGCGCGAGTCGGCGCGCTTCGACGAGTCCACCGAAAACGCCTTCGAGACCGCGCGCAAGCGCACGCTGGTGCGCTCGATGCTGGTGGCCTTCATCATCAGCGCCACCTTCGGCGCTTTGCTGTGGGGCCTTTACCAGGGCACGCAGGCGGTCGAGCGCGGCGACATCACGGCCGGGCACCTGGGGCAGACGGTGCTGTACGTGATCGTGCTCGTCAGCTCGGTGGCCGTGCTGTCGGAGGTGTACGGCGACCTGCTGCGCGCCGCCGGAGCCACCGAGCGGCTGATGGAATTGCTGGGCACGCAGTCGCCGGTGACCGACCCGGCGAAGCCATCGCCCTTGCCGCCGCCACGCTTGAACCAGGGCTCGGCGGTCGCTTTCGAAGCGGTGACGTTCCATTACCCGTCGCGCCCGGCGCAGGCGTCGCTGCGTGACTTCACGCTGGCGGTGCGGCCGGGCGAGACGGTGGCGCTGGTGGGGCCGAGCGGTGCGGGCAAGAGCACCGTGCTGCAGCTGGTGCTGCGTTTTTACGACGCGCAGCACGGCCGCGTCATGGTCGACGGCGTCCCGGTGAAGGATCTCGCGCTCGACGCGCTGCGCAGCCGCATCGGCATCGTGCCGCAGGACAGCACCGTCTTCTCGACCTCGGCGCTGGAAAACATCCGCTACGGCCGCCCCGATGCGAGCGACGACGACGTGCAGGCCGCCGCACGCGCGGCCTTCGCGCACGACTTCATCATGGCGCTGCCCGAGGGCTACGGCACCTATCTCGGCGAACGCGGCGTGCGCCTGTCGGGCGGCCAGCGCCAGCGCATCAGCATCGCCCGCGCGATGCTCAAGAACCCGCCGCTGCTCCTGCTCGACGAGGCCACGAGCGCGCTCGACGCCGAGAGCGAGCGCATGGTGCAGGCCGCCCTGGAGGCGGCCATGGAAGGCCGCACGACGATCGTCATCGCACACCGCCTGGCCACCGTGCTGCGTGCGGACCGCATCGTGGTGATGGAGTCCGGGCGCATCGTCGACGTCGGCACCCATGCCGAGCTGGTGGCCCGCGGCGGGCTGTATGCGCGCCTGGCGGCGATGCAGTTCGACCTCGAGCCGGGGCTGGCCGCCGGATAATCGATCGACCATTCAGCCCTCAATGAGATGACCCGCCCCATCCGCTCCCAGTACGAAGATTTCATGCGCCACGTGGCCGAGCACGGCGTGGCCAAGACCGACCGCACCGGCACGGGCACGAAGAGCGTCTTCGGCCACCAGATGCGCTTCGACCTGAACGAGGGGTTCCCGCTCGTGACGACGAAGAAGGTCTTCGTCAAGGCCATCATCGTGGAACTGCTGTGGTTCCTGCGTGGCGACAGCAACGTCAAGTGGCTGCAGGAACGCGGCTGCACGATCTGGGACGAATGGGCCCGCGAGGACGGCGACCTCGGCCCGGTCTACGGCGTGCAGTGGCGCAACTGGCCCACGCCCGACGGCGGGCACATCGACCAGATCGCCGAGGTCGTGAAGCAGCTCAAGACGAACCCCGATTCCCGCCGCATCATCGTCAGCGCATGGAACGTGGCCGACCTGTCGAAGATGGCGCTGATGCCGTGCCACGCGTTCTTCCAGTTCTACGTGGCCGACGGCAAGCTGAGCTGCCAGCTCTACCAGCGCAGCGCCGACATATTTCTCGGCGTGCCGTTCAACATCGCCAGCTATGCACTGCTCACCCACATGCTCGCGCAGCAGTGCGACCTCGGCGTGGGCGACTTCATCTGGACCGGCGGGGACTGTCACATCTACGCCAACCACCACGAGCAGGTCGCGACCCAGCTCGAACGTGCGCCGCACCCGTACCCGCTGCTGCGCATCAAGCGGCGTCCGGCGTCGATCTTCGATTACGCCTACGACGATTTCGAGATCCTCGACTACCAGCACCACCCGGCCATCAAGGCGCCGGTGGCGGTGTAGTGCGCACGGTCGTGAACGGATGAGCGCGTGAGCCGCCCGCTCGTCGCCCTGATCGCCGCCGTCGCGCGCAACGGTGTCATCGGGCACGGCAACGCCCTGCTCTGGCACCTGCCCGAAGACCTGAAGCACTTCCGCCGCACCACGGCAGGCTGCCCGGTGGTCATGGGGCGCAAGACCTGGGACTCGCTGCCCGACCGTTTTCGCCCGTTGCCCGGGCGCCGCAACATCGTCGTCACGCGCCAGGCGGGGTGGCAGGCCGCCGGCGCCGAAGCCGTGCCCTCGCTGCAAGCGGCCGTGGCGCTGGCCGACGGCGTCGAGCGTGTCTACGTGATCGGCGGCGCCGAGCTGTATGCAGCGGCGCTGCCGCTGGCCGACGAGCTGGTGCTGACGGAAATCGACCGCGCATTCGAGGGCGACACACGGTTCCCCGCATGGGACCGCAATGCGTTCGTCGAATCCGCTCGCGAGACGCTGCGCGCCGCAGCGCCCAACGACTTCGGCCTGGCCTTCGTGAACTACCGGCGCAAAGGTTGATTGCGGCCCGCGGCAGGCATTTCGGACCGGGCCGCGGTATCGCTATCGCCGCTTTGGCTCTGCAGTGCTAAAAGAGGATCAGCGCCGGCAGCGCTGGCGGTGCCATCGGATATCGCGCTGCCCACCACCACTCGCCCACTGAACGATCGGAGAAGACCATGGACAAACCGGTCAATGCCAACGGCCTCGATGACACCGACGGCGCCGCGCTGATCGAGCAGGTCGTCCACCGCCTGCGTGAAAACCTGGACGACGAGGCCGCCGCGGACGCGGCCGAGTTCGTGCGCCAGTACTACGGCCAGGTGGCTGCGGAGGACCTGGCCGAGCGCAGCGTGGAAGACCTCTACGGCGCCGCGCTGTCACACCTGCACCATGCGCGCCGCTTCGAGGGCGGTGCCCCCAAGCTGCGGGTCTACAACCCCCGCGTCGACGAACACGGCTGGCAGTCCACGCACACCGTGATCGAGATCGTCAACGACGACATGCCCTTCCTCGTCGACTCGATCACGATGGAGGTCAATCGCCAGGGCCTGACGGTGCATCTGATCCTGCACCCGGTGATGAAGGTGCGGCGCGACGCCGACCACCAGTGGCTCGAGGTGCTGCCCCGGCGCAGCAACGACGACGGGCGGTTCGAGTCGCTGATCCACGTCGAGGTCGACCGCCGGACCGACCCCGTGCGGCTGGCGGACCTTCACGACGGCCTGCTGCGCATTCTGGCCGACGTGCGTGCGGCGGTCGAGGACTGGCATGCGATGCGCCAGGCCATCACCGACGCCGCGACGCATCTCGGGCAGGAGCCGCCGCCCGTGCCGCCGGAGGAGCTCGCCGAGGACCTGGCGTTCCTGCGCTGGCTGGCCGACGACAACTTCACGCTGCTGGGCCAGCGTGACTACGACCTGGTCGACGAAGGCGGGGTCGATACGCTGCGTGTGATGCCCGGCTCCGGCCTCGGCATCCTGCGCGCCGGGGCGCAGGCCGCGGCCCCATCGGCGTCGTTTGCCGCGCTGGCGCCCGAACTGCGCGCTCAGGCCCGCGAGGCCCGTGTGCTGTTGCTGACCAAGTCCAATACCCGCTCCACCGTGCACCGGCCGGGGCACCTCGACTACGTGGGCGTGAAGCGCTTCGACGCCCAGGGCCGGGTCGTCGGCGAGCGGCGTTTCCTGGGCCTGTTCACCTCCATCGCCTACGACGCCAAGGCCGCGGACATCCCGCTGCTGCGGCGCAAGGTGGCCACCGTGATCGAGCGCGCCGGCTTCCTGCCGCGCAGCCACACGGCGAAGGCGCTGGTGACGATTCTCGAGAAGTTTCCTCGCGACGAGCTGTTCCAGGTCGGGGTCGACGAGCTGTACACCACGGCCATCGGCATCCTGCGCCTGGGCGAACGCCAGCGCACGCGGCTGTTCGTTCACTTCGACGCCTATGGCCGCTATGCATCGTGCATGGTCTACGTGCCGCGCGAGAACTACCACACCGAACTGCGCACCCGCATGCAGCAGCTGCTCACCGAACAACTGCGCGGCGAATCGTCGGAGTTCTCGGTGCAGTTCTCCGAGTCGCCGCTGGCACGGGTGCTGATCGTCGTGCGCATCCGCCCCGGCGAGATGCCGACGACCGACGTGCGCGAACTCGAGCGCCGCATCGTGGCGATGTCGCGGCGCTGGGACGACGAGCTGCGCGACGCGCTGATCGAGGCCTGCGGCGAGGAACGCGGCAATGCGCTGCACGAGCAATACGCCAAGGGCTTCTCGGCCGGCTACCGCGACGACCACACACCGCGCCGCGCGGTGCACGACATCGAGCTGATGGAATCGCTGCGCGGCCGCGACGCGCTGGCAATGAACCTCTACGTGCCGCTCGAGGCGCCAGCGGGGCGCATGCGCTTCAAGATCGTGCGCGCCCACCAGCTCGCGCCGCTGTCGCAGAGCCTGCCCATGATCGAGAACATGGGGGTGCACGTGCTGGAGGAGCGCCCCTACGAAGTCCGGCGCGCCGACGGCACCGAGTTGTGGATCGACGATTTCGGGCTGGAGTTGCCCGACGGGCTGGAAATCGACATCGAGCACCTGCGGGCCCGTTTCCAGGAAGCCTTCCGGCGCACCTGGCAAGGCGACAACGACAACGACCCGTTCAACGCCCTGGTGCTGCGGGCCGGCCTGGACTGGCGCGGGGTGAGCCTGCTGCGCGGCTACATGCGCTACCTGAAGCTGGCCACCTTCCCGCTGAGCCGGCCCTACATCATGCAGGCGATGGCCCGCAACGCCGGCATCGCCGCCGACCTGGTGGCCCTGTTCCATGCCCGCTTCGACCCCGACCTCGGCGGCGACCGCGCGGCCGCGCAGACCCACATCACCGAGCGCATCCTGGAGGCGCTGGACGCCGTGGACCATCTGGACGAGGACCGCATCGTGCGCCAGTACCTGGCCGTGATCCAGGCGACCCTGCGCACCAACTACTTCCAGCGCAGCAAGGACGGCGGGCTGCGTCCGGTCATGTCCTTCAAGTTCAACCCGTCCGAGGTGCCGGGCCTGCCCGAACCCAAGCCGATGTTCGAGATCTTCGTCAACTCGCCCCGGGTCGAAGGTGTGCACCTGCGCGGCGGGCCCGTGGCACGGGGCGGCCTGCGCTGGTCGGACCGCCTGGAGGACTACCGCACCGAGGTGCTGGGCCTCGTCAAGGCGCAACAGGTGAAGAACGCGGTGATCGTGCCGGTCGGCTCCAAGGGCGGCTTCGTGGTGCGGCACCCGGCGCCCGGCGGCGACCGCGAGACGCTGATGAAACAAGGCATCGCCTGCTACCAGGACTACCTGCGCGGCCTGCTCGACATCACCGACAACCTCGCCAATGGCCACGTGGTGCCTCCGGCGCGGGTCGTGCGCCACGATGGCGACGACCCCTACCTGGTGGTGGCGGCCGACAAGGGCACGGCCACCTTCAGCGACGTTGCCAACGCCACCGCCGCCGAGTACGGCTTCTGGCTGGGCGATGCGTTTGCATCCGGCGGCTCGGTGGGCTACGACCACAAGAAGATGGGCATCACCGCGCGCGGCGCCTGGGAGTCGGTGAAGTACCACTTCCGCAGCTTCGGCCACGACACCCAGACGCAGGAGTTCACCGTGGTCGGCGTCGGCGACATGAGCGGCGACGTCTTCGGCAACGGCATGCTCCTGTCACGCCACATCCGGCTGCTGGCGGCCTTCGACCACCGCCACATCTTCATCGACCCGGCCCCCGAGGCCGCCGCCAGCTTTGCCGAGCGCGAGCGCCTGTTCGCGCTGCCGCGTTCGTCGTGGGAGGACTACGACAAGTCGCTCATCAGCGAAGGGGGCGGTGTCTACCCGCGAAGCGCCAAGTCGATCGTGCTCACGGCGGCCGCGCGCACCGCGCTGGCGATCGACGCGTCGGTGAAGTCGATGACCCCGGCCGAGCTGATGCGGGCGATCCTGCTGGCGCCGGCGGACCTGTTCTACAACGGCGGCATCGGCACCTACATCAAGGCCGCCAGCGAAACCCACGCCGATTGCGGCGACCGCGCCAACGACGCCATCCGCGTCGACGGCCGTGAACTGCGCTGCAAGGTCGTGGCCGAAGGCGGCAACCTCGGTGCCACGCAACGCGGGCGCATCGAGTTTGCAACCGCCGGCGGGTTGATCAATACCGACGCCATCGACAACTCCGCCGGCGTGGACTGCTCCGACCACGAGGTCAACATCAAGATCCTGCTGAACGGCGTGGTGGCCGAAGGCGACATGACGATCAAGCAGCGCGACAAGCTGCTGGCCGAGATGACCGACGACGTGGCCGCGCTGTGCCTGCGCGACAACACGTACCAGAACCAGGTGCTCGGCGTGGCGCGCTCGCGGGCGCTGCAGATGGTCGAGGAACACGGGCGCTACCTGCGTCACCTGAGCGCCAGCGGCCGGCTGAACCGCCGCATCGAGTTCCTGCCGAGCGACGATGCCCTGGCCGAGCGGCGGCAGGCCGGCATGGGCCTTTGCGCGCCGGAACTGGCCGTGTTGCTGGCCTACGGCAAGATGGAGCTGTACGACCAGGTGCTGGCCTCCGACGTGCCCGAAGACCCGTATATCGCCACGGCACTGTCGCGTTATTTCCCGGCGCGCGTGCGCGAGCCGTTTGCCGGCGCGCTGCAACGCCACCCGCTCAAGCGCGAGATCATCGCCACGCACGTGGTCAACAGCATGGTCAACCGCGTCGGGCCCTCGTTCGTGCATCGCCTGTCCGAGGAAACGGGTGCCAGCGCGCCGGAAATCGTCCGCGCCTACCTGGGCACGCGCGAAATCTTCGATCTGGTCACGCTGTGGGAGACCAACGATGCACTGGACCATCGGGTCGACATGTCCACGCAGCATGAAGTGGTGCTCGCCAGCGTGCGCCTGCTCGAGCGCGGCGCGGTGTGGCTGCTGCACGAGCGTGAAGCGCTGAAGGACCTGGACGCGACCATCCGCCGCTTCGCCCCCGGTGTGTCCGAGGTCGGGCAAGGTTTGGCGCGATGGATGGTGCCGGCGGACATCGAGGCCATCGATGCCGACGCGCAGCGGCTCGGCTCGCTCGGGCTGCCCACCGAACTGGCGGCACGCGCCTCGCGCCTCGAAGCGCAGGCCGCGGGGCTGGACATCGTGGAAGTGGCCGCCGAGCTTGGCGCCGGCACCGACATCGTGGCCGGGGTCTATTTCGGTGTCGGGGGGCGTCTGGGCCTTGGGTGGCTATCGCAGCAGGTCGTGGCGTTGCCGGCCGACTCGCGATGGTCGGCGCTGGCCCGGCTGGCCCTGCGCAACGACCTCACCGCGCTGGCCCGCGAGCTCACGCGCTCGGTCCTCAAGGGGGCCGACGCCAAGTCGACGGCCGCGGAGCTCATCGGTGCCTGGGAGGACCGGCGGACGTTCCACCTCGACCGGGCGCGCCAGCTCGTGGCCGACCTTCGGCCACTGGCCTCCATCGACATCGCGATGCTGTCCGTGCTGCTGCGCGAGATGCGCGCGCTGGTGTGAGAGCCAGGCGCGCCTGGGCCCCTGCCACCGGCGCGTCGATTGAGCGGCGTCAGGCCGCGCTCATCGCCCTTCGGATGCCCGGCTCCAGCGCGAAGAACTTCGGGCCCAGCGAGGCCATGGGCGCCCGGAGCTTTTCGATCTCGGATGCAGGCGCGTGCACCTCGAGGGCCGTGATCTTCGCAATCTTGAGCGCCTCGCCCAGCAGCTCGCCGACATTCTGAAGGTGTGCGAGCAAGGCCTCCGCGTTGACATAGCCCTCGCGGCAGTGGGCCGTGTGGCCATTGAACGAGAACGCGTAATGGACACATCCGGCCTCGTTTCGGGTTCGCTCCACGAACTTGGGCCCCAGCGCCTTGAAGGCATCGAGCTGGCCATCCTGCACCTCGAAGTACGGCACGAGCGTGCAGCAGGTATCCGCGTTGAACATCAGAGTCTCCTTGTTTGATCGGGCGACGTCGCCGCTTTCATTCTCGTACTTCCGTGGTCCGGGTTCACCTCGGCGTGGGCCGCCTCATCAGCCGATACCACGCAGGCACCACGAACATCGACAGCAGCGGTGCGCTGAGCATGCCGCCCACCATCGGCGCGGCGATGCGCTGCATCACCTCGCTGCCGGTCCCCGAACCCCAGAACAGCGGCAACAAGCCGGCCACGATCACGGCCACGGTCATCGCCTTGGGGCGCACCCGCAGCACGGCGCCTTCGCGGATCGCGTCGAGCAGGTCGTCGTCGCTGGTGCCACCGCGTTCGAGGCTCGCGGTCCAGGCCTGCTTCAGGTAGAGCAGCATGATCACGCCGAACTCTGCCGCCACGCCGGCCAGCGCGATGAACCCCACGGCGCTGGCCACCGACAGGTTGTGACCCAGCCCCCACAGCAGCCACACGCCCCCGACCAGCGCAAACGGCAGCGTGCCCATGATGAGCAGAGCCTCGTCGATGCGGCGGAAGGTCAGGTACAGCAGCACGAAGATGATGAGCAGCGTGAAAGGCACCACCACCTTGAGCTTGGCACTCGCGCGCTCCAGAAACTCGAACTGCCCCGACCAGGACACCGAATAACCCGCCGGCAGCGCCACTGCGGCGGCCACCGCACGCTGCATCTCCAGCACCACGCTGCGCAGGTCACGGCCGCGGATGTCGACGTACACGAAGCCGGCCAGACGGGCGTTTTCGCTGCGCAACATCGGCGGCCCGTCGGAGATGCGCAGGCCGGCCACGTCGGCGAGCACGAGGCGCTGTCCGCGCGCGGTGACGATGGGCAGCGCACGCAGTTTCTCCATCGAGTCGCGCAGTTCGCGCGGGTAGCGCAGGTTGATCGGGTAGCGCTGCAATCCCTCCACGGTCTCGCCAATGGCCATGCCACCCACCGCGCCGGCGATCACCTCCTGCACGTCCGCGATATTCAAGCCGAACCGTGCAGCGTCCGCACGCCGGATGTCGACGTCGATGTAGCGCCCGCCGGTCAACCGTTCGGCCAGCGCGCTGGTCACGCCGGGCACGGCCTTCACCGCGCCCTCGATCTGGCCGGTCAGGCGATCGATCACGTTCAGGTCGGGCCCGGCCACCTTGACCCCCACGGGGCTCTTGATGCCGGTCGCCAGCATGTCGATGCGGTTGCGGATGGGCGGGACCCAAATGTTCGACAGTCCCGGCACGCGTACCGTGCGGTCGAGCTCCTCCACCAGCTTGTCCGGCGTCATGCCCGCGCGCCACTGGTCGCGCGGTTTGAACTGGATGGTGGTCTCGAACATCTCCAGCGGCGCGGGGTCGGTGGCGGTATCGGCGCGGCCGGCCTTGCCGTACACGCTGAGCACTTCCGGCACGGTCTTGATCAGGCGGTCGGTCTGCTGCAGCAACTCGCCCGCCTTGCCGGCCGACAGGCCCGGCAGCGCCGTCGGCATGTACAGGAGATCGCCCTCGTCGAGCGGTGGCATGAACTCGCTGCCGATGCGCTGCAGCGGCCACAGGCTCACCACCAGCAGTACTGCGGCCACGACGAGCGTGAGGCGAGGCACCTTGAGCACGCCGTTCAGCAGCGGGCGGTAGAGCGCAATCAGCGCGCGGTTCAACGGGTTGGCGGTTTCGGCCGGAATGTGCCCGCGGATGAGGAAACCCATCAACACCGGGATCAGCGTCACTGCCAGGCCCGCCGATGCGGCCATCGCATAGGTCTTGGTGTAGGCCAGCGGTGCGAACAGGCGCCCCTCCTGCGCCTCGAGCGTGAACACCGGGATGAAGCTCAGCGTGATGATGAGCAGCGAGAAGAACAGCGCAGGTCCGACCTCCGCCGCCGCGTCGCCCACGACGCGCCAGCGCGGCTCGCCGCCGAGGTTCTGGCCCGGGTGCGTCTGGCCCCACCGTTCGAGGTGTTTGTGCGCGTTCTCGATCATCACCACCGCGGCGTCGACCATCGCGCCGATGGCAATGGCAATGCCGCCGAGCGACATCACGTTGGCATTGACGCCCTGCTGCTGCATCACGATGAAGGCCACCAGCACACCCAGCGGCAGCGAGACGATGGCCACGATTGCGCTGCGCAGGTGAAAGAGGAACAGCGCACACACCAGCGCCACCACCACAAACTCTTCGAGCAGCTTGCCCCCCAGGTTCTGCACCGCGCGCTCGATCAGGCCCGAGCGGTCGTAGACCGGCACGATCTGCACACCTTCGGGCAGGCCGCGCTGCAATTCGGCCAGCTTGGCCTTCACGGCACGGATCGTGTCGAGCGCGTTCTTTCCCGAGCGCATGACGATCACGCCGCCGGCGGCCTCGCCCTCGCCGTCGAGTTCGCCGATGCCGCGCCGCGTCTCCGGCCCGAGCTGCACCCGCGCCACGTCACCCAGCGTGACCGACGTACCCGCGGCCGTGGTGGCGAGCGGTATCGCGCGGAAGTCGTCGAGATGACGCAGGTACCCATTCGCACGCACCGCGTATTCGGCCTCGCCGAGCTCGATGACCGAGCCGCCAGCCTCCTGGTTGCCGCGCGCGACCGCCTCGCTCACGCGCCGCTGTGTGATGCCGTAGGCCGCCAGCTTGTCCGGGTCGAGCACGATCTGGTATTGGCGCACCATGCCGCCCACGCTGGCGACCTCCGCCACGTCGGGCACGGTCTTGAGCTCGTAGCGCAGGAACCAGTCCTGCAACGCGCGCAGCTGCGCCAGGTCCTGGCGGTTGCTGCGGTCGATCAGCGCGTACTGGTAGATCCAGCCCACGCCCGTGGCATCGGGCCCGATCGAGGAGCGCGCGCCCGGCGGCAGGCGCGACTGCACCTGGTTCAGGTACTCCAGCACCCGCGAGCGGGCCCAGTACAGGTCGACCCCGTCGTCGAACAGCACGTAGACGAAGCTGTCTCCGAACATCGAGAAGCCCCGCACGGCCTTCGTGCCGGGCACCGAGAGCATCGTGGTGGTGAGCGGGTACGTGACCTGGTTCTCCACGATCTGCGGCGCCTGCCCGGGCCACGTGGTGCGGATGATGACCTGCGTGTCCGACAGGTCGGGCAGTGCATCGAGTGGCGTGCGAAGCATCGCCATGACACCCCACGCACTGAGCATCAGCGTGGCCAGCAGCACGAGATGGCGGTTGCCGATGCTCCAGCGGATCAGGCGCGCGATCACCGGGCGACCCCCGACGCCACCGCCGCGGCGGCCGGGCCCGCGAGCGGCACGACGCGCCGGATCGAGGTGATCTGCGGCATGTCGCCATCCTGCATGCGGAACTCGATCTGCACCCGGTCGCCGGCGCCCAACCCGCGCGGCAGCCGCTCGCGCGGCGGCAGTTGGAAATCCATCTGCATCGCCGGCCACTTGAGCGACGCGATCGGCGGGTGCGTGAGTTTCACCGTGCCACCGTCGATGCCGTCGACCACCGCATCGGTGGCGTGCACATCGGCGGCAGGCGCTGCGGCGTCGGGCTGGTTCAGGCGGGACTCGAGCCCTCGCAGGCTGGCTTCGGAGTCGATCAGGAAGTTGCCCGACAGCACCACCTGCTGCCCCGCCTGCAAGCCCCTGAGCACCTCGGTCTGCCCACCGGACTCGAGCCCGGTCGTCACGTCCACCGGACGAAAGCGCCCGTCGGCTTCGGCCAGCATGACCACGCTGCGCCTGCCGGTGTGGATGACCGCATCGCTCGGCACGAGCAGTGCCTGCGCCGCCACCGGTCGCGCAAAGCGCATCTGCACGAACATGCCGGGTACGAGGCGCCCGCCACGGTTGGCGAGTTCGAGCCGCGCCTTCTGCGTGCGCGTGACAGGGTCCACCTCGGGCAGCAGCGCCTGCACCCGCCCCTCGAAGGTCTGACCCGGCGCCGCCGGACTGGTGGCGCTCACCCGCACACCCGGGCGCAGCAGCGCGGCCTGGCTCTCCGGCACCTGGCCCTCGGCCCAGACCGTGCCCGTGCCCTGGATGCGTGCCAGCGTCATGCCGGGCGAGACAGTCATGCCTTCGCGCAGCATCAACTCGGTCAGCGTTCCGCCGATGGGGGCGATCAGCGTGCTGCGCGGTTTGACGGTGCCGCTGCGCACGACAGCGTCGACCTGCGCCGCGTCCATGCCCGCCAGCCGCATGCGCTGGCGCGCCGCGTCGCGCAGAGGTGCAAGGTCCGGGCCCTGCATGCGCGCCAACGCCAGGTATTCCTCCTGCGCCGACACCCAGGCCGGCACATAGATTTCGGCCAGCGGCGCGCCCGCCGCCACGCGGTCGAACGTCGCCCGCACGTAGACCTTCTCGACGAAGCCTGGCGAACGCGCCTGCAGCAGCACCTGCTCGCGCTCGTTCCAGACCACGCTGCCGGTCGCGGCCACCTCGCTGGCCAGCGAGCCCGTCGACACCGGTGCCGTGCGCAGACCCAGGTTGCGCTGGATGCGCGGGCTCACGTCGACGGTGCCGGTGTCGGCGGCGCCTGCATTGGCATAACGTGGCACCAGCATCATGTCCATGAATGGCGACTTGGCCGGCGCATCGAAATTCTTGCCTGGCACCATCGGGTCGTGATAGTTCTGGATGCGCAGGCCGGTCGCCGGGTCGACGTCGCCCGCCTTCAGGCCTTCGCGAATGTGCCGGCGCGTCGCCTCCTCGCCTTGCGGGATGGTCCATTGCGATGGGTCGACCGGCCCGGCCGCGCCGCTGACGGTGTTCGACGCGGCGGCCGATACGGGCCCCGACATCGTCGCCATGCCATGGCTCATGCCGAGCCACCAGGCGCTGAAGGCGACGCCGAGCAGCAACGCCACCGCGGCGGCGACGGCGATCCAGCGGGAAATCGGCGGGTTCATCGTGCAGCCTCCGGCGGTGGAATCAACGTGATCAAGCGCGCCCAATCGGACGCGGTGTCGGACTCGATCTGCACCCGCTCCAGGCGCAGCGCGAGGTCTGCCTGCCGTGCGACGAGCACGGCCTCGAGACTGCCGCCGCCCGCGCGGTAGGCGGCCAGCGCCGCGTCGGCGCGTGCGGCAGCGAGCGGGAGCTGCACACCGTCCACACCGGCAAGCCTGGCCAAGCCAGCGCGCCAGCGATGTGTCCAGCGCTCGACGTCGGCCATCCGGCGACGCCGCAGTTCCTCGGTTTCGGCCTCGGCCTGCTCGACTTCGGCCTGGCGCGCGGCGACTTCGCGGTCCTGGCGGTTGGCGAGATCCCAGCGCAACGGCATCGACAGGCCGAACGTCACCATGTTGTCGAAACGCGGCCCGCGCTGCTGGAATCGAAGGTCCACGCTCCAGTCGGCACGGCGCTCTTCGCGCGCCACATCGACCATGGCGCGGGCGTTGTGCTCACGTGCGACCGCGCTGAGCAACTGCGGATCGCCCGCCAGGGCTTGAGCGGGAATGCCGCCCTCCGGCGCGTAGCGGGATATCGACGGCGCAGTGCCCAGTGGCCCATCGGCCGCCGGGCCGACCCACCGGCGCAATGCGCTGCGAGCCGTGTCCAGGCGCGCCTGGGCGTCCAGCCGCTGGTCGTCCAGGCGCGCCGGCAAGGCACGTGCGATGAACACCTCGGCCTGCCCGGACCGGCCCGTTCGGTAGGCGCTTTCGGCCGCTTGCACGACGAGCGCCGCGTCGACGCGCTGCGCATCGATCAACGCCAGGCGCTTCTGCTCGGCATCGACCGCGAACCATGCCAGCGCGGTCTCGCGCCGCAGGTCGGCCCGACGTGCTTCACGGTCGACCAGCGCCAGTTTCTCGTCCTGCTCGAAGCGGCGCGATCGCGCCGCGCGCTTCGCGGCGTCGGGCAGGGCCTGCACGACGCCGATGCTGCGGGCCGTTCCGGATTCCCGGGTCAGCAGATGCTCGGTGCCACCTTCCACGGGCACGTTGTCCAGACCGATGCGCCATACCGGGTCGGGGCGCTGGCCGGCGGCGACGGCGCGCTCACGCGCCGCCCGTGCCGCGGCCTGCTGCGCGGGCAAGGCTCGCGAATGCGCTTCGGCACGGGCCATCGCATCTTCGAATCCGAGCGCGGGCGGCGCCTGAGCGCCGGCGCCGATCGGCAGTCCGACCAAGCCGAGCAGCACTGACAGATGCACAGCAAATGTCAGCCTCATGCGCAGGAACGGGTGCACCGTACGTCGCATCGACGATTCGAAGGACCAGGTGCGGTGCGGGGCCTCGTGGTCCCGGCCCGAAATGGGTACGACAGACATCCCAACGACTCCTGTTTCGGCACCATCGCCCGACGGGCCGGTGCGAGTTCCGACACCACCGAGACGGCGGGCGGCACTACCTGTTCGGAATCAGCAGTGAGATGGCGGGCGCCAGACCGACGCGGCGGGATCGTCGGGTGCGGATGGCGGCAGATACGCCACCGCGCCGGAGGCCGGCGCCGGTTGCGGCGCCGCTTCGGACCTCGCAGGGACCCAGAGCAGCGGCGCATGGCACGGCTCGGCTGACTTGCAGGGCTCGCCCGTCTGGGCAAAGGTCAGTTCGTCGTTGCAGCAGTCACCCATACGGGACTGATCCACATCGCCGGAAGTGCCTTGCGACGCCGCCATTTCCGTCGCCTGCTGCATCGGGCAAGGAGCGGCGGCGCCGCCGGTCACCGCCCACCCCTGTAACGAGATGGTCAGACACACGAGCAGGGCAATAAGGCGGCGCAGCACGGCCGGATGATAGGGGGATCGATGTGCGCAACGCGCGGAACAAGGTCATCGTCACTTCCCGGCCAGGCCGATCGGCCTCGATTCAGCCGCCATTCACCCCGCTGTTCGGCGGTTCGGCGGTGTCGGGCGTCCGCAGAATGAACGAGAGCACGTCAAGCCCACCCACCTCGACCCCCCGTCGACCCCTTGGACACCCTCT
>JAHECD010000082.1 GCA_024641945.1 Rubrivivax sp. | reverse complement strand
CCGCGTCGAGCGCATCTGGGAATTGCTGGCCGAGGCGGCCGACCCGGCCGACGACGACACCGGCCCGCGCGGCACTTACCGCTACCCCACCGACGGGAGCTTCCGGGCGTTGCGAACGATGGACCTGCGGCAGGTGCGGGCTTTCGGCGCCGGCGGCGCATTGCGGCTGGATCTCAAGATGGCGGGCCTGTCCAACTCGTGGAACCCTGCGAACGGTTTCGATCACGTGGCGTTCACGGTCTATGTCGAGCTGCCCGGCCAACCCGGCGGCAGCACCGCGATGCCGCTGCAGAACGGCTCGCTGCCGCCCGGCATGCGCTGGCACCGGCGGTTGCGGGTGCATGGCTGGTCGAACGCCCTCTTCACGAACGCGGGCGCCTCGGCGACGAACGAGGGCACGCCGGCCACGCCGGCCGCCGCCATCGTGGTCGACCGGGCATCGCAGACCGTGAGCCTGCGGTTGCCGGCGGCCGCGCTCGGCGAGATGGCGTCGATGCGCGGCGCCAAGGTCTACGTCACCACGTGGGACTACGACGGCGGGTACCGCGCCCTGGGGGCCGAGCCGCAAGGCCACGCCATGGGTGGCGGCAACCCCGCCGACGATCCGCTCGTGATGGACGACAGCGGTGTGATCGTGCTGCCTTGAAGCAGGCGCCACACGCCTCCCCGCGGCTGGTGGCCATTGCCGGGCCGATGTTCTTCGAACTCGCGCTGGGCATCGGCGTGGGGGTCGTCGGCACAGTGCTGGCGGCCCGCCTGTCGGACACCGACGGCGCGGCCTTCGCGGTGTCGAACCATGTGCTCGCAATGCTGTTCGTGCTGTTCCGCATCGTCGGTGCGGGCGTCAGCGTGGTGGTGGCGCAGAGCCTGGGCGGCGGCCGGCGGGAGGTGGCCGATGCCGTGGCACGTGCGACGCTCGGGGCGAGCAGCTGGGTCGGTGGCTTCGCGGCGCTGCTGGCACTGCTCGGCGCAGCGCCCTTGCTGCGTCTGCTGAACGCCCCGGCAGAACTGATGCCGCAGGCCGTGCCGTTCTTGATGGCGTTGGCACCGGCACTGATGCTCGACGCCTGGAATGCGTCGATGGCGAGTGTGATGCGGGCGCATCTGCGCGTGCGCGACACGCTGGCGGTGATCGTCGCGATGCACCTGTGCCATCTGGCCGGCGCGCTGCTGCTGATGCCGCGCTTCGGGCTGCCGGGGTTTGCGCTCTCGCTCGCCATCAGCCGAAGTGTTGGCCTGGCGCTGCATCTGGCGCTGTGGCGGGCGCGGCTGAACCTGCGGCCGCAATGGCGCGACTGGTGGCACCTGCCGCGCCGCGAACTCGCCGCGGTGCTGCGCATCGGCTTGCCCGGTGCGGCGGAAAACATCGCGTACCGGCTGGCGTTCATGGTCAGTGTCGCCGTCGCCGGCCAGCTCGGCGCCGCCGCGCTGGCCACGCAGGCCTATGCCCTGCAAGTCAACTATGCGGTGCTGCTCTTCGGGTTGGCCACCGGGCTGTCGGTGGAGATCGTCGTCGGCCACCTCATCGGCGCGGGCCGCCTGCACGCCGCGCATCGGCTCGTCCGGCGCGCACTGGCCCTCGGGCTGGCGGTGAGCCTGGGTGTCGCGCTGCTCGCGGCACTCGCGGGGCCGTGGATCATGCGGCGCTTCACGCAGGACGCGGGCATCGTGGCGGCCGGTGCCGTGCTGGTGTGGTGGACCGTGTTGCTCGAGCCGGGGCGCACCTTCAATCTCGTGGTGATCAATGCGCTGCGCGCCACCGGCGACGCGCGTTTTCCCGTCATGGCCGGGGCGGCCTCGATGTTGTTCGTGCTGGCTGGCGGGAGCTGGCTGCTGGGCATCCACCTGGGTTACGGCCTGCCCGGCGTGTGGGTCGCCTATGCCGCGGACGAATGGTTGCGCGGGCTCATCATGTGGCGGCGCTGGGCGCGCCACGGCTGGGTGCCGCACGCACGCGCCACGCACCGGCGGCTGCGGCACCTGAACCTCGAGATCACGGCGTGATGCAGCGAGCCTGTGTCGCCGTGGCGGGGCGCGTGGCTGCTGCGGACATGGTGCCCGCGCCGCCCGGTGCCCGCCGGCTCACTGGCCGTGCTGCTCGATCGCCAGCGCGGCCCCCGTGAGGGCGGCCAGCGTGTCGGTGATCAGCGCGGTGGGGATCGACTGCAGGTAGCTGCGAAAGCGCCCTTTGGCCTCGAATCGTTCGCGGAAGCGCGACGCGAAGAAGCGCTCGCCGAAACGCGGCACGATGCCGCCGCCGATATAGACACCGCCGCGCGCGCCCATCGTCAGCGCCACGTTGCCGGCAAATCCGCCGAGCAGTGCGCAGAAGGTGTCGAGCGTGCTGCTGCACAGCGGGTCGGTGCCGGCGACGCCGCGCTCGACGATCGCCTCGGCCGGGAGCGTCGGCACGCTGTGGCCGAGCACCGCGGCCATGGCGTCGTGCAGCACCGGCAGGCCGATGCCCGACAGGAGCCGTTCGGCCGACACATGTTCGCGGCTGCGGCGCACGTGCGCGAGCAGCTGGCTTTCAAAATCATCGTAGGGGGCGAGCGTGGCGTGGCCCCCCTCGCCGGGCAACGCCACCCAGCCATGAGTCGTCTGCACCACCCCGCCGACACCCAGGCCGGTGCCCGGGCCGATGACGGCCATGGTCCCCTGGGGATGCGGCGGTACGCCGATGGCGCGCAACTGCGACGCCCCCAGCCGCGGCAGCGACAGGGCGAGCGCTTCGAAATCGTTCAGGACCAGCAGGGCCTCGACATCCAGCGCGTGTTGCAGAGCCCGCTGGGAAAAGCGCCATGGGCTGTTGGTCAGGCCCACATCGTCGCCGCGGATCGCGGTGGCCACGGCCAGCGCCGCGCGGCGCGGGGCGGGGGGCGTGCCACCCATGTCGTCACCCAACGCCGCCAGGTAGGCGGCGGCGGCGGCGGCCGGCCCGCCGTGCTCGGCCACTGGCAGTGTTCGCACGTGCTGCACGCCGGCCGATACCTCGTCGACCCAACCGAAGCGTGCGTTCGTCCCGCCGACATCGGCCACCAGCCAGGGCAGGGCCAGGCCCGCCCGCGGGGGCGCCGTGATGTCGGCCGGGTGCTCGGTGATTACGTTCATGAGGTCGCCTAGCAGGCGCCGCGCCTGCAATCCGGAGTCACCCAGCAAGGTAGCAAAACTACAGTGCATCAGCAAGAGAACATGACCGATGCACGCTTGTGGGTCGGGAATAGTGTAGTCAAGCTACGATGCCCTGGCTCAGCGGTGTCGACCTCGTTGGACCGCGGGCCGGCGGCCACGGGGCACGCGGCGGCCCGCACCGGCCCCACAATGGCGCCACGCAAGCACGCACACGCGGTCATATCAACCCCGTGCCATCGATGACATCCTTCGACAATCCCCGCCTCCTGGCCGACATCGGCGGCACCTATGCGCGCTTCGCGGTCGAGACGGCGCCGGGGCGGGTGGAGCATGCGACGTCGTTGCGCTGCGCCGACCACGCCGACTTTCATGCGGCGGTGACGGCTTTCATGGACATGTTGCCGACCGGGCGCATTCAACATGCGGCCATCGCCATCGCCAATCCGGTGGAAGGCGATCAGGTCCGCATGACCAACTACCACTGGCAGTTCTCGATCGAGCAGATGCGCCAGCGCCTGGGGCTGGACACGCTGGTGGTGGTGAACGACTTCACGGCGTTGGCGATGGCCCTGCCACGCCTGCAGCCGTCGCAACGCCGGCAAGTGGGCGGGGGCATGCCGCGTGAGCACAGCGTCATCGGGCTGCTCGGTTCCGGCACGGGTCTGGGCGTCTCGGGCCTCATCCCGGCCGGCGACGGGTGGGTGGCCCTCGGCACCGAAGGCGGCCATACGAGCTTTGCACCGCGCGACGACCGCGAGCTGGCGGTGCTTCGATATGCGCAGCGGGAGCACCGCCACGTCTCGTTCGAGCGCCTGCTGTCCGGGCCGGGCATCGGGCTGATCCACCGGGCGCTGGCGCAGCACGCCGGGCACCCGCCGGGCACGCTGTCGGCACCCGAGATCACGCGTCGTGGCCTGGAGGGCAGCGACCCCCTTTGTGCCGACACGCTGCAGGTCTTTTGCGCCATGCTGGGCACGGCGGCCGCCAACCTGGCGGTCACGCTCGGTGCGATGGGCGGCATCTATATCGGCGGAGGCATCGTGCCCCGCCTGGGCGAATATTTCGATCGCAGCGGATTCCGCGCGCGTTTCGAGGACAAGGGCCGTTTCAGCGATTACCTCAAGGCGATCCCGACCTATGTGATCACGGCGGAGCATGCCACCTTCGTCGGCGCCTCGGCGATCCTGGCCCAGCAGCTGCGTACGCTCGAGGCGAGCGGCGCGTCGGTCATCCTCGACCAGATCCAGCGCGCGCGGGACAACCTGTCGCCGGCCGAAAAGCGCGTGGCCGACCACGTGCTCGCGCACCCGCGTTCGGCGCTGAACGATCCGATCGCCGCGATCGCAAAGGCGGCCGAGGTGAGCCAGCCCACGGTGATCCGCTTCTGCCGTTCGCTCGGCTGCGAGGGGTTGTCGGATTTCAAGTTGCGGCTGGCGTCGGGCCTGACCGGCACGATCCCCGTGACGCACGCCCAGGTGACGGGCGAGGACACGATGCTCGAACTCGGGGTCAAGGTGCTGGGCAACACCGCCTCGGCGATCCTGCAGGTGCGCGACCACCTGAACCGCGAGACCATCGACCGTGCGATCGACCTGCTCACCGCAGCCGACCGCATCGACTTCTTTGCCGTTGGCCACTACCGCGTGGTGGCGGACGACGCGCAGTTCAAGTTCCTGCGTTTCGGCGTCGCCAGTGGGTCCTACACCGACCCGCGCCTGCAGGTGTTGGCGGCCAACGTGCTGAAACCGCGCGACGTGGCGGTCATCGTCAGCAGCAGCGGCAGCGTCGAGGACCTGCTCGAGGTCGCCGATGCGGCGCACCGGCGTGGCGCATCTGTGGTGGCCATCACGGCCAGCCATTCGGCACTGGCCCGCAAAGCCGACGTGGCGCTCATCGTCGACCACGTCGAGGACGTGGCCACGCACGTGCCGATGGTCAGCCGGATCCTGCACCTGCTGGTGATCGACATCCTTGCCGTCGGGGTGGCGATGCGCCGCGGCGCGCAGGACGCGCTGCCGGGGCCCACGGCCGACGCACTCGACGAAACAGCGCCGAAGGCAATGCCGCTCGAGGCCCACCGCAGCGCTCCCGGGGTCAGCACCGCCGGCCCGCTGGCCCGATTGACCTCGCACAGCCGCTGACACCTCGCGCGCAGGCGCCCCAGTGGGCCGCACTCGGGCGACGACCCGCTAAAATCTGCGGCTTCCGAGGAGCGTTGCGATGGTCTGCGTCTGCAGGCCGCCAGGCTCGGGAAGCCGCGCCGACTGGCCGCGCGGCCAGCAACGGCGCTCATCCACTGGACCTGCGGTGAATGAGCATGACTGAAGACCCCCCCTGCGCTGTTCCGCCGATGCGGCTTTCCGGCCTCGAGCCGGTGACGCTCGTCGAGGGCTCGCTCTTCGTCAATATCGGTGAACGCACCAACGTCACGGGGTCGAAGGCGTTTGCACGCATGATCCTGAGCGGCGATTTCGAGCAGGCCCTGGCCGTCGCGCGCCAGCAGGTCGAGAACGGCGCGCAGATCATCGATATCAACATGGACGAGGCCATGCTCGACAGTCAGGCGGCGATGGTGCGCTTCCTGAACCTGATCGCCAGCGAGCCCGAGATCGCGCGGGTGCCGATCATGATCGACTCGTCCAAGTGGAGCGTGATCGAGGCGGGCCTCAAGTGCATCCAGGGCAAGGGCATCGTCAACTCCATCTCGCTCAAGGAAGGCGAAGCCGAGTTCAGGCGGCAAGCCCGGCTCGTGCGACGCTACGGGGCGGCGGCGGTGGTGATGGCTTTCGACGAGAAGGGGCAGGCCGATACGTTCGAGCGCAAGACGGCGATCTGCGAGCGCGCTTACCGGATCCTGGTCGACGACGTCGGTTTCCCGGCCGAGGACATCATCTTCGACCCCAATATCTTCGCGATCGCCACCGGCATCGAGGAGCACGACCACTACGCGGTCGACTTCATCGAGGCCACGCGCTGGATCAAGCAGCACCTGCCGGGCGCCAAGGTCTCGGGCGGCGTCAGCAACGTGAGCTTCAGCTTCCGCGGCAACGAGCCGGTGCGCGAGGCGATCCACACGGTGTTCCTGTACCACGCGATCAAGGCCGGCATGGACATGGGCATCGTCAACGCCGGCATGGTCGGCGTCTATGACGACCTCGAGCCCACGCTGCGCGAGCGGGTGGAGGACGTGGTGCTCGACCGCCGCAAGGATGCCGGCGAGCGGCTGGTCGAAATTGCCGAGTCCGCCAAGGGCGCGGCCAAGGACGACACCGCGCGGCTGGCCTGGCGCGCCCATCCGGTGGAGGAGCGCCTGTCGCATGCGCTGGTGCACGGCATCAACGACTTCATCACGCAGGACACCGAGGAGGTCTGGCAGGCGATCCGGGCGCGCGGCGGCCGGCCGTTGCACGTGATCGAGGGCCCGCTGATGGCGGGCATGAACATCGTCGGCGACCGCTTCGGACAGGGCAAGATGTTCCTGCCGCAGGTGGTGAAGAGTGCGCGTGTGATGAAGCAGGCGGTGGCCCACCTGCTGCCCTACATCGAAGCCGAAAGGCAGGCCCTGGTCGACGCCGGCGGGGAGGCGAAGCCGAAGGGAAAGATCGTCATCGCGACGGTCAAGGGCGACGTGCACGACATCGGCAAGAACATCGTCACGGTCGTGCTCCAGTGCAACAACTTCGAGGTCGTGAACATGGGCGTGATGGTCCCGTGCCAGGACATCCTCGCCAAGGCGCGCGTCGAAGGTGCCGACATCATCGGTCTGTCGGGGCTGATCACGCCCAGCCTCGAAGAGATGCAGCACGTCGCCGCAGAGATGCAGCGCGACGACTGGTTCCGCATGAAGAAGATCCCGCTGCTGATCGGCGGTGCGACGACGAGCCGCGTGCACACCGCCGTCAAGATCGCGCCGCATTACGAGGGCCCGGTGGTCTACGTGCCCGATGCCTCACGCAGCGTGAGCGTGTGCTCGGAGCTGCTGTCCGATGACCGGGCGGCCCGGTACATCGCCGACCTGAACGCCGATTACGAGCGTGTGCGCCAGCAGCACGCCAACAGGAAGGTCGTGCCGATCGTCTCGCTCGCCGCGGCACGGGCGAACAAGACGGGCATCGACTGGGCTGCCTACACGCCGCCCAGGCCATCGTTCATCGGCCGGCGTGTCTTTCGCAACCAGGACCTGGCCGAGATCGCCGCCTGCATCGACTGGAGCCCGTTCTTCCAGACCTGGGACCTGGCGGGCCGGTTCCCGGAGATCCTGCGCGACGAGGTCGTCGGAGCCGAAGCCACCCGGGTGCTCAGCGACGGCAAGCGCATGCTGCAGCGGCTGATCGAGGGCCGCTGGCTGCAGGCCAACGGCGTGATCGCGCTGCTGCCGGCGAACACGGTGGACGACGACACGATCGAGATCTACGCCGACGAGACACGCGACGAGGTGTTGTTGCGCTGGTCGCCGTTGCGCATGCAGAGCGAGCGGCCGGTGGTCGACGGTGTGAAGCGGCCCAACCGCAGCCTGGCGGACTTCATCGCGCCGAAGGCTGTCAAGGCGGACTACATCGGGCTGTTCGCGGTGACGGCGGGCCTGGGTGTCGAGAAGAAGGAGCGGCAGTTCCTCGCCGACCACGACGACTACTCGGCGATCATGCTCAAGGCGTTGGCCGACCGCCTGGCGGAGGCTTTTGCCGAGCGGATGCACCAGCGCGTGCGCACCGAGTTCTGGGGTTACGCAGCCGACGAAGCGCTGGCCAACGACCAGTTGATCGCCGAGAAGTACCGCGGCATCCGTCCGGCGCCCGGCTATCCCGCGTGCCCGGACCATCGCATCAAGCGCGAGATGTTCCGCGTGCTCGCGGCGTCGGAGATCGGCATGGAACTCACCGAGAGCATGGCCATGATGCCGGCCGCCAGCGTGAGCGGGTTCTACCTGGCGCACCCGCAGTCGACCTATTTCAACGTCGGACGCATCGGCGACGACCAGATCGCCGACTGGGCCCGGCGCACGGCGCTCGCCGAGGACGAAGCGAGGCGCGCGCTCGCGCCGCTGCTCTGAGTCTGGTGCACCGGGGCCGCGCCCGTCGTGCGGCAGGCCGCTTGGTCATCGCTTGTCGATTGCCGTCTGTGCCGGCATGCTGGCATGCCGGACCCTGGCGCGCGCGCCGCGTGGCCAGCCTGGGTCGCGTGGACAAGTGCTTCCGGTTGCCAGCCGCTCGCCGCCATGGCGGTGTCGGCGTTGATCGGGCCGCGAGCGTTGTAGGGGGTGGCCGCATCTGCGCGGCCGAACTGGAGACCTCCCCATGAACAATGCCCCTGTTGTCCGCGCGTGGCGCGCCGGCCTGAGCCTGCTTGGCCTGGCCACCATTGCCGCGGTGTCGAGTGCCGCCACCGCGCCCGCGTCTGCGCCAATGGCCGCCTCCGCGCCCAGCGCACGCCAACTCACCGCGCTCTGCGACACCTGCGCCATCGTGGGCGGCGTCAAGACCGAAAACCGCAAGGGCAAGGCCAGCGGCGTGGGGGCCGTCGGCGGTGCCGTGGCCGGCGGTGTCGTCGGCCACAAGGTGGGCAATGGCGGCATCGTCGGAACGGGGGTCGGTGCCGTGGCGGGCGGCCTGCTGGGCAACGCGATCGAGAAGCGTGTCGGCCGCCACAAGGTGTGGGTGACCACCGTCACCCTGCGCGACGGCAAGACGCAGAAATTCGATTCGGCGGCCGACCCGCACTGGAAGTCCGGTGAAATCGTCCGTATCGACCACGGCGCGCTTGTCCGGGCCGACGCCGCCAGGACCCCATAGCCGACAAGCCGCGGCCACACCCGCCGGTGCGAGGCGCCGCCCCGGTTACAGAGCGAGTGCGCGCCGGTACTGCACGCTCTCGGCGACATGGGCGACGCCGATGCGCTGGCAACCCGCCAGGTCGGCCACCGTGCGCGCGACTTTCAGCACCCGATGCACCGCCCGCGCCGACCAGCCCAGGCGTTCACCCGCCGTCTGCAGGAATTGAAGAGCGCCGGCGTCGATGTCCGCGTCGCGCGCCAGCGCCGCGGCGTCGAGTTCGCCGTTGGGGCAGCCTTGGCGATCGGCCTGCCATCGGCGCGCCACCGCCACGCGCGCCGCCACGCGTTCCGACGGTTCGGCTGCAGGCTGGCGCAGCAATTCGCCGGGCCGCAGCGCGGGCACCTCGACGACGATGTCGATGCGGTCGATCAGCGGGCCCGACAGCCGGGCCTGGTAGCGCGCCACGGCGTCCGGCGTGCAGCGGCATGGTTTGCCCGTACCGCCCGGGGCGCCCAGCCAGCCGCAGGGGCAGGGGTTCATCGCCGCCACGAGTTGAAAGCGCGCCGGAAACTGCGCCTGCCGCCCGGCGCGCGAGATCGTGATGCGGCCGCTCTCGAGTGGTTCGCGCAGGGCCTCGAGCGCGGAGCGGGCAAATTCAGGCAGTTCGTCGAGAAACAACACGCCACCATGCGCCAGCGAGATCTCGCCTGGACGCGGCGGCGACCCGCCGCCGACCAATGCCACGGCGCTCGCCGAATGATGTGGCGCACGTACCGGCCGCTGGCCGAACCGGTCGATGTCGGGTGCGCCTGCTCGCGCCAGCCCAAGCAGGGCCGCGCTGGACAGGGCCTCGTCGTCCGTCATTGGGGGCAGCAGCGAAGCCAGGCGTTGCGCGAGCATCGATTTGCCGCTGCCCGGCGGCCCGACGAGCAGCAGGCTGTGCGCGCCCGCCGCCGCCACCTCGAGTGCGCGCCGCGCGGCTGACTGTCCCTGGACATCGCTGAGATCCGGCAACACGGCGATGGCGGCCGGGTCCGCCGAGGCCGCCGGTGGCAATTCGGTTGTCGGTTGACCGTCCGCAGCCGGCAGCAGGGACTGCACGACCTGCAGCAGGTGCGTGGCGCTGCGCACGTCGAGCCCGGGCACCCGGGCGGCCCACTGTGCGCTTTGTGCCGGCAGTACCAGCGTGCGCCGGTTGGCGCTGCGGCGTGCAGCCAGTCCGAGGGCGAGCGCGCCTCGCACCGGCCGCAGTTCGCCCGCAAGCGAGAGCTCGCCTGCAAACTCGAAGTGGTCGAGGCGTGCCGCGTCGATGGTGCCCAGTGCGGCCAGAAGGCCGAGCGCGATGGGCAGATCGAATCGGCCGGACTCCTTGGGGAGGTCGGCCGGCGCGAGATTGACGGTGATGCGCCGGTTGTGTGGAAAGGCAAACCCGCTTTGCGCCAGCGCGGCGCGTACCCGCTCGCGCGATTCCTTCACCTCGGTATCGGCCAGACCCACGAGCGTGAAGCTGGGCAGCCCATTGGCCAGGTGCACCTCGACCCGAACCTCGGGCGCGTCGAAGCCGTCGAGAGCGCGACTCATCACCACGGCCAAAGTCATGTCGTTCCTTTGCATATCGGCAAGGGCTCGATTCTGAAAAGCGCATCGCGATCGCACCAGCACCGCTGTGGTGCGCACCCTAATGGGGTCCATCTTTTGGGGGGTGCCGGCCTCCATGCACCGTTTCAATGCGCGATGTCGAAAAGCGACCGCCGGCGACCGTGGCACAGAAGCTGCAAAGACGCAGCAAGTCAATTCAACCCCCGCATGGAGCTTTCATGAAGAAAACGAGTCTTGTCGCCTTGGCCACGGTGTTGGCCGCCGGCCTGTTGCCCAGCGTGTCGTATGCCGACGTGGCCTTCAACGCCGGCGTCGTCACCGACTACCGGTATCGCGGCATTTCGCAGACACGCCTGAAGCCCGCCTTGCAGGGCGGTGTCGATTACTCCGACGGCGGGCTGTACCTGGGCCTGTGGGCGTCCACGATCAAGTGGATCAAGGACGGCGGCGGCGACGCCAGCGTCGAGATCGACCTGTACGGCGGCTACAAGGGCGAGATCGCCAAGGACGTTGGTTATGACGTCGGCATCCTGACCTACCAGTACCCGAGCAACAAGCTCAGCCCGTCGGCAAACACGACCGAGCTTTACGGCGCCATCACCTACGGGCCATTGACGGCCAAGTACTCGCACAGCGTGAGCAACCTGTTCGGTTTCGCGGACAGCAAGAACAGCGGCTATTTCGATCTCAGCGCCACCTTCGACGTCGCCGGCTTCTCGGTCACGCCGCACATCGGCCACCAGACCGTGAAGAACACGAGCGCCGCTTCCTACACGGACTACTCGCTCACGGTGAGCAAGGACATCGGCAACGGCATCGTGCTGAGCGGCGCGTTGGTGGATACCGACACCTCCGCCTACGTGGGCGGCGCTGGCAAGGATCTCGGCAAGGCCGGCATCGTGCTCGGCGCCAAGATCAATTTCTGATCGTCAATCGAAGGAACTGACCATGAAGATGGTGACCGCGATCGTCAAGCCGTTCAAGCTCGACGAAGTGCGTG
The DNA here is from genome assembly GCA_024641945.1 of Rubrivivax sp. Taxonomy (GTDB): domain Bacteria; phylum Pseudomonadota; class Gammaproteobacteria; order Burkholderiales; family Burkholderiaceae_C; genus Rubrivivax. The sequence goes on along the minus strand of JAHECD010000082.1, from coordinate 11,889 downwards.
AAGCCCTCAGCGCCATCGGCGTCCAGGGCATCACGGTGACCGAAGTCAAGGGCTTCGGCCGGCAGAAAGGCCACACGGAGCTGTATCGCGGCGCCGAGTACGTGGTCGACTTCCTGCCCAAGGTGAAGATCGAAGCCGCGGTGGACGACGCGCTCGTCGACCGCGTGATCGAAGCGATCGAAGGTGCTGCGCGCACCGGAAAGATCGGCGACGGCAAGATCTTCGTCTCGGCGCTGGAGCAGGTGGTGCGCATCCGCACCGGCGAGACCGGCAAGGACGCCCTGTAACGGACGCCACCTAAAAAAAGACAACCACCATGAAGAAACTCATTGCCTCAATCGCCCTGGGCCTCGCGGTCCTGGGCTTCAGTGGCACGCTGCTCGCGCAGCCTGCCGATGCCGCTTCGGCGGCAGCCCCGGCCGCGGCAGTGGCAGAAGCGCCTGCCGCTGCGGCGTCGATGGCCGCCGCGGCTGCGCCGGCTGCGGCACCCACGCCGGTGCCGAACAAGGGCGACACGGCGTTCATGACCGTCGCCACGGCGCTCGTCATCCTGATGACCATACCCGGCCTCGCGCTGTTCTACGGCGGGCTGGTGCGCAGCAAGAACATGCTCAGCGTGCTGATGCAGGTGTTCATGATCTTCTCGCTGATCACGGTGCTGTGGATCATCTACGGCTACTCGCTGGCATTCACGGCGAGCAACCCGTTCATCGGGACACTGGACAAGCTGTTCCTGAAGGGCGTGACGCCAGACACGCTGGGTGCCACATTCAGCAAGGGGGTCTATATCCCCGAGATGACGTTCGTCGCCTTCCAGGGCACGTTCGCCGCCATCACCACGGCACTGATCGTCGGCGCCTTCGCCGAGCGCATCAAGTTCTCCGCCGTGCTGATGTTCTCGGTGTTGTGGTTCACGTTCAGCTATCTGCCGATGGCGCACATGGTCTGGTACTGGGACGGCCCGGACGCGATCACGAGCGAGAAGGCCCTGGAGACGGTGACGGCGAATGCCGGCTGGCTGTGGGCGAAGGGCGCGCTCGACTTTGCCGGCGGCACGGTCGTGCACATCAACGCCGCAGTCGCCGGCCTGGTGGGCGCCTACATGCTGGGCAAGCGTGTCGGCTACGGCAAGGAATCGATGGCGCCGCACAGCCTGACGCTGACCATGGTCGGTGCCTCGCTGCTCTGGGTGGGCTGGTTCGGCTTCAACGCCGGCTCCAACCTCGAAGCCAACGGTGTGACGGCACTTGCCTTCCTCAACACCGTGGTGGCCACGGCGGCGGCGACGCTCTCGTGGACTGCGGCCGAGGCGCTGATCAAGGGCAAGGCCTCGATGCTGGGTGCGGCTTCTGGCGCGGTGGCGGGCCTCGTGGCGATCACGCCGGCTTGCGGCTTCGTCGGCGTGGGCGGTGCACTGGTCATCGGCCTCGCGGCTGGCGTCGTGTGTCTGTGGGGTGTGACGGGTCTGAAGAAGATCCTGGGCGCGGACGATTCGCTCGATGTGTTCGGCGTGCACGGCGTCGGCGGCATTCTGGGCGCGCTGTTGACCGGCGTCTTTGCGGCGCCCGACTTGGGTGGCACCGGCATCTGCAACTACGTCACCGACAAGTGCGGCGAGTGGGGCGGCATCGGCGCGCAAGTGTGGGTGCAGGCGCAGGGCGTGCTCACGACGGTGGTGCTTTCGGGTGTCGTTGCCTTGGTCGCCTTCAAGCTCGTCGACCTGGTGGTCGGGCTTCGGGTCACCGAAGAGGCCGAGCGCGAAGGCCTGGACATCTCGTCGCACGGCGAGACGGCCTACAACAAGTGAAATTCCGGGCGGCCTGCGGGCTGCCCGGCCATCTCGGCTCGATCGCACGAAAGGGCTTGCCTGCCGGGCATCGAGTCGACGATCGGAATCCCGATGCGGGCTGCCTCTGGCAGCCCGTCCTGCTTTTCCGGCGCGGAGCCTACTCGGCTTGCGCCGCTGAGAGGTAGAGCTGGTTATTCGCCAAGATGCCGACGGCCGTCAGCCCCATGCCACGCATCGGCAGTCCGATCCATTCACTGACGTTGCTGGTGCTGCCGTTGCTGGCGGTCACCGCTCCCGGCAGGCGGCGCAGGTAGCCGTCGCGCGGATTGTTCAGCGCCAAGGTCTCGGGACGCGTCACGCTGTTCGCCACGTCGATCACCGCCGATCGCGTGTACGTGGCGGCCGCAGCGTCGACCGCCGTCACCGTGCTCGCGAATTGGCTGATCGCCAACGGTGCCGTATAGAACGGCGCCTGGGCATGCGGCACGAGTGCTACCTGCCAACCCTGGCCGGCGTCGCCAACGGCCGGCAGCACGCGTGTCACCTTGCGCGTGGCAAAGGACAGGTGACCGGCCGGTGACAGGATCACGGCCATCACTTCGCCGCCGCCGGCGCGGTAGGCATACAGCCGATCCGTATAACCGTCGGTCGCGTTGGCGAAGTCGAAGCCGCCGTCCGCACGCGACCGGACCGTGATGTCCGGCAACGCCACGCCGGCGCTGCCACCGGTCTCGCAACTGACCATGTCTTCGCAGAACGTCAGCGCCGTCAACTTTCCGGCCGCGCTGAACGTGGCTGCGGACGACGTCAGGTGGATCGGGCCGTTGTCGACGGTGCGATCGAGCGCCAGCGTATTCCAGTCGCCGGCCAGATCGGAGGTGCCGAGCGACTGCTCGGGAAAGAGGATGGCGCCGCGGAACGGCGCCGTATCGATCTGCGCGACGAGCACACCTGCCGGGCTGACGGTGATGCCGCCGCCGTTGGGCGTGGTGTACCGGCAGGGGCCGGCGGCCGTCAGCGTGGAGACGTCGTGGTCGGAATTGGTCACGGTCAGCAACGCCGCATCGACGGTCACCACCTCGGTCGCGAACGTGGTGCCGCCGGGTGCGACATTGACGTCATCGTTGCTCACCAGCCGGTAGCGCCCGCTGCGCAGGGCACTGCAGTTGGCGGCCGACGGTTTCGACATCAGGTCGGCCGGAAGCGATGGCACGGCGCTCAGGGTGGTGGTCGACGTGCCGTCGCCGTCGCCGTTTCCGTTGTCGTCGCCCCCGCCACCGCAGGCGGCGAGTGCGAGCAAGGACGCTGCGCACGCGGCGGGCAGCGCGGCCATTCGGGGTCGGCGGGTGGATGTCTGCATGAGGGCTCCCTGGGCTGGTTGGTCGAGGTGCCTCCCCGGACCGGGTCGGCTGGCGGCGAATGTGCCTCGGCGTCGTCGTGCTGCCATCCTTCTCGTTGATGAGACTCCTAGAATCGAAGCCCGTCCCAGACTGACCCGATATGGTTCCCCACCTCATCACTGCACTCACCGGCCCCATCAACGAACTCGAGCAGCGCGTCCTCGAGTCGATGCCCGCGATCGAGCGCTGGTTCAGGCTTGAATGGATGGAACACACCCCGCCGTTCTATACCTCGGTCGACGTCCGCAATGCGGGCTTCAAGCTCGCACCGGTGGATACCAACCTGTTCCCCGGCGGGTTCAACAACCTCACGCCGGAGATGTTGCCGCTCGCGGTACAGGCGGCCATGGCGGCCATCGAGAAGATCTGCCCCGAAGCCAAGAACCTGCTGCTGATCCCCGACAGGCACACGCGCAATACGTTCTACCTGATGAATGTGCAGCGCCTGATGCAGATCTTTCACCAGGCCGGATTGAATGTGCGGCTGGGCATGCTCGACGAGGAGATCAAGGCGCCTGTCAATGTGGCGCTGCCCGATGGCAACGAACTCACGCTCGAGCCGCTGAAGCGCACGCGCGGCAGGCTCGGCCTGAAGAATTTCGACCCCTGCACGATCCTGCTCAACGACGACCTGTCGGCGGGCACGCCCAAGGTGCTGCAGCATCTCTACGAGCAATACCTCTTGCCACCGCTTCATGCGGGATGGGGCGTGCGTCGAAAGTCCAACCACTTTCGCAGCTACGAAGAGGTCGCGAAGAAGTTCGCCAAGCTGCTGGGCATGGACCCGTGGCTGATCAATCCGATGTACGGCCAATGCGGGCAGGTCGATTTTGCCCAGGCGACGGGGCTGGATTGTGTGCAGACCCATGCCGACGCCTTGTTGACCAAGGTGCGGCGCAAGTACAAGGAATACGGCATCAACGAGAAACCGTTCGTCGTCGTGAAGGCCGACAACGGCACCTGCGGCATGGGCATCATGACGGTGCGTGACGCGAAAGAGCTCGCCGACCTGAACGAGCGTGCACGCGCCCGGATGAGCGCGGCCAAGAACGGCCAGGAGGTGACGGACGTCATCATCCAGGAGGGTGTGCCGACCTTCGAGCGGGTGAACGATGCTGTCGCCGAACCGGTGGTGTACATGATCGACCGCTATGTCGTCGGAGGCTTCTACCGCGTTCACGCGGAGCGGGGGGTGGACGAGAACCTGAATGCACCTGGCGCGAGCTTCGTGCCCTTGGCCTTCGCGCCTTCTGGCCAACTGCCTCGCCCGGGCGAAAAACCAGGGGCCAGCGCGCCGAACCGGTTCTACATGTACGGCGTGATCGGCCGGCTGGCGATGCTCGCGGCGAGCTATGAACTCGAGGCCACGGACCCCGATGCCGAGGTCTACGAGTGACGGCGCAGCAACAGCCCCCTGACCGGGCGTGCGGGCTTGCTTGACGCACCGCACAAAGCCCGGCACACAATGGTCTCCCCGCCCCAACCGGTTGCGCATCGCGCGCAGCCTTTCCCGTGAGTTCGGCCCAAGCCCCCAAGACCCCTGCCGCGCTCGCGGCCCTGACGCTGGCCGCGTTGGGCGTCGTATATGGTGACATCGGGACGAGCCCGCTCTACGCGCTGAAGGAAGTGTTCCACGGCGGCCACGTGGAGACCACGACGGACAACATCCTCGGCGTCCTGTCGCTCATCTTCTGGACGATGACCATCATCGTCTCGCTGAAGTACGTGCTGCTGATCCTGCGTGCCGACAACAACGGCGAGGGGGGCTTGATCGCGATGCTCGCCCTCGCCACCACGGCGGTCGCCGGCCGGCCAGCGCTGCGCCGCAACCTGATGGTCGTGGGCCTGTTCGGGACCGCGATCTTCTATGGCGACGGCGTGATCACGCCGGCCATCTCGGTCCTTTCTGCGGTCGAAGGCCTGGAGGTCGCGGCACCACAGCTGCACAGTTTTGTCATCCCGATCACGCTGGTGGTGCTGACCGGGTTGTTCGCGGTGCAGCGGTTCGGCACGGGTGGCATTGGCAAGTTCTTCGGTCCGGTCACGCTCGTCTGGTTCATCGTGCTGGTCGCGCTGGGTCTGCCGCACATCATCGAGAGGCCGGGCGTGCTGGTGGCGCTGAGCCCGACGTACGCCATCTCCTTCTTCATCGAGAACACGCTTGTCGCGTTCATCGGACTGGGGGCGGTGGTGCTTTGCGTGACCGGGGGCGAGGCGCTGTACGCCGACATGGGTCATTTCGGCCGGCGGCCGATCCGCATCGCCTGGTACGGCTTCGTCATGCCGGCGCTGGTGGTCAATTATTTCGGCCAGGGCGCGATGCTGCTCGACAACCCGGCGGCGATCGAAAACCCGTTCTATCTGATGGCGCCCAAGTGGGCGCAGCTGCCGCTGGTCTTTCTTGCGACCGGCGCCACGGTCATCGCGTCGCAGGCCCTCATCTCGGCGGCTTTCTCCGTGACCAAGCAGGCCATCCAGCTCGGCATCCTGCCGCGCATGGCCGTGCGGCACACGTCGGTGCGCGACACGGGCCAGATCTACGTGCCGTTCATCAACTGGTCGCTGTTCGTCTTCATCGTGCTGGCGGTGGCGCTGTTCCGCAACTCGTCGAGCCTCGCATCGGCCTACGGCATTGCCGTCACGCTGGACATGACGATCACGACCGTGATGACGTTCTACGTGATTCGCTATGGCTGGAAATATCCGCTCGCACTGTGCCTGCTGGCGACCGGCTTCTTCTTCGTCATCGACGTCACGTTCTTCCTTTCCAACATGCTCAAGCTCGTGGCGGGGGGCTGGTTCCCGCTGCTCATCGGCGCCGGGATGTTCCTGCTCATGCTGACCTGGAAGCAGGGCCGCCGGCTAATGGGCGAACGCTTGCGTGACGACGCCATCGAGCTCTCGGGTTTTCTGGACGCGGTCTTCGTGAGCCCGCCGACGCGTGTGGCCGGAACGGCTGTCTTCCTCGCGGCCGAGCCTGGCTTGACGCCCAACGCGCTGCTGCACAACCTGAAGCACAACAAGGTGCTGCACGAATACAACCTCTTTGTTGCCGTGCAGCTTCACGAGGTGCCCTGGATCGGTTTCAACAAGCGGATCGAGATCGAGCCGCTGGGGCACGACTGCTGGCAGGTCCTCTTGAACTTCGGGTTCAAGAACGACCCCGACGTGCCCGAGGCGCTGAAACTCGTCGAGGGCCGGGGTATCCCGCTGCCCGACATGGACACGAGCTATTTCCTGAGCCGCGACATCGTGATCCCGACATTCGGAGAGGGCATGGCCCTTTGGCGCGAGAAGCTGTTTGCCAGCATGCACCGCAACGCGGCCGCGGCGGCCGACTTTCTGAACTTGCCTTCCAACCGGATCGTCGAGCTCGGGGCGAAGGTCGAGATCTAGTGCCAGGCTTCCAGGCGATGAGGAACAGACCCCGTGCGCCGTCGCCGGCGCCTGCGCGGCGGCAGCCGCTCCACCATCACGGCCGTCGCGCACCGCAGCGGCTCGAAGACCGCATGCACGTTGGCGCATGTCTTTCCGCGCGCATGGGCCGCAGGATTTCCTGACTTGGCCGACGTGCCCGAGTTGGCGATGGTCAGCGCATGGCGGCGTGCCCTGGTCTCGATCGATCGGCGCACGGCACGGCTGACGCCCACCTCGCGCGGGCTGCTCTGGGCCAGTGGCGCCGGTCTGTCGTTCTGTGTGCTCAATGCGCTCGCTCGTACGTTGGCCGCGCGGACCGACCCCTTCCAGGCCCAGTTCCTGCGCTATTTCTTCGGCCTTGTCGTGCTGCTGCCGTTGGTGTGGCGGCAAGGTGTCGCGACCTTCATGCCGCAGCGCGTGGGGCCACAGTTCACCCGGGGTGCGGTGCATACGGTGGGGCTGCTGCTCTGGTTCTCCGCGCTGCCGCGGATCCCGCTCGCCGACATGACGGCCATAGGGTTCACGACGCCGCTGTTCATCATGGTGGGGGCGTGGATCTTCTTCCGCGAGCCGATGCGCTGGGAACGCTGGTTGGCCACCGCCATCGGGTTTCTGGGCGTGATGGTCGTGGTCGGACCCAAGGTGTCGGGCAATGGAGGCTGGTTTCATCTCGTCATGCTGGCCTCCGCACCCGTCTTCGCCGCGTCGTTCCTGCTCACCAAAGCGCTGACCCGGCACGAAACGGCGGGTGTGATCCTGGTCTGGCAGGCGATCTCGATTTCAATCTTCAGCCTGCCGTTGGCGTGGACGGTGTGGCAGCCTGTCGCAGCCTGGGATTGGGCGGGCTTCATGCTCTGCGGTGCGCTCGGCAGCCTCGGCCACTACTGCCTGACGCGGTCATTCAAGGCCGCCGACATTTCCGCGACCCAGTCGGTGAAGTTTCTCGATCTGGTGTGGTCTTCGTTGCTGGGCTGGGCGGTCTTCGCCGACGTGCCGACCTCGTCCACGATGATCGGCGGCGGTCTCATCTGCATCGCCACGTTGTGGGTGGCGCATCGGGAGTCGGCGCGTGGTTGACGACCTCGCGTCGCCGTCTCGGCGATCGGCCCTTCGCGACCTGTCGGCACCTGCCGTCGTGGCCGGATTCATCGCGGTGCTGGTGGGGTTCACCAGTTCGGTCGCCATTGTCTTTGCGGCCGCGCAGGCCCTCGGCGCCACGCAGGCACAGACGACGTCATGGATGTGGGCGTTGGGTCTCGGCATGGGATTCACGTCCATCGCCCTGTCGATCTGGTATCGCCAGCCGGTGCTGACGGCGTGGTCCACACCGGGCGCCGCACTGCTGGCGGGCACGGCGGGTATCGGCATGGCCGAGGCCACGGGTGCGTTCGTGGCCTCCGGGGGGTTGATCGTGCTGGCCGGGCTGACCCGGTCCTTCGAGCGCGTCATGGATCGCATTCCCCAGGCCATTGCGGCGGCGCTGCTGGCCGGCGTGCTCGCGCGTTTCGGACTGGACGCCGTCGGCGCGGTGAGAACGGCGCCGCTGATGGTGGTCGTGATGCTGTTCGCGTTCCTGGCCGGGCGTCGTGCGTGGCCGAGGTATGCGGTGCCTGGCGTGCTGCTCGCGGGTTTTGCGGTGGCCGCGGCACAAGGGCGCATGCAGTGGTCTCGTGTCGCCTGGGACTGGGCGTCGCCCGCGTGGACGACGCCAGACTTCACGCTGGGCGCGTTCATTGGCGTCGCGCTGCCGCTGTTTGTCGTCACGATGGCGTCGCAGAATCTGCCGGGCGTGGCGGCTCAGCGCGCCGCGGGCTTCGAGATCCCGGTATCTCCACCCGTGGTGGCAACCGGCGCGGCGACGGTGCTGCTGGCACCATTCGGCGGCTTCGCCTTCAATCTGGCAGCCATCACGGCGGCGATCTGCATGGGGCGCGAGGCGAGCGACGACCCCGCGCGGCGTTACATGGCCAGCGTGGCCGCGGGCGTGTTCTATATCGCGGTCGGACTCGCGGGCGGTGCAGTGGCCGGGCTGCTACAGGCTTTTCCGCGAGAGCTTGTACTTACTCTGGCTGCCTTGGCCTTGCTTGGCACGATTGCGGGCGGGCTGTCGATGGCGCTGAAGGATGAACGCCATCGAGATGCTGCGGCGCTCACGTTCCTCGTCACGCTTTCTGGCGTGACGTTGCTGGGTGTCGGCTCGGCCTTCTGGGGCGTCGTGGCGGGCGCGACCGCGCTGGTTGTGCAACAGTCGCGTCAATCCCCTCCCGCTGCCTGACAGGAACCACGACGTGAAGCTGCTGTTCGTCGCCGACCCGCTCGAAAACTTCAAGACCTACAAGGACACGACTTTCTCGATGATGCGCGAAACCGCGGCGCGCGGCCACACGTTGCTGGCCTGCGAGACGCGGCACATGCGCTGGCGGCGCGGAGAGCCAGTGACTGCCAGCGCGCGCGAGATCGTCCTCACGGGCGACGTGCACGACTGGTTCCGTACCGTGACCGAGCACGCGGCACTGCCGCTGCGGGACACGGACGGCGTGCTGATGCGCAAGGACCCGCCGTTCGACAGCGAATTCTTCTATGCGACGCACTTGCTCGAGCAGGCCGAGCGCGACGGCGCGCGGGTGGTCAACAAACCATCGGCGTTGCGCGACCACCCGGAGAAACTCGCGATCATGGAGTTCCCGCAGTTCATCGGTCCGACCCTGGTGACTCGAAGTGAGGCCGACATCCGCGCGTTCCATGCCGAGTACCGCGACATCATCCTGAAGCCTCTCGACGGCATGGGGGGCATGGGCATCTTCCGCGTCGGCCCTGACGGGCTCAACCTGGGCAGCATCACCGAGACGCTCAATGCCGGCGGGACGCAGACCGTGATGGTGCAGAAGTACCTGACCGAAATCACGCAGGGTGACAAGCGCGTGCTGGTGATCGGCGGCAAGGCCGTGCCGTTTTCGCTGGCGCGCATCCCGCAGGGCAGCGAGATACGCGGCAATCTGGCCGTCGGCGGCAAGGGCGTCGCGCAGCCGCTTTCAGCACGCGATCACGAGATCGCCGCCGGCATCGGCCCTGTGCTCGCCGCGCGCGGGCTGCTGCTGGCCGGACTGGACGTGATCGGCGACAGCCTGACCGAAATCAACGTGACGAGCCCCACCGGGTTTCAGGAAATCAGCCAGCAGAGTGGATTCGACGTCGCAGCGATGTTCGTCGATGCGCTGGAGGCGGCCCTGCCCTGAGCCCGGCGTGACGCTCCCCAAAGAAGAGTAGCGCCAACGCACCGTCGGTCGGTCAGGATCTCGGGCCGGCCTGCGCGCGAGCGACGGCGCGGCGTTCGTTGTTGATGGCGCGAGCCTTGGCGGCACGCCGGACGGCAGTGCGCGGGGGCGCGGCCCGGGCGGCCGCCGGCTCGCTCACGGAGACGGCGCCGTCGAAGAGGATTCGCCATTGGCCATCGCGATGCGCCCAGTATTGACGCGACATCGTGCCTTCCAGGCCCTTGTCGGTTTTCTGGCGAGACGTCACGACCATCATGGGTGTTTCGCCGCCGCCCCAGGACACGATGCTCTGGTCCAAACGCTCCTGGTCGTCCTTTGCCGTCTCGGGGGCGATCGCGACACCCGCCGCATACCACTTCTCGACATCGGCCCCGCCGACATGTCGGCGAGCCTCGTCCCATGCTTTCAGGGCGGGCCCGAAATCGACGGCCGCAGCCGGCATGGCGCCAGGGCGCGCCCAATGCAATTCGCGCGCGATCACGACCGGCGTGGTGTCCACGTCGAGCGAGCGCAGCAACTGCACGACATCGTCGTTCGCCATCGCCACGCAGCCGTCCGTGGCCCAGGGCACATGGGTCAGAACCGTCGGGGGCACGCCATGCAGAAACAGGCCCGTCCCCGTCCTTCCTTCGATGCGGTCGACCGCATTCGGGTAGTTGAAGCGCAGCGCGGCGCGGCCAAAGCGCTGGTCGAGGTGGCTCTCGTTCAGTGCCGCCGTGATCCAGTAGACGCCGAGCGGCGTGCGGCGGTCACCCTCGACCTGCTTGGCCACGCCTTGTTTGCCCAGCGATACATAGAAATCCCGCTCGAGCCTGAGCCCGTCCGGACCATTCGCGAAGAGGTACAGGCGGGACCGCGAGGTGTCCACCGCGACAGCGTGCCGGATGCTCGATGGCAACGATACGAAGTCCACGGGGACCTGGCCCACTGGCGGGCGCTCGCGCAACGCGGCGAGCCGGCGCAGTGCCTCCTCATGCAGCGCGAGGCGCCCATCGTCTGCTGCAGCGGCCGGGGACGAAGCACTCGACCCGAACGAACTCGGCGCTCCCGCGCGCGTGGACAACAGATCGCCGTACAACATCTGCGCGAGCGAGAACTCCGGATGGTCGCGCACCAGCGCGGATGCGAGATCGAATGCCTTGTGGCCGTCGCCCTGACCCACGGCGATGTAAGCCGCAATGAGGCGGGCTTCCGGGCCGTTGCCTGAGATCACTGGCAGCGAGGGAGCCGGGTCGTCTTGACTGGGCGCGAAGGGTACCAATCGTTCAACGGCAGCCTGCACGCCGCCGGGTGCCGCGCCAGGCGCCGAGCCCGGCGGAGGGGCCTTGAACGGCACCAGGACCGCACCGCAGGCGGCAATGAATGCGATCGATCCCATCCATGCCCACCGCCACGGGCGCGCAAACGCCCCTTGACGCGCGCGCGGGGCAGCGTCTTCGGGCCTCACCGGCCGGACTCTTCCCGTATGAGCCACTTGCCCTGGACCTTCTGGAGCTCGACGGACTTGCGTGACCGTGCCTTGCGGCCGTCGGATTCGTACTGCTGAAGGAAATTGACGTCGGCGCTGTCGCCCTTCACGGCGACCTTGATGTCCGAAATGTCGACGTCGATGCGTTTGCGCGGCTCGATGACGGCCCGGCGTGCTTTCAGCCAGTCGGCGTGGCTCGGATAGCTCCCCTTGAAGGTCGGCAGGTAGGCGGCGGCGTAGGCGGCCATGTCCCGCTTCGACCACGCCTTGGCCCAGGACTGCAGCGCCGCCTGGACCTCGCCGATCGCGGCGTCGGCCGTGACCACGGGTGCGGGTTTCGGCGCAGGCGCAGGCGCAGGTGTTGGCGCGGGAGCAGGTGCTGGCGGCTTGGGGGGCTCTGGCTTCGGCGCGGGCGCCGGGGCGGGTTTTGGTACTGGCACGGGTGCCACGGCGGAAGGTGGTGCGGCGGGTGCCGCCACGGGCGCTGGGGCCGGCGCCGGCGCTTGCGCCACCTGCACCCCGCCCTTGCCTGCGGCGGCG
>JAHECD010000181.1 GCA_024641945.1 Rubrivivax sp. | reverse complement strand
GCCGATGCCGCCGGACTGCGGACGATCGGCTGGGCGCCTGCTGCCGTCACGTCGACGACCGGCGGCGCGCCGGCGATGGCGGCCCGCGTGGCCTACCTGGCGCCGGCCCACCTCGCGGCGCCGGACGCTATCGGCAGCGATCTCTTTGCCGAGCCGCAGCGCCGCAATGCGATGCTTCTGGCGCGCGATTCGGGCCGCGTGACGCTCACGCCGGCGCTGCGCCCGTCGGGGGTGGCGGACGGCTCGGCCGAGCCGGGCTTCATGCTCGTGGTGCCGCTGTATGACCGAGGCCGCGCCTCGAATACGCTGGCGCTGCGTCGCGCACACATCGCCGGATGGGTTTTTGCCGCCTTTCAGATCGGCGACCTGATGTCGAGCCTGTATGGCGAGGACACGCCAGGCCTGGAGGTGAGCGTCTTCGACGGTGTCGACCTGGGTGACGCGACGCGCCTGGTCGGGCCGCCGACGCCGGCGGCCGACGCCTCGCCGGCGCGCTTCGAGGCGCAGGAATACATCGCCTTTGCCGGACGCACCTGGACGCTCCTCGTGCGCTCGAAGCCGGGCTTCGAGCAGCGCTACAGCAACGACTCGGCACGCATCATCGCCACGGCCGGCGTGGTGTTGAGCCTCTTGCTGGGGCTGGTCACGTGGCAGCTCGTCACGGGCCGCGAGCGTGCTGCCGTCGCGGCCCGCACGATGACACGCGAGCTGCGCCAGAGCGCGCAGCGCTACCGCCGCATCGTCGAGACGGCGAACGAAGGCATCTGGACCGTCGATGCGGACGGCCGCACCACGTTCGTCAACCCGAAGATGCAGGAGATGCTGGGCCTGCCCGGCGCCGACCTGACCGGGCGGCCGTGGGCCGACTTCATGCCGGACGAGGACCGTGCCGCGCTCGCGGGGCCGGCGCCGGGGCAGCGTGACGTGGGTTTCAGGCGTGCCGACGGCACCACGTTGTGGGCGACCGTTTCTTCGAGCCCGATCCACAACGACGCCGGACACCATGGCGGGGCGCTCGCCATGGTCACCGACATCAGCGAGCGCATGCATGCCGACGACCGGCGCGCCCAGCTCGAAGTGCAGCTGCGCCAGTCGCAGAAGATGGAGGCCATCGGCACGCTGGCGGGTGGGATCGCACACGATTTCAACAACATCCTGGCGGCGATCCTGGGCAACGTGGCGCTGCTCCGGCAGGACATCGGCGAAAACCCACCGGCCGTCGCGCGCCTCGAGCAGATCGGGCGCGCCGGCGACCGCGCGCGCAGCCTGGTGCAGCAAATCGTGGCCTTCAGCCGCCAGCAGCCGCAGGAGCACGTGAGCCAGCCGCTGGCGCCGCTGCTGGAGGAAGCCGCCCGCCTGCTGCGCTCGACGCTGCCGGCGCGGGTGGAGCTGGAGGTGAGGCTGGCCGCGACGCCGCTGCGGGTGCATGCCGATGCGACGCAGTTGCAGCAGGTGCTGATGAACCTGTGTACCAATGCCTGGCATGCCATGGACGGCGGCGGCGGGCACATCGTCGTCGGCCTGGAGCCGGTACTGCTCGGCAGCGACGCCGCGGGCCGCCTCGGTGGCGTGCAGCCGGGCCGTCATGCCCATGTCTGGGTCCGCGATGACGGCTGCGGCATGGACGAGGCGACGCTGCAACGCATCTTCGAGCCCTTCTACACCACCAAGCCCGTCGGCCAGGGCACGGGCCTGGGGCTGGCGGTGGTGCACGGCATCGTCATCGCGCACGGTGGCGCGATGTCGGTCACCAGCGAGCCGGGCGTCGGCAGCACGTTCGACCTCTACCTTCCGCTGGCGCCGTCGTCGCCGGTGGCGGCCGCCGACCGCGACGATGCAGTGCCGGCCCCGGCCGGGCGGGGGCAGCATGTGCTGTATGTCGACGACGATCCGGTGATGGGCCTGATGGTCGAGAGCCTGCTCGAGCGCAGCGGCTACCGCGTGACCTGCATCGACGACCCGCGCAGGGCACTCGAGATCGCGAGCCTGCTCGACGACCCGGTGGATGTCGTGGTGTCGGACTTCAACATGCCCGAGCTGTCGGGCATCGACGTCGCGCGGGCGCTGGCCGCGGCCCGGCCGACACTTCCGGTGATCATCACCACCGGCTATGTGTCGGACAGTCTGCGCACCGAGGCGCAGGCGTTGGGCGTTCGACAAGTGCTGCAGAAGGAATACACCCTCGAGCAGCTCGGCGCGTTGGTGCACCAGGCGCTGGCCCCGCCGGCCGGCGCGGCTTAGCGGGCCTGAGCGCCGCCTGCGGCAACGCGAGCGCGAATCCATGCCGGCCGCGTCAGGTGGACACAGGGTGGCACGGCGTATGCTGCATCTTGTTCCAGTAATTGCAGCGAGATTGCACAGTGACCCAGACCATTCCCGCGACCCTCATTCCCGGCGACGGCATCGGCCCGGAGATCGTCGAATCGACATTGGCTGCGCTCGAAGCGCTCGGTGCGCCATTTGCGTGGGATCGCCAGATCGCCGGTCTCGAAGGCGTCCGGACCGCCGGCGACCCGTTGCCGCAGGCCACGCTGGACAGCATCCGGCGCACCCGCCTCGCCCTGAAGGGCCCTTTGGAGACGCCTTCGGGCGGCGGCTACCGCAGCAGCAACGTCCGGCTGCGCGAAGAGTTCAAGCTCTTTGCCAACCTGCGCCCCGCGCTGACCATCGTGCCTGGCGGGCGCTTCGAGAATATCGACCTCGTCGTCGTGCGCGAAAACCTCGAAGGCCTGTACATCGGCCACGAGCACTACGTTCAGATCGACGACGACCCGCATGCGGTCGCCATGGCCACTGGCATCAATACGCGTGCGGGGTGCCGTCACATCCTGGAGTACGCGTTCGAGCATGCGATCGCGACCGGGCGCAAGAAGATCACGATCGTGCACAAGGCCAACATCATGAAGGCCCTGACCGGCATCTTCAAGGAAACCGCCGAGCAGATGTACGAAGAGAAGTACAAGGGCCGCATCGCGATCGAGACGATGATCGTAGACGCGTGCGCGATGAAGCTGGTGCTCAACCCGTGGCAGTTCGACGTGCTCGTCACCACCAACCTGTTCGGCGACATCCTGAGCGACCTGGTGGCAGGCCTCGTAGGCGGGCTGGGCATGGCGCCGGGCGCCAACATCGGCGCCGACGCGGCGATCTTCGAGGCCGTGCACGGCAGCGCACCCGACATTGCCGGGCAGGGCAAGGCCAACCCCATCGCGTTGTTGCTGGCCGCCGCGTTGATGCTCGACCACTGCAAGCTCGCCGACAAGGCCGCGCGCCTGCGAAAGGCCATCGACGACACGCTGAACGTCGACCTCGTGCGCACCGGCGACTTGGGTGGCAGCGCCAGCACCAGCGAATTCACGACCGTGCTCGTGTCGCGGATCCGGCAGGGCTGAACCGGATGCGGGTGCCCGCAGCACCCTGGCGCGAAAGGTGCGTGTGCAACGGCATGAGCACCTTCATCCGCGTGGCGGAAGTCTGGCGTCCGACGTCCGATGGCACCCTTTTGGAGCATGCCGGCGGCATGTACGACGCCGCGCCGGCATTCGGCTATCTCAGCGCGTCGATGTGCTTCGGGCGCGGCGAGGGTTTGCCTGGGCGTGCCTGGGACGCCGGGCGGCCGGTGTTGCTGCGCGAGTTCGAAGGCTCGTATTTCCGGCGCACGGCGGCGGCCAAGGCTGCCGGGCTGACCTGTGCCGTCGCCCTGCCCATCTTTTCGGGTACGGCGTTGACGTCGGTGGTCGTGCTGTTCTGTGGCGGCGCCGATGCCGCGCAGGGCGCGCTGGAACTCTGGCACAACGACCCACGGGTCAGCACCGACCTCACGTTGTCCGACGGCCATTTCGGCGCCGATGCCGAGGCCCTGGAGCAACTCACGCGTGACGGCAGCATGGCCCGTGGCACCGGTGCGCCCGGCAAGGCCTGGCAGCGCGAGGCCTCGGTCTTCGTCGACGATGTGAAGACGGCGCGCGGCTTTCTGCGTGCGCAGGTGGCGGCCGACGCCGGCATTGCGCGCGCGCTTTCGCTGCCGTGCAGCGTGCGGGTGAACGAGACCTGGGTGCTCAGCCTGCTGTCGTCCACACGCACGCCGATCGCGCGCCGGATCGAGAGTTGGCTCCCGAATGAGGCGTGCACGCACATGCAACGTGCATTCGGGTTCTGCGAGTCGCAGGGGCGCCTTGCGGCCGACGAGGCGCCGGGGCGTCCGCTGGAGACACTGGGCCCCATCGGCCGGGCGCTGCACTCCGGCGTCGCCGAGGTTGCGCCCTTCCAGGACGGGCCCGGCGCGAACGACCCGCGGGACAGCGCGGGACTGCGCTCGACGCTCGTGGTGCCGGTTCTGGACGGCAATGCAGTGAGTGAAGTCGTTGCGCTCCACTTCTGAATTCCGCCCGTACCATCAAGTCACCATGCCGGGCACCCGTCGCCAACCTCTGCAGTCACCGTCCGGTGCGACGCTGGCGCGTGTCGAGCCGCTCATTCAGAGCACGACGCTGTGGGAATGCCACACGGACGGGTCGTTCACCCGGCGCGGAGGCTGGTCGTCGCGGTCGGCCCAAGCAGGGCCAGGGCGCGCGACGGAAGAAGTCGACGGCGCCGCAGCGGAATCCATGCCCTGGATGGCCGGTGACGGCCAGTCCAGACCAGGCGTCACGCTGACGGTGCCGATGTCGGCCCATGGCGGCACGAGCCGGTGGCTGGTCACCCTGGGGTTGCGCTGCGCACCCGACCAGCCCGCAGCGCTCGAACTCTGGGCGCCCGACAGCCCGTTCGACGTGACGTTGGCCTGGCGCACGGGCTGGTACAGCCCCGTGGCGAGACCGTTGGCCGCGCTGTCCAAGCTCACGCGCTTGCTGCCCGGCGCCGGCTTGCCAGGTTTGGCGCTGGAACTGGGCTCGCCGGCGTACTTCGGCCGCCTTGAAAGTACCGATCTCTTTGCGCGCAGCCATTGCGCCCAGCAGATCGGCTTGCATCACGGCCTGGCGATTCCGGTGGCGGGTGGCACCGCCGTCCTCGCGGTCATGAGCGGGCGGGCGGCGCCGCTGGCGCACCGTGTCGAGATCGCCTTCGCCGAGGGCGATGACCTCCGTGTGGTGTCCGGCCATTGCACGCAGGACGGCAACCTGGGGTTGACGGGTTCGTTCATGCCCAGGGCCGCGTCCCAGATGGTGCAGGCGTTGGCGACGGACGCGCCGTCGCTGTCGATTGCGCCGCCGGGGCCGCATGCCGCGCGGGCGGTTCTCGTCTGGCCGTTCCAGTTCGGGCGCGGGCGACGCGTGGCGATGGCCCTCTGGCTGTGATCCTGGAGTCCGTGCGCCCGTCACATGGGTGCGCGTCCGGCATTCGAAGCCGGGGCAGACCGACACGGTGGTGGCGATGAATCCGGAATCCGAGAACGCGCTGCGCTCGATACTGGCAGGCCAGCCGATTGGTGCGCTCGGCACGATCCGTCGACGGCGCGAAGGCGACGAGCCCGAGCCGTTCGTTTCGATGGTGCCCGTGGCCTGGTTGAGCGGCAGCGCAAGTGCGCTGATCCATGTGAGCGCGTTGTCGCCGCACACCGCCGATCTGCTGAACAGCCCACGCGCAAGTCTGATGCTGGTGGCGCCACGCACGGCGGGTGACAACCCGCTTGCACTCCCGCGAGTCACGCTTCAGTGCGACGTGCAGCCCCTGGCGCCGGCGACCGAAGAACGAGCCACTGCGCGGGCCGCCTACCAAGCCCGTTTCGAATCAGCAGCGCAGACCTTCGAACTGCCGGATTTCACGTTGTTCCGGCTCATGCCACGTGCCGTGCGACTGATTGCCGGCTTCGGCCGCGCATACGCCGTGAGCATCATCGAGTTGCAGCGCAGCTTGGGCTGACGCGCCTGCTCGCCTGGCGGGTCTCGGCCGGATGCAGACGTTCGCGTTCGATGCTTTGTGCGGGATCAGGGTGCCGGGGCGCTCTCCTGCGCTCATGTCCCCCGGGGCGGCCTGCGGCCGACCCTCCTCCTTTACTTCGCTCCAGAGAACGCCCCGCCACCCTGATCAGATGCGTGTGGGCGGTTCGACGGTGGCGCGCCCACCCGGTGTCTGGCCGAGGACGCCGG
>JAHECD010000180.1 GCA_024641945.1 Rubrivivax sp. | reverse complement strand
CGGGGTGCGGCGTCGGGCGGCGCCGCCGGCCCCCGTGCGGCCGGTGGCCCGGGTGTCCCCGGCGCGGGCAGTGCCAGTGGAGTGCAGCCATGAATCTTTCCGAACTGTTCATCCGGCGCCCGGTGATGACGGTGCTGCTGAATGCAGCCATCGTGCTCGCGGGTGTGATCGGCTACCGCAGCATCCCGGTGGCGGCGCTGCCGAGCTACGACACGCCGGTGATCAACGTCAGTGCGACGCTGCCCGGCGCGAGCCCGGAGACGATGGCCACATCGGTGGCACTGCCGCTGGAGAAGCAGTTCCAGACGATTCCGGGACTGGCCACGATCAGTTCGTCCAGCACGCTGGGCAACACGTCGCTCACGCTCGAGTTCGACGAGGGCCGCAATATCGACGCCGCGGCCGTCGATGTGCAGGCGGCGCTGCTGCGTGCGCAGCGCGCGCTGCCGCAGGACATGACCAACCCGCCGTCGTACCGCAAGGTCAACCCGGCCGACGCGCCGGTGCTCTTCGTCGCGCTCACGTCGCCGTCGCTGGCGCCGTCGGACCTGCAGGATTTCGCCGAGCACCTCATCACGCCGGCACTGGCGCAGATCGAAGGTGTGGCGCAGGTCAACATCTTCGGGCAGAAACGTTATGCGGTGCGCGTGCGCGTGCTGCCCGATGCGCTGGCCTCGCGCAACATCGGCCTGGACGAACTCGCCGCCGTGCTGCGCACCGCCAACGTCAATACGCCGGTGGGCACGCTCGACGGGCCGCGCCAGACGCTCACGCTGCAAGCCAATCGACAGTTGCGCAATGCGGCGGAATTTGCCGACCTGATCGTCAGCCAGCGCGGCGGCAATGCCGTGCGCCTGCGCGACGTGGCGGTGGTCGAGGACAGCATCGAGTCGCTCAAGTCGTGGGCCACGCTGAACGGCGAGAACTCCATTTCGCTGGCGGTCCAGCGCCAGCCGGGCGCCAACACCGTGCGTGTCGTCGACGCCGTGCTCGGGGCGCTGCCGGCGCTGCAGAAGCAGATGCCGGCGTCGATCCGCGTGACACCGGTGAACGACCGCTCGGTGTCGATCCGCGCCGCGCTGCACGACGTGACGTTGACGTTGATGGGCACGATCGCACTCGTCGTGCTGGTGATCTTCCTGTTCCTGCGCCGCTTCGTCGCCACTGCAATCCCGACGCTGTCGCTGCCGGTGTCGCTCGTCGGCGCCGTGGCGCTGCTGTGGGGCCTCAACTACAGCCTGGACAACATCTCGCTGCTGGGGCTCACGCTGGCCGTCGGCCTGGTGGTGGACGACGCGATCGTGATGCTGGAGAACATCATCCGCCACGTGGAGAAGGGCGAGGCGCCGTTCCAGGCCGCGCTGCGCGGCTCGCGCGAGGTCGGCTTCACGATCATCAGCATCAGCAGTTCGCTGATCGCGGTCTTCATCCCGATCTTCTTCATGCCGGGCGTGATCGGCCTGCTGTTCCACGAGTTCGCGGTCGTCGTCGGCTTGGCGATCCTGGTCTCGGCCTTCGTCTCGCTGACGCTGGTGCCGATGCTGGCCAGCCGCTTCCTCGCCGACGAGGCGCACAAGAAGCGTCCGGGCTTCGTCGTGCGGGCTTTCGAGGCGGGGTTCAACCGGCTGCTGGCAGGCTATGGCCGCACCCTCGACCTGGCGCTGGCGCACCGCAAGTCCGTTCTGATGGTCGCGCTCGCGTCGTTCGTCGCGACGGCGTGGCTGTTCATCGTCATTCCCAAGGGATTCTTCCCGCAGGAGGACATCGGCCAGATCCGCGTCAACACCGAGGCGGCCGAGGACACGTCGTTCACCGAGATGGTCCGCCTGCAGGAGCAGGTGGGTGCGATCTTCCGCGCCGATCCGAATGTCGCCACGGTGAGTTCCTTCAATGGCGGCAGCGGCTCGCAGAACACCGGGCGCATGTTCATCAACCTCAAGCCGATGGGCGAGCGCCCGCCGATGAAGGACGTCGTCGAAGGCCTGCGGCGCAAGCTGCGCACGGTGGCCGGCATCAATGTCTTCATGCAGCCGGTGCAGAACCTGCAGCTGGGCGGGCGGCCGAGCAAGTCGCAGTACCAGTACATCCTGCAGAGCGTGCGTGGCGACGAGCTCAGCGAGTGGGCCACCAGGCTGCAGGAGAAGCTGCGCGCCGACCCGATGTTCCGCGATGTCACGGGCGACGCGCAGCTGCGCGCGCTGCAGGCGCAGCTGAAGATCGACCGCGACCGCGCCAACACGCTGGGCGTGTCGATCGAGGGCGTGCGCACCGCGCTCTACAGCGCCTTCGGCGAACGCCAGGTGAGCACGATCTACCTGCCCACCGACAGCTACCAGGTGATCATGGAGGTGGGCCCCGAGGCCAAGCAGGACGAGCGTGCCTTCAACAACATCTACGTGCGCTCGAGCAACGGCTCGCTGGTGCCGCTTTCCGCGTTCACGACGGTCGAGCGCACGGTGGGTGCCACGTCGATCAACCACGTGGGGCAATTGCAGGCGGTGACGGTGTCGTTCAACCTCGCGCCCGGCGCCGCGCTCGGCGACGCCACGAAGCGCATCGAGCAGGCGCAGCAAGCCATCGGCCTGCCCGCCAGCATCATCACGCGCTACGGTGGCGAGGCGGCGGTATTCAAGAGTTCGCAGGGCGGCCAGGCGGTGCTGCTGATCGCCGCCTTGCTGGTGATCTACGTGCTGCTCGGTGTGTTGTACGAGAGCTATATCCATCCGCTCACGATCCTCGCCGGCTTGCCGTCGGCGGCGGTCGGTGCGCTCGCCACGCTGATGCTCTTCGGGCAGGACCTGACGCTGATCGCCACCATCGGCATCCTGCTGCTGATCGGCATCGTGAAGAAGAACGCGATCATGATGATCGACTTCGCGCTCGATGCGCAGCGCCACCATGGCATGGCCCCCGCGCAGGCGATTCGCGAGGCCTGTGTGCTGCGCTTCCGTCCGATCATGATGACGACGCTGGCGGCCATGATGGGCGCGTTGCCCATCGCGCTGGGCATCGGCGCCGGCGCCGAGCTGCGGCAGCCGCTGGGCCTCGCCGTCGTCGGCGGGCTTGTCTTTTCGCAGGCGATCACGCTGTACATCACCCCGGTGATCTACCTCGCGCTCGACAGGTTCAGCGGCAAGGGGCCGGTCACCGCAGCCGAGACAGCGGCGGCGTGACTGCGTGAAGTGCCGCGGCACCGGTCCGCAGCGGACCAGGCTGCCCGCGCTGCTGCCCCAAGGCCAAGGTCGGCCAGCTGCGCGCCATCGCAGTAGGCCCGCCCAATTCCTGCCGACGTGATCAAGCCATCGCAGGACGAATCGCTCCAGGCGCCCAAAAGCCATTCGGTGATGGCCCGATTCGGCGGTGACGACGCGTGTGGCGGCTGCCGCCTGGCGGGGTTTGCGGCCTTCATTGCGCAGCGGCCGAAGGTCTGGATGCGCATCGTCGGGCGCGCCGGGATCGTCGCGACCTGAATGGCTGGCGCCGCCGCACGGCGGGCAACGGGTCGAAAAGATGGACTTCGACCCCCAAACTCGGCGCCGCGGCCCCGGCAGCCCGGGCGAAAATCGACGCTGCTACGGAGGCTTGGACATGAGATTGCGCAAATTGCTCTGGCTCGGGGTTTTCGGGCTGGCCTGTACCGGCGTGGCGGCGCAGGAGAAGTGGCTCATTGGCCAGTCGGCGCCGCTGACCGGCAGCAATGCCCGCTTCGGCAACGACGTGCGCGACGGGGCCGCGGCCATGTTCGCCCTCATCAATGCCAACGGCGGCGTGGCCGGACGACCGATCGAGCTCGTCACGCTCGACGACGCCAACGACCGCAAGAAGGCCGGCGCCAACACCACCGTGCTGCTCAAGGAGCGCCGCGTCCTGGCGCTCTACGGGTATGGCTCGGCCACGCTCAGCCTGGATGCCCTGCCGCAGGCCGAGGCCGAGGGCGTGCCGTTCTTCGCACCGTTTTCCGGTGCCAACCCGGTGCGTGTCAACAACCCGGTGTTGTTCACGATCCGCGCGTCGTATGCCGACGAGCTGGAAAAGATGCTCGGCTTCTGGACCAAGCTCGGTTTCAAGCGCGTCTCGGTCGTGCACTACGACGATACGGTGGGCCAGCAGAACCTGGCCATCGTCACCGAGTACCTCAAGAAGATCGGCCTGGCCGCGCAGGGGTTCTCGATCAAGCGCAACGCGACCGTCAGCGGCGACGACGTGCAGCGCCTGTTCGACCAGCACCCCGAGGTGCTGCTGAACACCGTGCTGTCGGGCCCGGCGGCGCAGATCCAGAAGCAGCTCGCCGCCAAGAGCCTGTTTGTGCCGACATCCAGCCTGTCGTTCGTCGGCGCCGAGCAGTTCATCCAGGCCGCCGGCCCGGCGTCGGCGGGGGTGTCGATCGCGCAGGTCGTCCCCGGCCCGGGCAAGCCGATCGGGGCGGTTCAGGCCTGCGCCAAGGCACTGCGCGACGCCGGCGTCGCGGCCGGCATGAATACCACGCATATCGAGGCCTGCTTCGGCGCACAGGTGCTGGCCGAAGGTATCCGGCGCGCGAAAAAACCCGTGACGCCGCAGTCGCTGCGCGAGGCGCTCGCCAACCTGGGCACGTACGACCTGGGTGGCTTCAGCGTGACGTTTGCGCCGGGAGCGCAGCACGGCAGCCGCTTCGTCGAACTGGCGATGGTGACGCGCGACGGGCGGATGATTCGCTAGCACGCCTCGGATTCGATCGGTCCGGGCCGGGGTCCGGCGCACCGGCCAGGGTCATGGCCCAGGGTCCATCCCGGGTGGATATCCGGGTCGCCGCGCCGCACAGAGTCGGGAAGAATGGTCACCCTTGCGGGCGCAGAACGTCGGCAGGAGCCAAGCTGCAAGCTGCAGCACCTGAATTCCCGGCCCCAGAAGCAAGATGAAGATCACCGGCACGACACGCGTATTCATGATCCTCGGCGACCCGGTGGCGCAGGTGCGCGCGCCCGAGGTCTACAACCACCTGTTCGAGCGCCATGGCGTGGATGCCGTCGTCGTGCCGATGAAGGTGCCGGCCGCTGACCTGGCGGGCTTCGTCCGGCACACCTTGAAGGCACAGAACGTCGGCGGACTGTGGATCACGATCCCGCACAAGGGCGCGCTGGTCGGGCTCGTCGATCGCTGTGACCCGCTCGCGTCGATCGCCGGTGCAGTGAATGCCGTGCGCCGCAACGAAGACGGCTCGACCGACGGCGCGTTGTTCGACGGCGTGGGTTTCGTCAAGGGGCTCGAGCATTTCGGCTTCGCGCTCGCGGGCAAGCGGGTCCTGGTGCTCGGTGCGGGTGGCGGCGGTCATGCCGTCGCGGCGGCGCTGCTGCAACGTGGGGCCGGTTTCGTGGCCGTGCACAACCGCAGCCTCGACCGGGCCGAAGCGCTGGTGTCGCGCTTGAAGGACAGTGCGGGGCCACGTGCCGGCGTGGCCGAGAACGCCGACCCGTCGGGTTACGACCTGATCGTCAATTGCACGTCGCAGGGCCTGAAGCCCGGCGATCCGCTGCCGGTCGACGTGAGCCGCATTCCGGCGGGCAGCACGCTCGTGGACATCATCATGTCGCGCGAGCCGACGCCGCTGCTCAAGGCCTGCGCCGAGCGCGGCATCGCGGCCCATCCGGGCTTCGAGATGCTCGTCCAGCAGGTGCCGGAATATCTGCGCTTCTTCGGCATGCCGCAGATGGCGCAGATCCTCCAGCAGGATCTGTCCGAGGTGCGTGAGTTGCTCGCACCCCGCTGATGGGGCGGCCCAGCATGGCCCGTCCGACCCCACCGAATTGAAAGACAACACCAGGAGACCGCATCATGACCCGACCCCGAACCGTTCTGCACCACGCCTTGGTCGCCACCGCACTGCTGGTTGCCGGCAGCGCGTGGGCGCAGCCGATCAAGATCGCCAACATCGTCGAACTCTCCGGCGCCGGCGCCACGTCCGGCACCAATTTCAAGAACGGCGTCGAACTCGCCGTGAAGGAGATCAACGCTGCAGGCGGCATCCTCGGCCACAAGATCGAGACCACCACGTCCGATACGCAGAGCAACCCCGGCGTGGCCAAGGGCCTGGCGCAGAAGGCGGTCGACGACGACGTCTTCGCCGTCTTCGGCCCGGTGTTCTCGGGATCCATCATCGTCAGCATGGCCGAGACGCGGC
>JAHECD010000081.1:23826-24173 GCA_024641945.1 Rubrivivax sp. | reverse complement strand
CTCCACCGCCGCAGCGATCAATCTGGGCGCCCTGTCCGGGTTCGCGGGGTCGGAGACGCTGGTCGTCACCGCGGCCGGCACGCTGGCGAGCAAGAACGCCGGCAATACCACCGCCACGGCCACCTACACGTTGGCCGATGGCGCCAGCGGCGGGCTGGCCGGCAACTACACGCTGGCCGATACGACCGACCTTGCGGCCACCGTCACCCCGAAGGCACTGGCCATTGCCGGCACGACCGCTGGCAACAAGGTCTACGACGGCACGGCGGCAGCGACGATTGCATTGGGTACCCTGTCCGGCTTCGTCGGCGCCGAGACGGTCACGGCCACCGCCACCGGCAGCTTCG
>JAHECD010000081.1:0-23726 GCA_024641945.1 Rubrivivax sp. | reverse complement strand
ACGGGCCTGGCGGCCACCATCACGCCGAAGACCACGACGCTGTCGGCCACCAAGATCTACGACGGATCGACGGCGCTCGGCAGCGTCATCGTCGCCACCGGCATCTCGGGCGAATCGCTCGTGGCCTCCGGCGCGGCCGCCAACAGCAAGAACGTCGGCGCGGGCAACTACGTCGCTGCCGTCATGCTGCAGGACGGCGTGGGCGGGCGGGCGTCGGACTACCAGTTGCCGACCCTCGGCAATGCCACCGCACCTGTGACCATCACGCCCAAGGCGTTGGCCGCAGGCAGCGCCACCGCGGTGAGCAAGGTCTACGACGGCTCCACGGCCACGGCCATCAACGTGGGGCCCCTGTCGGGTCTGGCCGGATCGGAGACGCTGGTCGTCACCGCCGTCGGCACGCTGGCCAGCAAGAACGCAGGCAACACCACCGCCACGGCCGCCTATACGCTGGCCGATGGCGCCAGCGGCGGGCTGGCCGGCAATTACACGCTGGCCAACACGACCGGCCTCGCGGCCACCGTCACCCCGAAGGCGCTGGCCATCGCCGGCACGACCGCTGGCAACAAGGTCTACGACGGCACGGCGGCAGCGACGATTGCATTGGGTACCCTGTCCGGCTTCGTCGGCGCCGAGACGGTCACGGCCACCGCCACCGGCAGCTTCGACAGCACACACGCCGGCAGCCGCACCGCCACCGCGGCCTACACCTTGGCCAACGGCGCGAACGGCGGGCTGACGGGCAACTACAGCCTGGCCAATACGACGGGCCTGGCGGCCACCATCACGCCGAAGACCACGACGCTGTCGGCCACCAAGATCTACGACGGATCGACGGCGCTCGGCAGCGTCATCGTCGCCACCGGCATCTCGGGCGAATCGCTCGGGGCCTCCGGCGCGGCCGCCAACAGCAAGAACGTCGGCGCGGGCAACTACGTCGCTGCCGTCACGCTGCAGGACGGCGTGGGCGGGCGGGCGTCGGACTACCAGTTGCCGACCCTCGGCAATGCCACCGCACCTGTGACCATCACGCCCAAGGCGTTGACGGCGAGCGGAGCCACCGTGGCCAACAAGGTCTACGACGGCACGACTGCAGCGTCGATCGCGCAGGGAACGTTGTCTGGATTCGTGGGGTCGGAGACCGTGAGCGCCACCGTGACGGGCGCCTTCGACAGCCGGAACGCCGGCCGCCGCACGGTGAACGCCACCTATGTCCTGTCCAACGGTGGATCGGGCGGTTTGGCTGGCAATTACGTCCTCGCATCGACCTCGAGTCTCGAAGCCACCATCACGCCGAAGCCGCTGGGCATCATCGGCTTGTCGGTACCGAACCGGTATGCCGACAACAACACCGCCCCGGTGTTTGAGGGTGTCGCCAAGCCCGATCCGACACAGCTCGTGACGCGCCTTGAGAACGGTGCGTCCATCACCGACACGGTGTCCGTCGCAGGCACCCCCACGGGGACCTTCAGCAGCCTGGAGACACTCAAGCCGTTGACGGTGACGATCACCCCGGGCTCTCTGACGCTGGCGGGCGCCGATGGGGCGAACTACCTTCCGACGCTGCCGCAGCTCACCACCGCCTTGCTGCCGCGAGACCTGCGGGCCCTGGTGGCCGCCATCGGCACCTCCAGCGGTTCGTATACCAACAAGTTGGGAGGCATCACGTTTGGCAACGGGAGCAATACCTTGTGGACGCAGCCGTGGACTTCGGGGTCGATGGAGGATCTCGTCCGGAGAATCCGGAATGGTGACATCACCGTTCAGAATGCCCTGCGGAGCGAACAGTTCAAGGCGATCAACAAGACGTTGACCATCCACATGAGCTACGCATGCCCGCGTTGCACCTTCACGCTGGACGACTGGGCCAAGCAGCTGGGCAGCATCAAGAAGAACTAGGCCTGCAGGCCAGGGCAGGCCCACGCCATGGATGGGCCCGCGGCCGGCGCAGGCCGTTGGCCTCGACGTCAGTCCACCGCAGGTTGCAGTGTGTGGGCGTCGCGGGCCAGGTGCCAGCGTCCGTCGGGCTGCTTGCGGTAGACGCTCATCCGATGACCGGCCAGCGCGGCCGTTTCGCCGCCGGCACGCGGTGTCACGGACAAGGTGTCCCGGCTCACCGTGTAGGCGACATCGCCGGCCACGACGACGTCCTCCAACATGCTGATGCAGCGGATTCGACACTGCTCGTGGGCGGTCGAGAAGCCGGCGGGGAAGCCATCCCGGCCGAAGGGCGCTCGGCCCGGATTCAGAAAAACGACATCGTCCGCCATCAGGTCGAGCAGGCGCGCCAGGTTGCCGGCGTTGACGGCGTCGATCCAGGTGGTGTGCACTTCGCGCACGGCTCGTTCGTCGGGGTCCATCGGCAACCTCCTGTTCAAAGATACTTTCATCGCACGGTGACCCTGGCGCGGGCGGGCAGCGATCGGCGTTGTTCGACCACGTTCAACGTCAAGCCTTCACCCACGATGTCCCTGGGCGCGCCCTGGGGCCTGCAACCACGACGCACCACGCCGGCCGGCATCGACACGGTGCGTTCACCGAACGTGAGTGAGGGGCTCTGCCTGAACGGCGGTTTCGGGCAACGCCCGGCCGGCTTCACCGGGCCCGCCCGGGGGCACGGACAGCGCTGCCGGCCGCCGCCCGGGTCACGCAGCGTCGATCACTTCGGCCGCGGTGCGAAAGGCATCCACCGCCGCCGGGAAGCCGCAGTACACGCTGGCGTGCAAGAAGATCTCCTGCAGTTCTTCCTTCGTCACGCCGTTGTTCAGCGCCCCACGAACGTGGATCTTCAGCTCGTGCATGCGGCCGAGCGCGACGAGCATCGACACGGTGACGATGCTGCGGGTGCGCAGATCGATGTTCTTGCGCTGCCAGGTGTTGCCCCAGGCGTGTCGCGTGACCAGCTCCTGCAGCGGTTCAGTGAACGGCGTCGCCTTGGCGAGCGCGTTGTCGACATACGCTTCGCCGAGCACGGCGCGGCGGGTTGCGAGGCCAGTCTTGTCGAGATCCATGGTGTTTCCTTGAACGAGGCGCTGCAGCATAGCGGCCCTGGTGCTTGCTCACCATCCACGTGGGGCCGACCTCGCCGCCACTTGCCCGGCGCGGGACCGCGCGCCTCTACTTCGACAAGGACGGCAAGCAGCAGCGCCGGAAGGCGCGCACCGTCTGCGTGGCCGGCAACTCGCAAACGCGGCTTCGCCGGCGGCGACGAATTGGAGACGCTGTCGCTGGGCATCCCGTTCATGGTGGCGTTCCTGAATCCCGGCGGCTGAGGGTCGGAATTCACCGCGTACATGGACAACTACACCCACCTGGCCGGCATGTGGCTGGTGGGCGAGGACATGCCGCGCGAGACCAACCGCGCGACACTGAATGCGAACGTGAAGGACAAGTGGGGTCATGCGGTTCCCAACGTCCACTTCGACGGTCACGACAACGACGTCGCGATGCGCGAGCACGCCTTCCGCCAGGGGCAGCGCTTCTATGCCGCCGCGGGCGCGACCAAGAGCTTCCGCAAGCCGCCGTGCCCGAGTACGCACAACCTGGGCACCTGTCGCATGGGGGCGTCGGCCAAGGACAGCGTCTGCAACGCCTTCGGCCAGACGCACGACATCGGCAACCTTTTCATCTCCGACGGCAGCCCGTTCACCACCGGCGGTGCCGAGAACCCGACGCCGACGATCGTGACGGTCGCCACCCGGCAGGCCGAGTACATTGCCAGCCAGATGACAGCGTGCACGATCTGAGCGAAGCTGCCGCGCCAGGAGACCCGACATGTGCGAATTCTTCGTCAAGGCCGATCCCATCTCGTACGAACAACGGTCGCGCACCGTGCGCATCCACGGCGTGCTGACCAGTCTGCGACTGGAAAACATGGTGTGGGACATCCTGGCCGAGATGGCCGAGATGGCCGAGGAAGAAGCCTGCACGACGAACGTGCTGATCGCCCGCTTCCACGATGAAATCACGGCGCGCCGCGGCGAGGTGCCCAACTTCGCGTCTTTCCTGCGGGTGACCTGCATGCGCTACCTGCGCCGGCAACAGATGGCCGGCGAACGTGTGGCCCAACCACTGGCGGCCGTGCGCCCTTTGGCATTGCCTCGGGCGCGCAGTGCCTGAACGACGACCTCCATTGACCTCATGACCTTCACCACCGAAAACCACCCCGGCGTCTGCGCCCAGCCCAGCGACGTTTCGCGCGGCTTCGTCCTCAACCACAGCATGCTGCGTGTGAAGGATCCGGCCGTATCGCTGGATTTCTACACGCGCCTGTTCGGCATGCGCGTGCTGCGCAAGCTCGACTTTCCCGAGATGAGCTTTTCGCTCTATTTCCTGCACCGGCCGCAGGACGGGCACCCGCCACCGGAAGAGGTTGGCGAGCGCACGGCCTGGACGTTCCGGCAGCACGGCATCCTGGAACTCACGCACAACTGGGGAACCGAAAGCGACCCGGCATTCAAGTACCACGACGGCAATGCGCAGCCGCAGGGTTTCGGCCACATCTGCTTCTCCGTGCCCGATCTCGATGCGGCGATCCGGTGGTTCGACGAAAACGCCGTCACCTACGTCAAGCGGCCCGAGCAGGGCAAGATGAAGGACGTGGCCTTCATCAAGGATCCGGACGGCTACTGGATCGAGATCGTCGAGCCGGCCCGGCTCAAGAACCTGGGCCGCTGACGAGGAGGCGGTGGGGCGCTGCCCGGCGCAGCGTCGCACCGCCGCTACGGCTCCGCCGCGAAAATCCGTTCACCGAGCTTGCGCGCCAGCGTCTCCGGGTTCTGCTGCTTCATAGGCAGTCCTTCGAAAGCACCGTCGATCAACAGGTGGCTGAGGCCATGCGCCAGGCTCCAGCCCGCCACGGCGAGGTCGGCCCCGTGTTTCTTGTCGTGCGCGACCGCCGCGGCCAGCACGAATCCGAACGAACGTTCGGCTGACATCTTCAGCGCCGGATGCTGGTCCTTGCTGGCCAGCAGCGGGCCGAACATCAGCCGAAAGCGCTCGGGCTGCGCCCGCGCGCAGGCGACGTAGGCCTGCGCCACGCGCAGCAGGCGCTCGCGTGTGTCGGGCACCGCCACCGCTTCGGCCATGGCGTCGCCGAGGGTCTCGAAACCGCGCTGCGCCACCGCAGCGAGCAGGTCCGTCAGGCTGGCGAAGTGGTGGTACGGCGCGCCGTGGGACACACCTGCCCTGCGGGCGACGTCGCGCAGCGTGAGGGCCTGCGCGCCGCGTTCGGCCAGCACGGCCTCGGCCGCTTCGAGCAGGCCGACACGCAGGTTGCCGTGGTGGTACGGACGGGCCGGCGCCTTGCTGGCCCGCGGGCGCGTCGTCGGCGTCTTCGTCCGAGCTGTCGATGCATTCATGAGGCTATCTTGACACGAGAAGGATACGGCCCAAGAATGACCTCATCTTGCTGCTGTAAAGATTACCCACCATTGACCAGGAGGCCCCCATGAGTGCAGCCCATTTCCTCATCGCCGCGAGTGCCGTCGTGTTGGGCACCTTGGGCGGTCTCCACCTGCTCTACACCTTGCGCGGCAACCGACTCGAACCCCGGGATCCGGACGTTCGCGCCGCGATGGAGCGGTCGACCCTGGTCCTCACGCGGCAGACCACCGTCTGGCGCGCCACCAAGGGCTTCAACATCAGCCACAGCCTGGGCCTGCTGGCATTCGCCCTGGTGTACACGAACCTGTCGCTGTGGCACCCGGACGTCCTGCGCGATTCGGTCTTCCTGATGGCACTGGGCATGGGCGTGCTGCTGGCGTATCTGGTGCTCGCGCGGCGCTATTTCTTCAGCATTCCGTTCCGAGGGGTCGCATTGGCCTGCGCCCTGTATCTCGGCGGATGGTGGTGGGCGTGAGTCGCCGGAACTTGCAGGTCGCGACGGCGCTGCTCGGCGTCATTCCGGTCGTCACCGGCGTGCTGACGATGATGGGGCTGCATGACCCGATCTATGCCGGCGCAGGCCTGCCAGCGCACGCTCTGCTGGACAGCAATCTGCGCTTCCTGGGCGGCCTGTGGCTCGTGCTGGGCCTGTCGCTCTACTCGATGATTCCGCGCATCGAAAAGGAGACGCTGCTCTTCCGCACGCTCTGGCTGATGATCTTCGCCGGCGGTATCGGGCGGCTGCTGTCGATGGTCGTCATCGGCGCGCCGCCCTGGCCGTTCATCGGCTTCACGGTGCTCGAGATCGCGGGTGCACCGCTCTTCATCGCCTGGCAGGCAACGCTGGCCACCCCCGGTCGCCCGGCAATGGACATCCGGCCCTGAAATCTCCACCGGCAACGGGTGGCGCACGCCGCGGGTCGGCATGGCCGGGCAATCGCTATATTCAACGAATCGGTTGACGATCGAGTCGACCCGACCTATATTCAACCCTATGGTTGAATTACAGAGCGCGCAACTCGACGCCGTCTTCCACGCGCTGGGCGACGCGACGCGCCGGCACATGCTGCGTGACCTCGCCGAAGGGGAGCGCACGGTGTCGCAACTGGCGCAACCGTTCGACATGTCGCTGGCCGCCGCATCGAAGCACATCAAGTCGCTCGAGGGCGCCGGCCTCATCCGCCGCGAGGTGCGCGGGCGTGTGCACATCTGCCGCCTCGACGCCGGCCCGTTGTCGGACGCGAACGACTGGCTGCGTTTCTACGAACGCTTCTGGACCACGCGACTGGACGAACTCGAACGGCTGCTTCGTGGCGGCAAGCCCCGCCGCCCCCTCCACCCCAAGCCAAAAGGAACCCCATGATGTCCACCCCATCGATCGACGAGTCGAGTTTCGGCGTGCTCGCCGACCCGACAACGCTGACGCTGCGGCGCACGCTGCCCGGCCCCATCGAACGTGTCTGGGCCTACATCACCGACGGCGAACTGCGCAGGCAATGGCTCGCCGCCGGCGACCTGAGCCCGCAAGCCGGCGCGTCGTTCGAGCTCGTCTGGCGCAACGACGAGCTATCGGCCGATCCGAGCGAGCGCCCGGCGGGGTTCGAGCAAGAGGCGCGTGCCACCTGCCTGGTGACGGAGGCCGAGCCCCCGCACCGGCTGCGCTTCAACTGGCCCGGTGTCGGCGACGTCACGTTCGAGCTTGCGCAAAGTGGTGACGACGTGCTGTTCACCGTGATCCACCGCCAGCTGGCCGACCGCAACATGACGGTGATGGTCGGCGCGGGCTGGCACGTGCACTGCGACATCCTGGTCGCGCGGCTCGAGGGCCGGAAGCCCGAATCGTTCTGGCGCGGCTGGGTGCAGCTTCGCGAAGAATACGACCGCCGGCTCGCGGCATGACGCCATCCGCGCAGCGTCACCTGCGAAGACCGACGGCCCAAGACAAGGTCTCGGTGGTTCTCGTCTTCGACGGGCCCGGCAGTTCGGAGAGAGCCGCTTCACCGGCCCGACGCTGCATCGCGTGGCGCCGAGGCGCCGATCAGGCCCGACCCGCGGCGGCGTCGCGCTGCATCGCGGCCGCCGTGGGCGTCAAGCCGGCCGCACGGGCCGCAGCCGGTCGAAGACGAGCTGGAACGCATAGCCGTACAGGGCATAGGTGACGCCGAGGCCGAGATCGACCGCCAGCGCAGCGAGCCAGCCATGCGCCGTCAGCGCATGGATCAGTGGCAGGCTGACCACGGTGGCGCCGAGTTCCAGACCGACGGCGTGCAACGTGCGCCAGCGGTGCGGCCGGTCGCTGGCGACGCGGCTGCAACTGCGAAGCTCGATGCGGTCGAAGGCCATGTTGTACAGCGCCGTCCACAGCATCACCGCCGCCGATACGGCGGCCAGCATCGACAGCGACTGCGCATGCACCGTGCCCGTGACCCAGGCGTGCGCGGGCGCGATCAATGCGAGTCCCAACCCTTCGAACCACAGCGTCTGCAGCAAACGTTCGCGCAGGTTGCGAACGCCGGGCAAGGCGGCAGGCACCCCCATCACCAGGCCTGCGCCGCATAGACGGCGATCACGAGTGCACAGACCGGGGCCTGTTCGCAGCGCGCGCTGGCAATCTCGGTGTGCACGGGCGCGCCGGCCATGCCGCGGTTGCGCCGCATCGTGTCCAACGTGGCGTGCAGGTCGTGTTCGAGCCGGCTGCGGCTGCCGTCATGCAACTCGACGAACAGGCCCTGCCCGCTCTCGGGATCGTGCAGCCAGCCGATGCCGGCGTGCACTTCGCGCCCGCGCTGCGCTTCCCGTGCCTGCGAGAGCACGCAATACAGGCGCTGGCCCCAGGCCTGCGCCGGCGTGTGCCAGCGGCGACGCTCGATCACGCTGCCGGGCGGAATCACCGACGACAGGCAGATGAGGTTGTAGTTGGCCACGCCGGCATCGAGCAACGCGGTATCGAACGCCGCCAGCGGCGTCGGGCCGGTGCCCACGCCACGCGCGAGCGTGATCGTGCCGAAGGGTGGCGGCATGCCAGTGCTCGCGACGAGCGACGAGGGCATGGCCTCGGCAAACAAGGTGGTCATGATGGTCTCCGGATTCAGGTCTTCGGGTATGCGCGTGTCACGGGCACGCTGGCGGCAGCCGACCCGTGGCAGGTGCGCCGAGGTACGGCGAGCGGCGGCCTGCTCACACACTCGCGCCAGCGCCACAGGTTGATGGGCAGCAGCACCGCATGCAGCGCCACCACGGGTGCCAGGGCCCCCACCAACCCGTAGCCGAGCATGGCCACGTTGGCACTGACGGCGATCGGCCGCATGCAGCGGACGTCGCGGCAGTAGAACGTGGCCACGGTCAACGCGCTGCCGGCATAACCGAGCGCGTCGACGACCGAGATGCCCCAGGTCACGGCAAATGCCTAACGTTCGATGCAAACGTCGTCGAGACGCAGCTCGGCCGCACCGAGCGTGAAGCTGCGCAAGTCGCCTGTCGAGCTCACGCGCAGCCGGCCGGTGTCCCAGTTGGAGGTGTTCTCGGGCGGCAGATCGACCTTGAACCTGGCAACGTGATTGCCGCTGCCCAGCGACTTGCCGTCCAGCGCCGCCAGCGACCCCTTGAATTCATGCCGCTGGCCATTGACCTCGACGAAGGCGGCACGGGCACCGGCGGCGCCCGGCTGGTGCGAGATGCGCAGCGAGATCGCATGCACGGCCTCGTGCGGCTCGATCTGCACGGCCACGTTCTTGCCGTACATCTCGGGGGCCGCGCCGCCCGCAATCTGCTGGTCCATGACGCGCAGGAACTTGTTCGCCGGGTTGCCGGCCACCGCGCTGCCGCCCGACAACAGCTCGCGCACGTTCACGCGGCCGATGTCGATCGGCACGGTGGTGCCCACCGCATAGTCGGTGCCGGCCGTCTGGCCGGAGAAGTCGTAACAACGTTCGCCGGCGATGGCCGGCGCCGCCATCTGCGCCGCTGCGGCGGCAACGATGGCGAGGTGTCGAATTGGATTCATGATGGTTCGCTCCCTTTGGATATGCGTGCAGACGTTGCCCGCATGTCTGTAGGAACGAGCCGGTCGCCGCGCCACGGACATCGGTGGCGACGACCCCCCTAGTTCACAGCCGGGATCCCGTGGCCGGCGGCCAGCTAGCGTGCATCCGCCGCGAGAGCGCCCTTTGCTGGCCCGCGCTCGCCGGCTGATGCTCCGCCGGCCTCGTCGAGCATGCGGGCCGCCAGTTGCCGCGCGAGGCGGGCTTCACTCTCCTGCCCGAGCGCCGCGTGGGCACGCGCCAGCGTCTGCAACCGCGCTGCTTCCTCGGGGCCATTGGCACCACCGGCGCCTGGCGCGCGCGACAGGCGCCGCAAGGACGCCAGGGCTTCGCGGGCGTCGCCTCGTTCGAGCGCAAGGCGCGCCAACTCGACATGGACGGTGTCGCGCCGCGGCTGGTGCACGGGTGTATCGGGCAGCGCTGCCAGCGCCTCGTGCTGCAGTGCCCGCGCCTCCTCGTTGCGGCCTTGAAGGCGGCGCACCAGTCCCGCGGCATGCAGCCCGCGATGGCGGGGCACCGGCCGTGCGGCCCGGTAGGCAGTCAGGCGAGGCGCCAGCAGCTGCCACGCCTCGTCCACGCGCCCGAGCAGCGCCACCGCGGTGGCGTGCGATGCGGCGATATCCAGCGTCAAGGGGTCGTTGCTGCCGCGTTCGCGGCTCATCCACCCGAGTGCCTGGCCCAGCGGTTCGAGCGCCGGTGCGCTGCGCCCCAGGGCCAGCAAGGTGCGGCCATGTGTCCAGCGCGCTGCAGCGACGGTATACGAATCGCCGGCCACGACGCGCTGCACGATGCCCCGTGCATAGGCCGCGACGCGCTCTGCGTCGGCAGGCCGCCCGAGCTCCAGTTGGAAGCGAGCGATGTCCGCGGCGACGAATGCAGCCATGTTCGCATCGGTGCCCAGCAGCGCACGCACCTTTTGCAGCACGTCGCGCAGTTCGTCGACCGCTTCGGCATAGCGGCCCACGTTGCCCAGCGCCCGCCCGACCATGAAACGGGCATCGAGCACCCGCGCGTGCACCCGGTCGGCGCCGTGGATGCGCAGCAGCCGGTCGCGTGCCTGCTCTGCCAGTGCGAGCGTCGCGGCGGCGTCGCCGCCGAACTGGCCTGTGGACGCCAGCATGAGCGCCGCGTTGCCGGTGACCGGGTCGTCTTCGCCTCGCATCGCCACGGCCAATGCCAGCGCCTGGCGTGCGGCGGCGGTGGCCTCGGCGTACCGGCCGGTATCCAGATCGAGGTGCGCCTTCTGCGTCAGCGCTCGCTGCAGGTTCTCGCTCGGGCCGCGGCCGGCGGCCTGCAATGCGGGGAGCAGCGCCTGCAATTCCTGCGTCATCTCGGCGCTGCGCCCGCCAAAGCGATAGACGGCCAGCATCGTGATGCGGGCGCGTTGTGTGAGGGGGTGGTCGGCGCCCAGGTCGCGGCGCCCCTCGTCGATGGCCTGGGCCAGCACCTTCTCGGCGCGTTCGAACATGCTCAGGCCGACATAGCTGCTGCCCACCATCTCCAGCAGTTCCACCCGTGTCGCAGCGCCACCGGCCAACGGCTGGCGCAGACGTTCTTCGGCCATCTGCAGCAGGCCCTCGATCGTCGGGGCTCGGCTGGTCGTGTTGAACGGGTCCGCGTCCGCGAACAGGCCGGTGACGAAGTCCTTCACCGCCTCGGCCCGCTGCTGCTCCGTTTGGGCGATGCGCGCCTGCCAGAGTGCCGCACCGGCACCGGCGACCACGGCCACGAGCACCGACAGTGCCGCACCGGTGGCCAGCGCATGGCGCTGCACGAACTTGCTCAGCCGGTAGGGCAGCCGGTCGGGCTGCGCCAGCACCGGCTCGTGCGCGAGGTGGCGTTCGATGTCGTCGGCCAACGCGGCCGCTGTCGCGTACCGGTCTTCGGGCCGCTGCTTCAGGGCCTTGAGGACGATGGTGTCGAGGTCGCCCCGCAACGAGCGGCACAGGGCGCCGCCGGCCGTGCTGCTCGGTCGTGCGATATCGGCCTGCACGATGGCCTCTTCCATCGCCGCGCGTGAATGGCGCGCCAGCCGGTAGGGCCGCTGGCCGGTGAGCAGCAGATACAGCAGGACACCCAGGGCGTAGATATCGGCGCCGGTGCCGACGGGCCTGCCCAGGATCTGCTCGGGTGCCGCAAAGTCCGGCGTCAACGCGCGGCCGGCCGCCAGCGTCAGGGTCGTTTCCTCGGCGCTGCCTTGCTCGAGCAGCTTGGCGATGCCGAAGTCCAGCAGCTTCACATGCCCCTCGTCGCTGACGAGGATGTTGCTCGGCTTCAAGTCGCGGTGCACGACGAGTTGTGAATGTGCATACGCCGCCGCGCGCACCACTTGAAGGAACAGGCGCAGTCGCGCGGACACGCCCAATCGCCGGTGCTCGCACCACGCGTCGATGGGCTCGCCGGCGACGAATTCCAGCGCAAGCCAGGGCTGGCCGTCTTCGGCCACGCCGGCGTCGTACAAGCACGCGATATTCGGATGCTCCAGCGTCGCGAGGATCTCGCGCTCGCGCGCCATGCGCTCGGCCAGCCCCGCACGCCGCCAGGCGCCATGCGGCAACTTGATCGCCACCTGGCGGCGCTGCAGGATGTCGATGCGTTCGGCCAGCCACACGCTGGCCATGCCGCCGCTGCCCAATTCGCGCAGCAACCTGTACGGTCCCACCTGGGATCCAGCGGTCTCGGCAGGTGGCTGCGGGGCGAATTGCGCGGTCTCGATGCCGGGCAAGGTGCCGACACGCGCCAACGCGTGTTCATCGTCTGCATGCGCCAGCAGCGAACGCAGGCGAGGCCGGTACGGCGCCGCCTCGGCATCCAGGCCGTCCAGCCACGCCTCGCGGCGCGCCGCGGGCAACGCGAGACCCTCGTCGAGCAGGGTACGCAGTTGCGCCCACTGCTGCGGCGAGAGTTCGAGCAGGTCGTTCACGGCGCGGGGCTCCTTCGGCAAATGTCATCGCACACCCTCGACGCTGTCCATCCCCATGGCGCGGGCGGCCAGAGCGGGACAGACCGGGGCGGCGGTTATCGAGAGGCGACTCATATGTCGAGTGCCCCACCGCGATGCACCGACGCAGCCCCGGTACCCACAGGAACGAGATGGACCGCCGTGGCCGGACACGGCCGCGAGAAAACCGACCTCGCCAGGCCGCACGTGGCGGCCACCGCGGGCCTGCCGGCGGGTCATTTCAGCGCTTCGGCCAGAAACAGGCGCGCCTGCGTCCAGTCGCGCCGCACGGTGCGGTCCGTGATGTGCAGGGCTTCGGCCACCTCCTGGTCGGTCATGCCCCCGAAGTAGCGCATCTCCACCACCTTGGCCATGCGCTCGTCGAGCTTGGCCAGTTCGAGCAGCGCTTCGTGCACACGCACGATGTCGTGCTCGTCACGCGGCAGGGCCGCGGCTTCGACCGCATCGCCCGTCAGCGTGACATGTTCGACC
The DNA here is from genome assembly GCA_024641945.1 of Rubrivivax sp. Classification (GTDB taxonomy): domain Bacteria; phylum Pseudomonadota; class Gammaproteobacteria; order Burkholderiales; family Burkholderiaceae_C; genus Rubrivivax. The sequence continues at coordinate 10,868 of JAHECD010000081.1, read as the reverse complement.
CCGCCGCCGTGGCGCTCGGCCTGCCGCTGTCGGACCATGTCGACGATGACCGAGCGCATGACGCGGCTGGCATAGACGAAGAAGCGCGCACGATCGGGAAACTGCAGCGGGCTCGACTGGCTGAGCCGCAGGAACGACTCGTGCACGAGCGCGGTCGTGTCGAGCACGGTGTTGCGGCCGCTGCCGCGCAGGCGGGCGTGTGCGATCTGGCGCAGCTCGCGGTAGGTCTGGGCAAACATCTCGCTGGCTGGCGAGGCTGCGTCGTCGGGCGGATCTTCCTCGATCATGGCGGGGTCAGGTACGCGCAGTGGTTTCAACGTGAGCACGGGAGCGCCGGCGCACGGCAGCCAATATGCGCGCCCAACGCGGGCTTGTCCATCTGGCGCTGCGCACGTGCCCGCAGGCAACCCATCGACAATGCCGCATGCACCCAACCATGACCGATCCGTCGCGCCACGGGCCCGCATGACGCCGCCCCGTCCGCTGCTCGGCATTGCGCTGGTGATCGGCGCGGCAAGCTGCTTCGCCCTCCTGGACACCACGGTGCGTTTCGTCGGTGCCTATTTTTCGGTGGCACTGGTCCTGTGGACACGTTACGGTCTTCATGCGGCGTTCATGACGCTGCTCATCGCGCTGTCGAAGCAGCGATCCTTTCGAAGTGCCAACCCGATGTTCCAGATCGCGCGCGGTGCGCTGCTCGCGTTTGCTTCGTCGATGGCCTTTGCCGCGTTGCGCCGCATGCCGGTGGCCGAGTTCACCGCCATCGTGATGTTGACCCCTGTGATCGCCACGCTCGTCGCACGTGTGTGGCTGAAGGAGCGCATCTCGCCACTGCGCTGGGCGCTGGTGGTCGGTGGCTTCGTCGGCGCGTTGTTCGTGGTCCGTCCGGGCAGCGGGATCGTCGGCTGGGCGGCCCTGCTGCCGTTGGCAGCCGCCTTCGCGAATGCGGCGTTCCAGATCATGACCAGCCGCTTCGCGCCACACGAGGACCCGTTCACCACCAACTTCTACACCGGCGCCACCGGCATGGCGATCGCCACGCCACTGCTGCTGGCCAGCGTGAGCGATCCGATCGAAAAATTGATGGGCGCGCCGGCGCTGCAGGTGGGCGCGTTGGCGGGCCTGGCCGTGCTGGGCACCAGCGGTCACCTGATGCTCATCATGGCGCTGGGCAAGGCGCCCGCGTCGACGCTGATGCCATTCCAGTACGCACAACTGGCGGTGGCCGCACTGGCAGGGTTCGTCGTTTTCGGTGCCGTGCCCGACGGGTGGGGCTGGCTCGGCATCGCGATCATCGGCATCTGCGGTTCGGCGAGCGCGTGGTTGAACGTGCGGTCGGCCGCCGAAAGACATCGCCCCGTCAGCGTGGTACAGGCGGACACGATGGCCGAGTGAGCGCCCGGCCCGCAGCGCGCCGCCGCAGGGACTCGGAGGATGGGCGCGGATGCCACACCGCCAGGCGACTGGCGGGACAGGCCGGCAGGGCCATCGCGGGCCAGGTGCGCGACGGTCCTGCGCCGCTGACCCAATGGCACCGGCGTGCCCATCTGCGCGCGGGCACGGCCCGGTAGACTGCGCGCAATGCCGCTACATTCCAGAACGTTTTGTCGACGACAGATGAATGGGAGAACCGCATGAAAGTGTCATTTCGCCATCTGCTCGCGGGCTTCGTGCTCGCCGCCGGAACATCGGCATTCGCCGCGTCTGCGATCACCTCAAAGCCGCTGCAATTTGCCAAGGGCGCGTCTTCCGCCACCGTGAAGGGCACGCTCAAGGGCGACAGGATCATCGACTACAAGGTGCGCGCACGCGCCGGCCAGACGATGAGCGCGGCGATGAAGACGAGCAACCCGAGCAACTACTTCAACGTGATGCCGCCGGGGTCCTCGGGCGAAGCCCTCTTCACTGGATCGTCGGGCGGCGATGAATGGACGGGCCCATTGCCGGCCGACGGTGAATATACGGTCCGGGTCTACCTGATGCGCAATGCCGCCCGTCGCAACGAATCGGCACGCTACACGTTGACGGTGGGCATCACCGGCGCTGCCACGGGCGCTGCGGCATCGGCCCTCGGGGCGGCACCGGCCGGCGATGCCAAGGTCAAGGGCACGCCGTACCACGCCACGGGACAGGTGCCCTGCTCGCTGGGCGAGGCCGCAGCCGCGTCGGCGCAGTGCACCTTCGGCGTGATCCGCGGAAAGCCGGGTTATGCCGAAGTGCACGTGACGCCGGCTGGCGGCTTGAAGCGCGTGCTGACCTTCGCCGGCCCCAAGGTGAGCTCCGAAGCCGGCTCCAAAGTCAAGGCGGGCAAGCAGGGCGACACCTGGTCGATCGAAGTCAACGACTACGAGCACTACCAGATCCCGGAGGCGATGATTTTCGGCGGTTGATCCAGCATCACGGCCGACGAGACGGACCGCCAGCCGAGCAGCACGCGCCGCTGCGGCGGCTGCCCACGCTGCGCCACCGATTCAACGGGCGCGCCGCCTGAACCTGAAAACGAGCAGCGGCACCTCGATCAGCGCCACCGCCAGCGCGAGGCCGATCGCCGTGCCACGCAGAGCCGGCAGGCCGCCGTCCTGCCACAGCGCGTCGATCGACGCCACCAGGTAGCCCAGCGGCGGCAACAGCACCAGAGCCGCCAGCACCGCGGCGGGATAGGCCCTCCACCCCACGAGAGCGCGCGCAGTCCAGCGCGCGACCAGCACGCCGGCGAGCACGACCGCCAACACCGAGATCATGTCGTGCCCACGCTTGTTGAACCGTCGACCCAGGGCATGGTCAATACGGCCACGGTTCCCAGACGATGATCCCCGCATCGGCCATCAAGGCCATGTGCAGGTGGGTTCCGGCGACGGTGTACGAACGCACGTAGGCCAGATTCCGCGCAAGGAACTCGCCCATCGAGGGCTCCGGGCACAGGGCGCGTGTCGCGGCCACGGGCCCGATCGACAGAGGCCCGCGGGGCGCGGCACCGGCATCGCTACGCCACGGCCCGGTGGCGCGGTTGCAATCGAGGCGGGCCGTGAACGAGCCGTCGTTGTGCAACGTGATGGTGTACTTGGCGGGGTCCTCCGGCTTGCGACGACCCTGCGCATCGTCCATCGACTGGAACTCGACCAGACGCCAGTGGGTACCGGCCAGTCCGGCAAAGGTGACACGGCCTGCCGGTGGCTGCGGCGCAACCTGGCAGGCCGCAAGCAACGTCACCGTCGAAAGCACGGCGGCAACGCAGAGGTGTGGTTTCGACATCGGCTCTCCTCGCGGGGCTTGGCATCGGCAACGGCCGAACAGCATATCCGGGGCCGACGACGAAGTGTCGCCGCATGCATCGGCGAGGTGGTGCACACATGCCGGCAAATCGACTTCGGGCCGCGGCCGGGACCCGCCATCAGCGCACCGCGGATTCGATCCGCAGGGCACCGCACCGTTCGCCACCAGGGCCTTTCATCCGAGAGCTTCATGCCCGCCGGCACCCTCGATATCATGAAGTCGAACAAGGAGACACGATGAAGTCACGCTTTTGGCTGGCGCTCTGCACGGGCGCGCTTCTCTCGCTTTCGGCGGCGGCCCAGGAGGTCACGCTGACGCGGCTCGATTGCGGCAACGGGACCAACGACCCGCGGCGCTTCAGCGACACGTTCGCGTACAGCGAGACGAGCAAGCCCTTCACCTTCAGCTGTTACGTCATCCGGCACGGCGCTGAGGTGATGGTCTGGGACACCGGCTATCTGCCGGGCTCCGTGCCCAATGCCTCCAACAAGCCGCTGGCCGACCTGCTGAAGCAGATCGACATCAATCCCGACGACGTGAAGTACGTCGGCATCAGCCATTTCCACGCCGACCATACCGGCCAGCTGGGCTCGCTGAAGAATGCGACGCTGCTGATCGGCAAGGGCGATTGGGATGGCATCACCGCCACGCCGCCGATGGGTGGCGCCAACGTGAAGGGTTTCGCCGAGTGGATCGCCGAGAAGCGCAAGGTCGAGCCACAGAGCGCGGACAAGGACGTGTTTCAGGACGGCAGCGTCATGATGCTTCGTGCGCCAGGCCACACACCCGGACACAGCATCCTGCTCGTGCGCCTCAAAGGGATGGGCCCGGTGATCCTGAGCGGTGACGCGGTGCACTTCCACGAGAACTACGAGCACGATGGCGTACCGGGGTTCAACCACGACCGCGCGCAGACGTTGGCGTCGATCGAGCGCATCAAGCAGATCGAAAAGAACTTGAAGGCGACCGTCATCATCCAGCACGACCCACGCGACATCGGCAAGCTGCCAGCCTTTCCAGCCGCCGCCAAATAGTCCCTTGGCGGCCAGTGCCATCGACTGACCGATTCATCGCGGCCGGTTCGAGGGATCAAAGCGCCGCGTGCGTGAGGCGGCGGCGGCAATGCGGCCGGTCAGGCCGCCATGGCCTCGAGGGCGACGTCGTGTTCGACCGCAACCTCTGCCGCGGCAACGCCGAGCAGCCCCTTCAGCTCGTCCCCGCTCAGCACTTCGCGCTTCAGCAGCGCCTGCGCCATCGCCTCGAGCTGGCCGCGGCGTGACGACAGCAGGTGCTGGCAGCGCGCCTGCGCCTGCTCGAGCATCGAGCGCGCCTCGTGCAGCACGGCGGCCTGGATGTCGGGCCCGAGCAGTTCCTTCGGCACGCCGGCCACGCTCAGCAGGCCGAAGGCCTTGGAGAAGCCCAGCGAGCCGACCATGTTGATGGCCAGTTCGGACGCACGCTTGAGATCGTCCGACGCGCCGCTGGAGACGCTGCCCTGCACCAGCAATTCGGCCTCGCGCCCGCCGAGCATCATCGCCAGCCGGTTGGTGAGTTCGGACTGCTGGTAGAGCGGGTCTTCGGTATCGCGACTGACGTAGGTGACGCCGAGTGCGTGGCCGCGCGGCTCAATGGTGACGCGCTCGACCGCGCCCACGCCGAGCCAGTGCGCGACGAGCGCGTGGCCCGCCTCGTGGTAGGCCAGGCGCTCGCGCGTGCCTTCGGTGAGCAGGGCCTTGGTGGCCGAGACCTCGCCGCCGAGCTGGTGGGTCTCGATGGCCCGCAGGAAATGCTCCGACGACACCTGCTGCGCACCGGCTTCGGCGGCGGTGGACGCGGCCTTGTTGACGGTGTTGGCGATCTCGGCCGGCGACATGCCGGCGGTCATGCGCGCCAGCGCGCCGACGTCGGCGCTGCCGTCGTGCGAGACCTTGCCGATATAGAGCTCGAACAGTCGCTCGCGGTCGGGCAGCGTGGGCAGGTTCAGGCGCACGAGCATGTCGAAGCGGCCCGGCCGGCGCATCGCCTCGTCGATGTTGTTCTCGTGGTTGGTGGCGCCGACGACGACCACGTTGTCCAGGCTTTCGAAGCCGTCCATCTCGACCAGCACGCGGTTGATGATGCGGTTGAGTTCGGACTCTGCGCCGCCGCCCTGACCGCCGTGCGTGCGCCGGCCGATGCCGTCGACCTCGTCGATGAACAGCACGCAGGGTGCGTTGCGGCGCGCCAGCTTGAACAGGTCCTTCACCTTGCTCACGCCGGCGCCGTAGAACATCGACGTGAAGTAGGACCCGTCCACCGCGATGAAGTTGGCCTTGCTCTCGCCCGCCAGCGCCTTGGCCAGCAGGGTCTTGCCGGTGCCGGGCGGCCCGACGAGCAGCACGCCGCGCGGCGCTGCCGCACCCAGCTTGGCATAACGCGCCGGGTCGTGCATGAAGGCCTTGACGCGGTTCAGCCCGGCCTTGGCCTCGTCGCTGCCGATCACGTCGTCGAACTTGATCTCGGGGCGCACGGCCAGGCGCGACGCTGCGCCGCCCATGCCGGCCTGCAGCTTGGTGACGAGGAACAGCGCCGCCACGACGATGCCCAGCACGAGCATCGGCGACAGGATCTTGCCGACCGTATCGAGCCAGCGTCGGCTGGCGGTGCGCGGATCGACGTTGATGCTGACGAGGCCGAAACCGGCCGCCGCGCTCTTGTCGTCCAGGTGGTCGAGCACGGTGCCGGCACAGCCGATCGCCGTGCAGCCAGGCACCGTGGTGCTGGCCTTGTCGCCGCTCTTCAGCGTGTACAGCACGAGCCCCGGCTCGGCGGGCACCAGGCCCACGGCCACCAGTTGGCCGGCATCGAGTGCCTTGCGGAAATGCGCGACGCCTTGCTCGTGCGCCAGCCAGTCGTCCGGCTTCTGCTCGAACTGCAGCACGTCGGCGCTCTTGCGTGCATTCGCTTCCTGCACGGCCATGCCATTCAGCGCGACCAGGCCGGTGAACATCAGCACGCCGATGCAGAGCCCCAGCAGGACCTTGGGGTGGGCACGGGCACGAAGGATCAATTTCTTGAGGGATTTCATTCGAAGCTCGGGGTGACGCTTGGGGGTGACGCTCGGGGCCTGGATTCGATGGGATGCGCGGCAGCAGGGTGCCTGCGGACCCGGTGACCAGCCTAAGGCCATGGGCGCCCGGCACACAGCCGGAAGTGAGGCCGGAAGCCGCCTCAATTCATCCCTCGCCCGGCTGCGCGCTACAGTCCACCGCATGGCCTACCAACTCTTCTACTGGCCGACCATCCAGGGCCGGGGCGAGTTCGTGCGCCTGGCGTTGGAGGCCGCGGGCGCGCCCTACGTCGACGTGGCCCGCGGGCCCGATGAACAGCGACAAGGTGTGCCGGCGATGATGCGCTGGCTGACGGACACCCGCGTGTTGCATCCGCCCTTCGCACCGCCCTTCCTGCAGGATGGCGAGATCGTCGTCGCGCAGACCGCGGCCATCCTGCAATACCTGGCGCCGCCGCTCAAGCTGGTCGGACGCAGCGAGCAGGCGCGGGTGTGGACGCAGCAGATCCAGCTGACCATCGCCGACATGGTCAACGAGGCCCACGACACCCATCACCCGGTCGGTGCCGGGTTGGTTTACGAGGACCAGAAGCCCGAGGCGCTGCGGCGCGCGCGCGAGTTCTGCAGTGCGCGCCTGCCCAAGTTCCTGAGCTGGTTCGAGACCATCCTCGTGCGCAACCCGGCCGGGCAGCGGCACCTCGTCGGCGGTCGGCTGAGTTATGCCGACCTGTCGCTGTTCCAGCTGATCGAGGGGCTGGAATATGCCTTCCCGAAGGCCTGCGCCGCCGCGATCGGCGCGACGCCGAACGTGCGCGCGTTGCATGCCCGCGTCGCGGCGCTGCCGAAGGTCGCCGCGTACCTGGGGAGCGAGCGGCGCATCCCGTTCAACGAGCAGGGCATCTTCCGGCGCTACCCCGAACTGGACATCGTGTAGCGAGCGGCCGGGCCGGGCAGCCGCGCCCGCCGCGGGCCCGCCTCACACGTCGTATGAATAAACGATGAACCCGTGATGCCGGGCGATCCGGTCATACAGCCGGCGGCCGGCGGCGTTGGTCTCGTGCGTTTGCCAGTACACACGCTTCACGCCGGCCTCTTGCGCGCGCCCGTAGACGGCGTGGATCAATGCACGCCCGACGCCCTGGCCGCGCAACGCGGGCACGGTGAACAGGTCCTGCAGGTAGCAGGTGGGTTCGACGCGTGTGGTGCTGCGATGGAAGAGGTAGTGCGTGAGGCCGACCAGTCGGTCACCGTCCACCGCCACGAGCCCGAATACGGGTTCTGCTTCATCGAAGAAACGCGACCAGGTGTGCTCGGTGACGGCCGGATCGAGCGCCGTCGCGCCCTCGCGCCCGTAGAACGCGTTGTAGCCGTCCCAGAGCGGCTGCCACGCGGCGCGGTCGCCCGGCTGCACCGGGCGCACGACGACCGGCGTGGCCGCCGCCGCGCCGGCGCTCAACCCCAGACTTCCTGCGCGGTCTCGATCACCAGGCGAAGTTTGGTGCGCTGCGCTTCGACGGCGATGTTGTTGCCGTGCACGGTGCTCGAGAAGCCGCATTGCGGGCTCAGGCAAAGCTGGTCGAGCGGCGCGTATTTGGCAGCCTCGTCGATGCGGCGCTTCAGGTCGTCCTTGCTTTCGAGCTCGCCGAACTTGGTGGTCACGAGGCCAAGCACCGCGATCTTGCCCTTGGGCAGGAAACGCAGCGGGCGGAAGTCGCCCGAGCGGTCGTCGTCGTACTCGAGGAAATAGGCGTCGAGGTTCATCTCGGCGAGCAGCGCCTCGGCCACCGGCTCGTAGTTGCCGGCCGCCGCGTGCGTGCTCTTGAAGTTGCCGCGGCACAGGTGCATCGCCAGCGTCATGCCCGCCGGCTTGTGCGCCACGACCTTGTTGATGAACCCGGCGTAGCGGTGCGGCAGTTCGTTCGGGTCGTCGCCGCGCTGGCGGGCCGCCTCGCGCATCTTCTCGTCGCAGAGATACGCCATGTTGGTGTCGTCCATCTGCACGTAGCGGCAACCCGCGTCGAAGAGCGATTGCAGCTCGTCGCCGTAGGCCTTGGCCACGTCGTCGTAGAACACCGGGTCGAGCTCGGGATAGGCCTGCTTGCTGATGCCCGCGCGGCCGCCGCGGAAGTGCAGCATCGTCGGCGACGGGATCGTCACCTTGGGCATCAAGCCCGGTTTGACCTGGCTCTTGAGGTAGTTGAAATCGGCGAGCTGGATATTCTTGGCGTGGCGCACCTTGTCGATCACGCGGATCACCGGCGGCGCCAGCTCCTCGGTGCCGTCCGGGCGTATCACGGTGACCGGTATGTCGGTCTTGACGCCACCGAGCTGCTCGAGAAAGTCGATGTGGAAATAGGTGCGGCGGAACTCCCCATCGGTGATGCTGTGCAGACCCACGTCCTGCTGGAACTGCACGATCTCGGTGATCGCCCGGTCTTCGATCGCGCGCAGCTGGACGGCCGTGATGCTCTTCTTGACGAAGAAATCCTCGCGTGCGTCGAGCAGGTACTTGGGGCGCAGAAAGCTGCCGACGTGGTCGGCGCGGAACGGCGGCGTGGTGCGTTCGGTCATGTTGTATCTCCTTGTGCGGTGCGCGATCAGATCAATGTGCACCGACGCCGAGCCAGGCGTCGAGCGGCGTGGGGTCGTCCAGCAGCGATTCGCTCGTCGCACGCAGCGCGATGCCGCCGCGGTCGAGCACGATGGCGTCGTCGGTCACGCCGAGCACCATGTGCGGATGCTGCTCGACCACGATCGACGGCAGGCCTTCGTCGCGCGCGACGCGGCGGATCGCGCGCAGCAGGTCTTCGACGATGATCGGCGCCAGGCCTTCGAGCGGCTCGTCGAGCAGCAGCAGGCGCGGGTTGATCACGAGCGCGCGGGCGAACGCGAGCATCTGCTGCTCGCCGCCCGAGAGCTGCGTGCCGAGGTTGCGCTTGCGCTCGGCCAGCCGCGGGAACAGCTCGTACACCCGCGCGGGCGTCCACGGCCCGCTGCGCGCGACGGCACTGAGGTTCTCGTCGACCGTCAGCGACTTGAAGATATTGCGCTCCTGCGGCACCCAGCCGATGCCGGCCGCGGCGCGCTCGTAGGCCGGCAGCGCATGGATCTCGCGCCCGGCGAGCACGATGCGCCCGGCGTGGCGCCGCGTCACGCCCACCAGCGTATCGATCAGCGTCGTCTTGCCGGTGCCGTTGCGGCCGAGCAGCGCGAGGGAGCGGCCGGCGTCGAGCGTCAGGCTCACGTCGCTCAGCACCACGGCCTCGCCATAACCGCAAGTCAGGCCGTCGACGACGAGCAGCGGCTCAGCCATGGTCGGCCCCCGGGCGGATGCCCGCCATCGAGTCGCCGAGGTAGACCGCACGCACCTGCGGATCGGCACCGATTTGCTGGGGCGTGCCTTCGGTCAACACCGCGCCGTTGACGAGCACGGTGATGCGCGTGGCGAAGCTGAAGACGAGATCCATGTCGTGCTCGATCAGCACCACCGACACGTCCGCGGGCAGCGCGGCCACGGTATCGAGGATGTCCTGCCGTTCGGCCGCGGGCACGCCGGCCGCGGGTTCGTCGAGCAGCAGCACCTTGGGCTTGAGCGCGACCGCCAGGCCGATCTCGAGCAGGCGGCGCTTGCCGTAGGGCAACTCGCGGGTGGGCCGGTCGGCATGTTCGGCCAGACGGAATTGATCGAGCAGTTGTTCGCACTCGGCCGCCACCGCGGCGTCCTGTCCGAGCGGTCGCCACCAGCCACCCGCCTTGCCGGTCCGGCTGCTGACCACCAGCGCCAGGCTCTGCAGCGGCGTGAGCGACGAAAACAACTGGTTGATCTGGAACGTGCGCACGAGACCGAGCGCCACGCGTTTGTTCGGCGCCATGTCGGTGATGTCCTGCCCGCCCATCACGACACGCCCCTCGGTGGGCGCGAGCACGCCCGTGAGCTGGTTGATGAGCGTCGTCTTGCCGGCGCCGTTGGGGCCGATCAGAGCATGGCGCGCACCGAGCTCGAAGCCGATGGACACGTTGTCGGTGGCAGTGATGCCGCCGAAGCGCTTGATCAGGCCGTGGGTCTGGAGCACGGTGGCGCTCATCGGGCGCTCCCATCGCCCGCGCCGCGGCGGAACCAGGTCCAGGGCCGCATCAGCCGTTCGCGGCCTGCGAGCATCAACACGACGAGGAACAGGCCGATCCAGAACGTCCAGTACTGCGGCGTGAAGGCCGACAGCACGTCGTGCATCACCTTGAACGCGATGGCACCGGCCAGCCCGCCCCAGAGCCACCCGGCCCCGCCGATCACCAGCGCGAGCATCACGTCCGCGCTGCGGTGGAATTCGAGCACGTCGAGCGAGGCGAAGCCGGTCGTCTGCGCGAGCAGGGCGCCGGCCGTGCCGGCAAATGCGGCCCCCAGCGTATAGGCCGCGGACAGGCGCGAATTGACCGACATGCCCGCCGACGCCAGCCGCAGCCGGTTGTCGCGCAGCGCCTGCAGCGACATGCCGAACGGCGAGTGCACGATCCGGCGCAGCAGCAGGAACACGACGAACAGCACCGC
>JAHECD010000179.1 GCA_024641945.1 Rubrivivax sp. | reverse complement strand
AGCACCGTGTCGACGATGCCGACCTGTATTTCCAGACCACACGCCACGAGGGCTGGAGCCTCGAGGAGGGCATCGTCAAGAGCGGCAGCTTCAGCATCGACCAAGGCGTGGGCGTGCGTGCGGTGGCGGGCGAGAAAACCGCCTTCGCCTATTCGGACGACCTTTCGGAGGCGTCGCTGCTCGATGCCGCGCGCACGGTGCGCACGATCGCCGCCGCCGGTCAGCAGCGACGTGTGAAGGTGGGCCCGAAGACCCGCGTCGCGGCTGCACGCACGCTGTACGGGCCGACCGATCCGATCGGCACGCTCGACAGCGCGCAGAAGGTCGCGCTGCTCGAGCGCGTGGAAAAGATGGCGCGCTCCAAGGACCCCCGCATCGTGCAGGTGATGGCCGGCGTGGCCGCCGAGTTCGACGTCGTGATGATCGCGCGCGCCGACGGCACACGTGCCGCCGATGTGCGACCGCTCGTGCGCTTGAGCGTGACCGTGATCGCCGAGCAGGACGGCCGCCGCGAGGTCGGCACCGGCGGCGGCGGCGGCCGCTTCGGGCTCGGTTATTTCACCGACGCCGTGGCGCAAAGCTACGTCGACCAGGCCGTGAACGCAGCACTCACCAACCTGGACAGCCGCCCGGCGCCCGCGGGCGAGATGACGGTCGTGCTCGGCCCGGGCTGGCCCGGCGTCCTGCTGCACGAGGCCGTGGGCCACGGTCTCGAGGGGGACTTCAACCGCAAGGGCTCGAGCGTGTTCTCGGGCCGCATCGGCCAGCGGGTGGCGGCCAAGGGCGTGACCGTCCTCGACGACGGCACCCTGCCCGACCGCCGCGGTTCGCTGAATGTCGACGACGAAGGCCACGCGAGCCAGCGCAATGTGCTCATCGAGGACGGTGTCCTGCGTGGCTACATTCAGGACAGCCTGAATGCGCGCCTGATGGGCGTCAAGGCCACCGGCAACGGCCGGCGCGAGAGCTATGCCCACGTGCCGATGCCTCGCATGACCAACACCTACATGCTGGGAGGCGACCGCACACGCGACGAGATCGTGGGCAGCATCAAGCGCGGTCTCTACGCCACCAATTTCGGCGGCGGGCAGGTGGACATCACGAACGGCAAGTTCGTCTTCTCGGCCAGCGAAGCCTTCTGGGTCGAGAACGGCCGCATCCAGTACCCGGTCAAGGGTGCCACGATCATCGGCAACGGGCCCGATGCACTCAAGCGCGTGAGCATGATCGGCAACGACATGCAGCTCGACACCGGCGTGGGGATGTGCGGCAAGGAAGGCCAGAGTGTGCCGGTCGGCGTGGGCCAGCCCACGCTGCGCATCGAGCGCCTGACGGTCGGCGGGACGGCCTAACGCCGCGAGCGCCCGAGCGCCGACGCCTCGGCGACGGCGTGCGCGACGGGCGGCTCAGCGCGTCGGCTATTCACCGAGTCCGACGGCCTGCGCCACCCGGGTGCCCACCTCCTCGTACAACGCGACGATGCTCTCTCGCGTCGTGGGGTGCACGCGGTTGGACAGGAAGACGTGGAAGCTGCGGGTACCCGGCTCGACCCAGAGCACGCAACCGGTGAAGCCGGTATGCCCGTAGCTGCCGACAGGGAACCGCTTGCCTCGCGGGCGGGAATAGGGCGAGTCGATATCCCATGCCAGGCCGCGCCGCGCGGTCACCTGGGGCGGCGAGGCCACCTGCGTCATGCGCGCCACCGACGATTCCTTCAGCACCTGTACACCGTCCAGCGAGCCGCCGGACAGCAGCATCGAGGCATAACGCCCCACATCCGCCGCGGTGCCAAAGACACCGGCGTGCCCGGCGACGCCGCCCATCCGGCGCGCGGTGGGGTCGTGGACCTCGCCGCGCAGCGGCGAGGCGCCGTCGATTTCGGTCGGCGCGATGCGGGCAGGCGCATGTTGGGTCAGCGGGTGGTAGCCGGTGTCCTGCATCCGCAGCGGCGCAAAGACCCAGTCCTGCGCCAGGCGCTCGAGCGCTGCGCCGCCCAGGCTTTGTGCGATATGGCCGAGCAGGATGAAGTTGACGTCGGAGTATCGAAAGTACGTGTCCGGCGGATGGGTCGGCACGCGGGTGCATGCGAGGTCCAGCGCCGTGTCGGCGCCGCGCCAGGCGGGCTCGAGGGGCAGGCTCGCCGGCAGGCCGGACGTGTGGGTGAGCAGTTGCCGCACCGTGATCGTGTCGCCGCTCCTGAACCTGGGCACGAGGCGGCGCACCGGGCTGTCGATGTCGAGCGCGCCCCCCTCGACCAGCCGCATCAGCACCGGTGCGGTGACCAGTACCTTGGTCAGCGAGGCCAGGTCGTAGACCGTCGTTTCGTCCAGCGGCTCCGGCGCCGGTACGAGGGCCCTGCGGCCGAAAGCCTTGAGCCAACGGGCGCCCTCCCGTCCGACAAGAACGACCGCGCCGGGCAGCCGCCCCTCGGCAATGGCGGCGTCGACGGCAGCCTGCAGGCGTTCGAGCCCTTCTGTATCCCATTCATTCATGCTGGTCAGGGCCTTCGCCCAGGGTGTCGCCGCAGCCGCAAGGCACAGTGCACGCCTCGAGGCGTTGACGGCGCGCGGGGAGGTCATGGGCCTGAAGGATAGCGGGCGTCAGTCTCGCGGCGCCGAGGGCGTGCTACATTCCGCGCCATGCGTCTCGCCGCCTCGTTTTATTTTGCGTACTTTTGGATCTCGCACCGCACGGCGGCTGGAGAGGAAAGCGCATAAGCGAAACGAGCGCCCCGAATCCAGACAAACCGCCGGCAACCCCGGCGGTTTTTTCTTGCCCGCTCAACCCGAAAACCCACGACCAGAGGAGTCCGACATGTCGAACCGAAGCACCAGCGAGGGCTGGTATGCGCTCAGCGAAAAGACGAGCGATACCGACGACCAGAGGATCAAGGACGTGACCCCGCTGCCGCCGCCGGAGCACCTGATCAAGTTCTTCCCGATCGCCGGCACGCCGGTCGAGAAGCTGGTCGGCGACACGCGGCATGCCGTGCGCGACATCCTCCATGGCAAGGACGACCGGCTGCTGGTGGTGATCGGCCCGTGCTCGATCCACGACCCGGCGGCCGCGCTCGAATATGCACGCAAGCTCAAGGATCAGCGCGCGCGGTTCGCCGACACGCTGGAGGTCGTGATGCGCGTCTATTTCGAGAAGCCGCGCACGACCGTCGGGTGGAAGGGGCTGATCAACGACCCGTACCTCGACGGCAGCTATCGGATCCACGAAGGGCTGCGCATCGCCCGCCAGCTGCTCGTGGAAATCAGCCGCCTGGGCGTGCCCGCGGCGGGCGAATTCCTGGACACGATCAGCCCTCAGTACATCGGCGACCTGATCGCCTGGGGCGCCATCGGCGCGCGCACGACCGAAAGCCAGGTACACCGCGAGCTCGCCTCGGGCCTGTCGGCACCCATCGGCTTCAAGAACGGTACCGACGGCAATATCCGGATCGCGATCGACGCGATCCAGGCCGCGGCGCGGCCGCACCACTTCCTGTCGGTACACAAGAACGGCCAGGTCGCGATCGTCGAGACCAAGGGCAACAAGGATTGCCACGTCATCCTGCGCGGCGGCAAGGCGCCCAACTACGACGCCGCCAGCGTGGCCGCCGCCTGCAAGGAGATCGAGGCCGCCAAGCTCGACTGCCGGCTCATGGTCGACTTCAGCCACGCCAATTCGAGCAAGCAGCACCAGCGCCAGGTCGATGTCGCGCGCGACGTCGCGGCCCAGGTGGCCGCCGGCAACCGCTGCCTCTTCGGGGTCATGGTGGAGAGCCACCTGGCTGATGGTGCGCAGAAATTCAGCCCCGGCAAGGACGATCCGGCGAAGCTGGAGTACGGCAAGAGCATCACCGACGCCTGCATCGGCTGGGACGATTCGCTGGGCGTGCTGCAGGTGCTGAGCGACGCCGTGAAAGCGCGGCGCAGCCGATAGGTAAGGCGCCGCTTGGCACGCATCGGGCCGAAGTAGAGTCGGCCCGATGCATCCATTCGCTCCCGCCGCCCATCACGAACGGCGGCTGACACAACTGCTGCAACGATTCTTCGGCGATCTGGAGCCCGCAGCCACGGTCCTGCTGCGCGAGAAGCTGCGCTGGATCGAGCTTGCCGGGGGCGAGAAGCTGATGGAGCAGGGTGATCCGGGCGACTCCATGTACCTGTCGGTAAGTGGCCGCCTGCGCGCCTACCTGCGCCAGGACGATGGCGCCCACCGCATGGTGCGCGAAATGGCGCGCGGCGAGGTCATCGGCGAGATGAGCCTCTTTGCCGACGAGCCGCGGTCAGCCACCGTGGTCGCCGTACGCGATTCGGTGCTGGTGCGCCTGGACAAGGCCGACTTTGAGCCGTTCATGCGCAGCGGGGCACAGGTGCCGCTGGCGCTGACGCGGCTGATCATCCGCCGCCTGAACACCCAGCATGCTCCTGCGCGGTATGCCGCGCCGGTAACGATGGGGCTGTTTCCGGTGACCGACGGGATCGACCTGCCTGCCTTCGCGGCACGTTTGGCGAAGGATCTGTCCAAGGGCGGCCGCGTGCGGATCATCGACCGTCAGGCGATCGACATCCAGGCCATGCCGGGCGAGACGACTGCTGTCGACCGCAGCGCGCGCATCGCGCTGGTACTGGCCGAGATCGAGTCGGACCACGACTTCGTCCTGCTGCTCAGTGACGGTGAGCCCAGTGAATGGACGACGCTGTGCGGCCGCCACAGTGATGAGCGTCTGTTGCTGGCCGATGCCACCCAACCGGCCCAGTTGCACGCGATCGAAACCGAGTGCCTGGCAGGCCATGCAGCGCGCAGCGAAGCCGCGGAAATTCTCGTGCTGCTGCATGCGGCCGACGTGCACGCGCCGCGCGGCACAGCCGCCTGGCTGGCGCGCCGCCCCGTGGCCGAACACTTTCACATCCGGCCCGAAGTGCCGGCCGACATGGCCCGACTCGCGCGCCTTCAGAGCCGCACCGCCATCGGGCTGGTGTTTGCCGGCGGCGGTGCACGTGGTTTTGCCCACCTGGGCGTGCTGCGCGCGCTGCAGGAGCGTGGCGTGGCGGTCGACTGTATCGGCGGCACCAGCATGGGCGCGCTGATGGCCGCGCTCGCGGCATCCGACCAGCCGCTGCAGCGGGTGCTGGAGGTGACGCGCAGTGCCTTCAAGGTCAACCCAACCGGCGACTTCAATCTGTTGCCCCTCATTTCGCTCATCAGGGGCCGGCGGCTGCGCGAGACGTCGCGCCGCGCGGTCGAGACCCTCATGGGCTTCGACGCCGACATCGAGGATCTCTGGAAGAGCTTCTTCTGCATCGCGACCAACTATTCGCAGGCGCGGGAGCAGACGTTGGCCCACGGCCCGTTGCGCCTGGCGCTACAGGCGAGCAGCGCGATCCCCGGCGCGCTGCCGCCCGTGGTACTCGGCGGCGACCTGCTCTGCGACGGTGGCACGTTCAACAACTTTCCTGTCGACGTGATGCGAGCGCGGCGCGGCATCGGCTGCGTGATCGGGGTCGACCTGAGTTCTCGCAAGGTGCGCCGACTCGACTTCGACGACGTGCCCGGCCCATGGACCCTGCTGCTGGACCGCCTGCGTCCGCGCGCAAGCAGGCGCTACCGTCTTCCGTCGCTTGCGGCCTATCTGCTGAACGTGACGATCCTGTACAGCGCCTCGCGCCAGAGCGCCGCACGCCACCAGACCGACGTTCACCTGAACCCGCCGCTTGACCACGTGGGCCTGTTGGAATGGCGCAGCCTCGACCGCGTCGTTCAACTCGGCTACGAGCATGCGATGCAGGTGCTCGACGATCCCGCCGTCGCGGCGACACTGGCACATGCGGGCATACTTGATGCGACGGGAGCCGTCAGGCAAGAGCAGGGGATCGGTGCATGACCACGATGGGATACGCGTTCGGCTTCATCGGCGCCGGCCTCACGGTGGCCAGTTACCTGATGAAGAGCATGCTGCCACTGCGTCTGGTGGCGCTGTCGGCGAACTTTTTTCTCGTCATCTATGCGTTGCAGGGCGGCTCGTGGCCGACCGTTGCGCTGTATCTGGCGATGATCCCGATCAACCTGAAGAAGGTGGTCGAGATCAAGCGGCTCGTGCGTGCGATCGAGACATCGCGCGCGGACTCGCCTGTCGGCGAGTGGCTGCTGCCGCACATGACGCGGCGCGAGGCCAAGGCGGGCGAAACGCTGTGGTCCAAGGGCGACGTCGCGACCGAGATGGTCTATGTGCAGGCCGGCACC
>JAHECD010000178.1 GCA_024641945.1 Rubrivivax sp. | reverse complement strand
AGCCGAACGCGGCCGCATTGCACACCAGGTCGTGCTTCAGCAGCGCCGCGTCGAACTCGCCGACAACGTGCTGCGGCGCACGACGGAACTCGGGGCCCAGCACTTCGTCTCCGCCGTTCAGGTGCAGGACAAACAGGGCGAACTGCTCGACCAGCAGCAGAAGCTCGCGGATCTGCAGCGAGCGCAGGCCGCCGTGGGCCGTGACCTCGCGGCGCTGCAGGACGAGGTGCGCGACCTTCAGGTGCAGGCGCAGCGCGACCGCCAGGCCGAGGACCGCAACATCGGCGACACCGAGCGCGACCTCACGGAGAACGACGCCCGCCGCGTGATCCAGGTGCGTGCGCCGCAGGACGGTACGGTGTCGGCGATCACCGCCGACGTGGGGCAGTCGATCGGCGCGCAGCAGGGCATCGCCTCGATCCTGCCGGCGGGCTCGGTGCTGGAGGCGGAGCTGTATGCACCCTCGCGGGCCGCCGGCTTCGTGCACCCCGGCATGCCGGTGATGCTGCGTTATCAGTCGTATGCCTTCCAGAAATTCGGCCAGACCCGCGGCATCGTGCGCGAGGTGTCGAGCATGGCGATGCGGCCCGACGAGATGGCGTTGCCGGGCGCCGCCACTGGCGTCGCTGCCGCGGGCGCGGCCGACAGCGAGCCGCTGTACCGCGTGCGTGTGACGCTGCCGAGCCAATCGGTCACGGCCTTCGGCCACGACCATGCGCTGAAACCCGGCACGGCGCTCGAAGGCAGCCTGCTGCTCGAGACGCGGCGCATCCATGAATTCGTGCTCGAGCCGCTGTACACGATCAAGGGCGGGCTTTGAACGCCGCCGGCACGCGGCGGCGGGCGTCGGACACGTCCAGTGCAAGGGAACCATCGAGATGACCAGCCACCTGCAACCCGGACTGAATTTCTGGAACCCGCGCAAGCTGCCCGTGCTGCTGCAAACCGAGGCGGCCGAATGCGGCCTCGTCTGCCTGGCGATGGTGGCCAGCTTCTGGGGCCACCGGATCGATCTGGCCGGCATGCGCCGGCGCTTCAACGTCTCGCTCAAGGGCATGACGCTGAAGAGCCTGATCGGCATGTCGGACGCGCTGTCGCTGCAGAGCCGGCCGTTGAAGGTGCCGCTCGACGGGCTCGCCGGCCTGGCGCTGCCGTGTGTCCTGCACTGGGACATGACGCATTTCGTCGTGCTCAAGTCCGTCCAGGGTGACCGACTGACGATCCACGACCCTGCCGTGGGCGCGCGGACGATTTCGCTCGAGGAGGTGTCACGCCACTTCACGGGCGTGGCGCTGCAGATGACACCCGGCAGCCGCTTCGAGCGCCGCGACGAACGCCAGCGCATCGGCCTGTCGACCCTCGTCGGCCAGATCGTCGGCCTGCGGCCGAGCCTGCTGCAACTGCTCGTGCTGGGCCTCGCGCTGCAGGCCTGCGCGATGGTGGCGCCGTTCTACCTGCAATGGGTCGTCGACGAAGCGCTGGTCGCCGCCGACCGCGACCTCATCACCGTGCTGGCGCTCGGGTTCCTGCTGCTTGCGCTGATGCAGACCGCCATCGGCGCGGTGCGCTCGTGGGTCACCACCGTGATGGCCACGTCGCTCAACTACCAGTGGTTCGGCAACGCCTTTGCGCACCTGATGCGGCTGCCGCTGCCGTTCTTCGAGAAGCGCCACCTGGGCGACATCGTCTCGCGCTTCGAGTCGATCCAGACCATCCAGCACAGCCTGACGACGCAGGTCGTCGAGGCGGTGGTCGACGGCCTGCTCGTCGTGGGCACGTTCGGCATCATGCTGATGTACAGCCCCGCACTGACGGCGGTGCCGGTGGTCGCCGTCGTCCTGTATGCGCTGTTGCGCTGGGCCCTCTTCCTGCCGATGCGTGACGCGACCGCGCAGCAGATCGTGCATGCGGCCAAGCAGCAGTCGCATTTTCTGGAGTCCACGCGCGGCGTGCAGACGATCCGCCTCTTCGGCCGGGCCCACGAGCGGCGCATCGGCTGGATGAACCTGCTCGTCGACCAGTTCAACGCCGAGGTCCGCGTGGCCCGGCTCACGATCTCGTACAAGACGGCCGACACGCTGCTGTTCGGTGTCGAGCAGGTGGTGCTGGTGTGGCTGGCGGCGCTGGCGGTGGTCGATGCGCGCCTGTCGATCGGCATGCTGTTCGCGTTCATCAGCTACAAGGAGCAGTTCTGCGACCGGCTGGTGGCGCTGATCGACCGCCTCTTCGAATTGCGCATGCTGCGTCTGCACGCGGAGCGGGTGGCCGACATCGTGATGCACGAGACCGAGGAGGACGACAGCCTGGTCGAGCTCGAGCCGACGCAGCTCGACGCATCGATCGAGGTGCGCAACCTGTCGTTCAGGTACGCCGACGGTGAGCCGTGGGTGCTGCGCGGGCTGAACCTGACCATTCCCGCAGGGCAGTGCGTGGCCTTGACCGGTGCCTCCGGCTGCGGCAAGACCACGCTCGTCAAGCTGCTGCTCGGACTGCTCGAGCCCACCGAGGGCGAGTTGCTCGTCGGTGGCAAGCCGCTGCGCCGGGTGGGGCTTGGCCACTACCGCCGCCTCGTCGGTACGGTGATGCAGGAAGACTCCCTCTTCAACGGGTCGATCGCCGAGAACATCAGCTTCTTCAGCCCGTCGCCGGACCCCGCGCTGGTGGAGCGCAGCGCGCGTGCGGCCGCGGTCGACGATGAGATCAGCGCGATGCCGATGGGCTATGCCACGCTCATCGGCGATACCGGCGCCGGCCTGTCGGGGGGTCAGCGGCAGCGCCTGCTGCTGGCGCGTGCGCTGTACCGAGAGCCGCGTTTCCTGATCCTGGACGAGGCGACGAGCCACCTGGACGTGCGCAACGAGCAGATCGTGAACGCGGCCATCCAGAACGTCGCGATGACACGCATCCTGGTGGCGCACCGCACCGAAACCATCGGCCTGGCGCAACGGGTGATCGTGCTCGAGCGCGGCACCGTGCTGAAGGACCTGGAGCAGCAGGCGACCCATGGGTCGCTTGCATCGGCCAGGGTGGAAGAGCCACGCCGGCCGCAACTCGCCTGAGCCGAAACCTGAACGGGCGCCACCGCGCATCGGCACGTCCGACGGATCGGCGGCCTGCGAATGCAGCGGGCGGAGCCGGTCCGGCCGAGGGCTCAGGGTTTGGTGACCAGCCGCACGTTCTTGGGCTGGGTCGAGCGGTCGCGGTGCCCCGAATTGACCTGCGTGATCCAGTCCTTGATGCACAGCATCAGGTATTCGTACTGGGCCGACTTGGCGAAAACCGTGACCTTGCCGCCGGAAAAGATCGCGGCCTCGACCAGCGGCGTCGGACCCTGGTCGGCGATGCAGACGATGCCCTCCTCCTGCCCGCCGGCGTGCTGGGCATTGCCGCTGAGGGCGATCGCGCCGCCGATCAGTTCGGTATCGCCGCGCACGTCGAG
Source organism: Rubrivivax sp. (assembly GCA_024641945.1). Classification (GTDB taxonomy): domain Bacteria; phylum Pseudomonadota; class Gammaproteobacteria; order Burkholderiales; family Burkholderiaceae_C; genus Rubrivivax. Next base: position 2,862 of record JAHECD010000178.1, on the reverse strand, counting down.
GTTGCGCATCAGCTGCGGCAACTGCTTACCCAGCATCGCCTGCAGCGGCCCGCGCACGCCAGGCTCCTTGAGCAGCGCGTCGGTGTCGGGGTTGCCGATGTATTTCTTCATCAAGGGCCTGTCCTGCGCCTGCGCCGGCGCTGGCGCGGCGAGCAGGGCCGCGGCGGCGAGCGCGAGTGCACCCAAGAACAGACCGCGGCCGGCGGACGGTCGCGCGGCCCGGGCGGAGAATCGATGCTGCATGACGGGTCTCCCTCTCATTCCTGCCGACGGTTGCGCCGCACCAGGTCGATGCCCGTGGCGCCATGCCTGGGTGCCGCCGGCGGTGGCTTCGCAGCGGTGGCCGCGCGTGCGGCAGGCAGCGCGGCCAGCGGCCGCGCCCCCGGCACGCCGGGCGCCGGGATGGCCTGCGGCGCCTTGGCCGCCGGAGCGCCAGTGACCGGCTGGTCGGCGAGCACCACCGTGAGCTTGCCGGCCGCAATGTCGAACAGACCCGGCCCCTGCCGGTTGTTCGCCTTGCGGATGTTGAAGCCGACGTGGCGCACGCCCGAAGCGACGGACATCTGGCGCACGATCGAGGTCACGTCGATGGGCCGCCCGAACGCAGCGCGGTCGGCGCAATCGGCGCTGAGCTGCGCCACGCGGCTGCCGGCACGTGTATCGCCGACGTCGGGCCGACCGTCGCCCGCATAGGCATGCACGTCGACGACGACCGGCTCGTTGCCGACACATTGCGACGGCCGGCCGCTGAACTGGAACGTGGCCGACCGCACGCGTGCCGGCGCCGCTTCGGGCAGCTGGTATTCGATGGCCGACACATAGTTGGCGCCGACACCGGGCTTGGCCCCCGAGCCACGCTGCCAGAAACCCACCCCGAGCCGCGGGCGCTGGCGTGCCGCGGTTCCGGGGACGACGAACTCCCAGGACTCCTGCACCGCGGGCGGCACCGCAATCGACCGGTCGGCGGCGCTGGCGGCCGCGGCCGCGAGCAGGCCCAGGCAAGGCAGGAGCGATCGGCAGGGAGTCATCGTGGCCTCGTTAGTGCTTGCGGTGGATCGGCGGCGCCACCCGCCGCCAGCGGGGCCGGCTTGGCATGGCAGTGCGTCGATGGAAGTCAGCGTAGCGGGCCGCGCCGTGAAAACACCCCCCAATTGGGAGTGAGCCGGCAGTAAGCTACCCGGATGAGGGGGTGGATGGGATGTCCTTGTACCTGCCGGAGGAGCTCACCGAATCGGTCTACCGCGCGGCATTGGAGCCGGACACCTGGCCCGATGTGATGCGCCTGATCGACGGGCGTTTCCCGTCGACGGCGCAGACGTTCTACTTTCTCGAACTGGCGCCGCACCGTGTGCGGCCGGTGAGCCTCGTGGGCATCGAGCCGGGCTGGGTCCATACGTTCAACGCGTTGTACTTTGCGCCGGACAACCCCTGGATCCGTCTGACACGCTCGTTGCACCGGCCGGGCGTGGTGCGCACGAACGAGCGGCTCGACGCCTACCTGGGCGAGGCCGGCGTGCTCTACCGCTCGGCCTATTACAACGACTGGATGCGTCCGCAGCGCTTCAGGACCACCATGGGCAGCACCCTGCTGGCCGAAGATGGGCTGGTGGCCAACGTCACGCTGTTCCGGCCGCCGGACATGCCCACTTTCAGCGACGCGGAGGTCGGGGCGTTCGAGCAGCTCAGCCGGCACATGACCCGCTCGCTGCAGATGGCCCTGCGCCTGGAGCAGCCGCACAAAGACAGCGCGAGCACCGCCGCGCTGGATGCCCTGCCCCAGGCCGTGGCGATGATCGATGCACAACGCCGCGTGCACTATGCCAACGCGACCATGGAAGCGTTGCTGCGGCGGCGCGACGGGCTTGTTCTGCGGGGTGGTGCGCTCGATGCCACGCATGAGGCCTCGCGCCAGCACTTCGAAAAGTACATCGCCGATGCCCTGTGCGTTGCACGGCGCGACTCGCCCGGCACGGCGGCGTTGACGCTGCCCACCGGCGACCGGCGTCATCTGAGCGTGCGCGCCATTCCCTTCATGCCCGCCAAAGGCCCCGTGCTGCCGTTGCGGCCGGTCGCCCTGCTGATGGCCACGGAATGCCTGGGCCACCAGTCGGTGCCCTGCGAAGCCCTCCGCAAGCTCTATGGCTGCACGCCGGCCGAAGCGCGGCTGACACAAGGGCTCGTCGATGGCCAGGGCCTGCGTCAGGCGGCCTCCCGCCTGGGCGTCACCTACGAAACGGCGCGGGCCTACCTGAAGGTCGTCTTCCAGAAGACCGGCGTGCATACGCAGGCGCAACTGGTGGCCAAGGTGCTGGGCGATTGCGCTGCCCCGACGCGCACGAACGCCGGCCACTGAGCCTGCGGCCGCGGCTGGGCGTGCCGCTGGCGCCGGCGCCTGTCACCGTGGGCGGTTGTGCGGCGCCGGGGCTGGGGCTCCTTCCGCGGCGGCAGCGGCCCGGGGCCCGATGTAGCCGCAGGGCGGTCCGCGTCGAGGACTGACCCTAGTCCCTGGGCGGCGGCGGTGCCTCGGCCGCGACAAGGCGCGGGTCCAGCTCGCGCACACGTTCGTCGACGTAGTAGCCGCCGTACTCCGTGTAGCGCAGGAATGCGCGGCCGCAGCCCACACAGGCCATCACGTCGCACAGGTTGTACGGGTGCCAGGCCGGCGCGATGGGCGCCTGCGGCGACCACAGGCGGGTGCCGTTCGGGTGGTATTCGGCGAGCGTCGGCGTTTCGTCTGCGGCGCCCTGCGCGGGCTGGCGCAGCGTGCCCAGCGGGCGCAGCGTCTGGGCGTCGAAGCCCGCCGGGACGGTCTCCCACCCGGGGCACACGAGCGGCTCGCAGGCCGCGCACGGGCCGGCGCCC
>JAHECD010000080.1 GCA_024641945.1 Rubrivivax sp. | reverse complement strand
TTCGGCAGCGCTTGCGGAGTCATCCGGAAGCTGCCGGCCACGCGGAGTGGTAGTTCAGTTGGTTAGAATACCGGCCTGTCACGCCGGGGGTCGCGGGTTCGAGTCCCGTCCACTCCGCCATGCATCGAGCAAACACGGGCCTGCAAGGCCCGTGTTTCATTTCTACGCCCGTTCATGCCCACGTGCAAGCCACTGGTTCGAATGGCGACGTTCGCGATTTGATCGTGGGGCCCGAACGACGAATGGTGATGCTGGTTGATGCCAGGCAGCGTTGTGGGTCTGCGTCATCGACTCGAGTGCGGCAGAGCCTGCGCGCCTGGCAGCCCGCTGGCGCGCGGTGCATGCATGGGGGCGTCGCGATGACGGCCCGGAGCTTCCGGCCGGAAATTCCTAATTTCGAGCGGTACTGAAACGGCGCCAGGGTCAACGCAGCACGGCGCGGTCGTCTTGCAGGGCCTCCCGCCGACTTCCTGACAAACCGATAGCATGCCTACCCGCACGAATTGCTGTCCGGGCTCCCCGCTTCCATTCGGCGGAGCAGAACGCCGCCTGAGACACACGTCGAAGGAGATCAGCATGTCCACCGACCTTTGGCGTCTGAGCGCCATCGAACTCGCAGCGCGCATCCGCGCGCGCGAAGCCTCCGCACGCGACGCGACGCTGAGCGTGCTCGAGCGCATTGACGCGGTGAACCCGCGTATCAATGCGCTTGCCGAGGTGATGCGAAATGAAGCTCTACAAGCTGCCGACGCCGCCGACGGCGCGCTTGCCGCCGGGCTGGTTCCAGGGCTGTTGCATGGTGTACCGGTGACGATCAAGGTCAATGTCGACACCGCTGGCCATGCGACCACCGACGGCATCGTGGCAGCCAAGGACAACATCGCGAAGACCGATGCGCCGCTCGTGGCGCACTTGCGCGGCGCTGGTGCGGTGATCGTCGGGCGCAGCAACACGCCGGCGTTTTCGCTGCGCTGGTTCACCGACAACGACCTGCACGGCCGCACGCTAAACCCCTTTCATCCGCAGCTCACGCCGGGCGGTTCGAGTGGCGGCGCCGCCGCGGCCGTGGCCACCGGCATGGGGCCGATTGCTCATGGCAATGACTATGGCGGCTCGATCCGCTATCCGGCATGGGCTTGTGGTGTCGTCGGCCTGCGCACCACCGTCGGTCGCGTGCCCTCGTACAAAGCCAGCGCGCCCAACCGCGTGCCGACCAACCAGATGATGTCGGTGCAAGGTCCGCTGACGCGCAGCGTGGCCGACGCGCGCCTTGCGCTGCAGGTGATGGCCCAGGGCAGCCCGCTGGACCCGCAGTGGGTTCCGGCACCGCTGGAGTACGCCGGCGCCGGCCATCCGCTTCGGGTGGCGATGTTCAAGCGCCACGCCGCCTTCGATGCCGATCCGACCGTGGTCGCGGCCATCGAGCAGGCGGCAGCCTGGCTGGCGGCCGCAGGCTGCGAGGTCGAAGAGGTGGAGCCGCCGCACTTCGAAGAAGGCGCCCAGCTGTGGCGCCAGTTGGTCATGGACGACATGCGCCGCGGCGGCCAAGAGGCTGTGGAATCGATGGGCGATGCCGGCGTGCGCTCGGCCCTGCGCGGCTACATGGCCGGACTGCAGGCGCTCGATCGTGACCAGACCCTGGAAGCCTTGACTCGCCGCTTCAATATCTGCCGCGACTGGGCCGTCTTCTTTGATCGTTATCCGGTGCTGCTCATGCCCAACAGCTGGCAACGGCAGTTTGCGATCGACGCGGACCTCGCGGCGCCGGACCAAGTCGACGCGCTGGTGAGGGCGCAAAGCCCATTGCTGGGCACCGCCATGATGGGGCTGCCCGGACTGTCGGTGCCGACCGGGCTGGTCGGTGGGCTGCCCGTTGGTGTGCAACTGGTCAGCGCTCGGTTCCGCGAGGATCTCAGCCTTCTCGTCGGCGAAATTGTTGAACGCGCGGCGCAGTTCTCTGCTTTGGATCTTCTGGCCCGTGCATGAGATTGACGGCACCGCGGCGACGTGCGGCGCCCACGGGAATTCGAAGAGCCAGGTGCCCCAGCCGCCGTCGATGGTCCTGAAGCCCCATGCTTTGCGCCAGCGCGCGTGCGGTCTGCATCGCAGGTTCGCTGTTGCTGGCATAGAACATGGCGCGCCTTGCGAACTGCGCCGATGTCGGCGCCATCCGCGAGCACCTGAGCGAACAGCGGGTCGATCGCATTTGACGACCTGCGCACCGGGAACGGCCTTCGCGATCTCTTCGCCCGCCACGGTGTGTGGCCGATGGTCAGGCCCATGCAGTCGGCCGTCAGCGGGTTGGTGATGTCGATGACGACTTTGCCTTTCTGGGGGGGGGCTGTGAAGGTGACGGCGAGCAAGCATGTACTCCAGCGATGGCGACACCTCAGGGGGGGTGACCGAAGCCACGGGCGCGCAACCGCCGCCGAGCGTCACGGCGCATGGCGCCTCTGATGCCTGCGGACGCCGGCAATGTGGAGGCTCTGCCCGTCCAGGCCCCCCCACTCGACGTGGTCAGGCAGACGTGGCTCATCGACCGTCGTTCGCACGTTCGGGGGCACCGATTCTGAGCGCGCCCTCTGAAGGATTGCCCATCGACGCTGCTCTGAGGTGCGACGACCCGTATGCATGCACCATGCTGGTGTAATTGCTCCAGATGAGTAGCTTATTGAATTGTTTGATCCATGGCGCTACTATGAACCGTCTCCGGCCAATGTCGGCCTGCTGCCCGCCGCCCCCCCTACCTATCACCAGGAGTGCCGCCTCATGACGTTCCGCAAGTTCACTGTCTCGCTCGGTCTCTTTGCCGTCATCGCCGGCCCCGCTGCCGCCGCTGAATGGGCCGTCGGCGCCAACATCGGCAACGTGCCTTGGGAGTTCCAGGACGCCAAGGGCCAGTTCGTCGGCTTCGAGATCGACCTCGTCAACGAGGTTGCCAAGCGCACCGGCAACACGGTGAAGGTCGAGAACATTCCGTTCAACGGCCTCTTCCCGGCGGTGCTGTCGGGGCGCATCCAGATCGCGATCTCGTCGATCACGATCACGAGCAAGCGGCTGGAAACGCTGGCCTTCGCACAACCGTACTACGACAGCGACCAGTCGCTGTCGGTACTGAAGACCGCCAAGATCGGCGGCCTGGCGGACCTGGCCGGCAAGACGGTGGGCGTGGACACCGCGTCCACCGGCGACATCTGGGCCACCGAGAACACCGCCAAGTACAAGATTGCGAAGATCTCGCGCTACGAAGGGCTGGCGCCGGCGATGCTGGACCTCGCCGCTGGCCGCATCGACGGGTACATCAGCGACATTCCGGCGGTCGAGTACTACATCAAGGACAAGCCGCAGTACCGCGTGGCCGCACGCATCCCCACCGGAGAGCGCTACTCGTTCATGTTCGCCAAGGGCTTCGCCGATGCCGCCAAGGTGAACGACACATTGACCGCGCTGAAGAAGGAAGGCTTCATCGCGAAGACGCACGAGAAATGGTTCGGCACGATGCCGCCGGCCGACTCCGCCACCGTCAAGGTCATGGACGTTCCGAAATGAGGCCCTGACGGCGCGGTGCCGGGCGGCGCATGGACCTGATCGCCACGTTCTTCAACTGGGGTGTGCTGCGCGGTGCGATGCCGCTGCTGCTCGAAGGTCTGTGGACGACGGTGCTCCTGGGGGCGGTCAGCATCGTTGCCGGTTCGGTGAGCGGCCTTGTCGTGGCGTTGCTGCGGCTGTACGGTTGGCCGCCCGCGCGCGGGCTGATGCGTGTCTATATCGACGTGTTCCGCTCGATCCCGCTGCTGGTGCTGCTGGTGCTGGTGTATTACGCGCTGCCATTCGTCGGCGTGCGGCTGTCGTCGTTCGCAGCTGCCGCCACGGCGTTGTCGATGGTGTCGTGTGCGTACACCGCCGAGATTTTCCGCGCGGGCATCGAAGCCATCCCGAAGGGCCAGTTCGAGGCCGCTGGCGCCATCGGCCTCGGTTTCCTCGACACCATGCGGGATGTCGTGCTGCCTCAGGCGCTGCGCATCGTCACGCCGCCGCTCACCAGCAACTGCATCAACGTGCTGAAGGACACGGCGCTGGCCAGCGTGGTGGCAATGCCCGATCTGCTGAAGCAAGCCACGCAGGCGCAGGCCTTGGCTGCCAACCCGACGCCGCTGATCGGCGCCGCCCTGCTGTACCTGGCGCTGCTGCTGCCGCTGGTGCGTCTGGTCGGTCACTTCGAGGCGCGGCACCGCGCGGCCCACGCATGACCGCGCTGATTCAGGTCTCCGGGCTGCACAAGACCTACGGCAGCTTCGAAGCGCTGCGCGGTATCGACCTCGAGATCGCGCAGGGCGAGGTGGTCGTCATCGTCGGGCCGTCGGGCTCGGGCAAGTCGACACTGATCCGCTGCATCAATCTGCTGGAAACCTACGAACGCGGCGAGGTGCGCGTCGACGGCCAGAAAGTCACGCGCGGCCGCGCGCTGGCGCAGGTGCGCGCCGAGGTCGGCATGGTGTTCCAGAGCTTCAACCTGTTCCCGCATCTCAGCGCCGCCGACAACGTCGCGCTCGGGCCGCTGCGCGTGCGCCGCATGTCGCGCGCGGACGCGCTCGCGCGGGCACGCGCGCTGCTGGCCAAGGTTGGCCTGGCCGAGCACGCCGACAAGCGGCCGGGGCAGCTCTCGGGCGGCCAGCAGCAGCGCGTGGCGATCGCACGCGCCCTGGCGATGGAGCCGAAGGCGCTGCTCTTCGACGAGCCGACCTCGGCACTGGATCCCGAGATGGTGGGCGAGGTGCTGGCCGTGATGCAGGCGCTGGCGCACACCGGCGTGACGATGGTCATCGTCACGCACGAGATGGGCTTCGCGCGCCGCGTCGCTGACCGCGTGATCTTCATGGAGGCCGGCCGCGTCGTCGAAGAGGCGCCGCCGGACATCTTCTTCGGCGTGCCGCGCGAGGCGCGCACCCGGGCGTTTCTTCAGGCAGTGCTGCAACACTGACACTCATGAACGACCTCGACCTGGACCGTATCCGCGCCGAATTTCCGGCGCTGGCCGGCGACACCGTGTTCCTCGACAACGCGGGAGGTTCGCAAGTGCTCCGCCGCGTGGCCGACCGCGTCTCGGAGTACCTGCTGACCAGCAGCGTGCAGCTCGGGGCCAGCTACGCCGCGTCCCAGGCGGCCGGCGAGAAGGTATCGGCGGCGCGGCGCGCCGTGGCAGAGCTCGTCAACGCCGCGCATGACGACGAAGTGGTGATGGGCGGCGCAACGACGGCGCTGATGTTCATGCTGGTTCAGGCGCTGCTGCCGGGAATCCGGCCGGGCGACGAGATCGTGGTCACCGAGAGCGACCACGAGGCCAACATCGGCGCCTGGATGCGGCTGCGGCAGGCGGGCGCCGTCGTGAAGATCTGGCAGGTCGACCGCGACAGCCTGGCACTGGAACTCGCCGACCTGGACGCGCTGCTGTCCCCGCGCACGGCCTGGGTCGCGCTGACCTGGGCCTCGAACATCCTGGGCACGGTGAATCCGGTGGCAGACGTGTCCAGGCGCGTGCACGCGGTGGGCGGCCGCGTCTGCGTCGACGCGGTGGCCTATGCGCCACACCGGCTCGTCGACGTGCAGGCCAGCGGCGCCGACGTGGTGGTCTTCAGCTTCTACAAGGTCTTCGGTCCGCACTACGCGGTGATGTGGGTGCAGCGCGACCTGCTGCGGGGGCTGCCGAGCCTAAACCACTACTTCATCGGCCCCGAGGTGATGCCTTACAAGCTGCAACCGGGCAACGTCAACTACGAACTGTCGTACGGCTGCATCGGCATCCGCGACTACCTCGTCGACACCGGCAGCGCCCTGGGCGCGGCAGGCACACCACGCCAGCGCATGCAGACGGCCTTCGATGCCTTCGAGCGGCACGAAGATGCGCTCGCCGGGCGGCTGCTGCAGTGGCTGGGCTCGCGGCGGACCGTGCGCATCATCGGCCGCCCCGGCGCCGGCGACGGCCAGCGCGTGCCGACGATCAGTTTCATCGTCGACGGCAGGTCGTCGGAGTCCGTGGTGCGCCACGTCGACCGCTTCGGCATCGGCATCCGGTTCGGTGACTTCTATGCAAAGCGGCTGATCGAGGCGTTGGGGCTGCAGGCGCAGGGCGGCGTGGTGCGCGTGTCGATGGCGCACTACAACACGGTGGCCGAGATCGACCGGTTGATCGACCACCTGGACGAGGTGGTCGCATGAACGCCAGCGTCATCCGCAACGGCCGCGTCATCACCGCCAGCGACGACTTCACGGCCGACGTGCTGATGCAGGGAGGTGTCGTGCGCGCCATCGGCCTGCAGCTCGAGGTCGGCCCCGAAGTGGCCGAGTTCGATGCGACGGGCCTGTATGTGCTGCCCGGCGGCGTCGATACCCACGTGCACATGGAAAACGTGATCGGCCCGACGATCACCTGCGATACCTTCGCCAGCGGCACGCGTGCCGCGGCTTTCGGTGGCACCACCACCGTCGTCGACTTCGCGTTGCAGACGGCCGAGGATTCGGTACTGGGCGCGATTGCACGCGCGCAGCGCAGCGCCGAACCGCAGGTGAACATCGACTACAGCCTGCACTGCATCGTCACGCACGTCGACAAGCCCGTGCTGGCCGACGTGCGCCATGCGATGCGCCATGAGGGCGTCAGCAGCTTCAAGATGTTCATGGCCTACCCCGGCGTGATGATGGCCGACGACGCGGCGATCTTCCGCATGTTGCGCCAGGTCGGCGCCGACGGCGGCATGGTCGCGCTGCACGCCGAGAACGGCACCGTCATCGATCTGCTCATCCAGGAGGCGCTCGAGGCCGGCCACACCAGCCCGCGCTACCACGCGCTGACACGCCCGGCGCTGATGGAGGGCGAGGCCACGCACCGCGGCATCCGCCTCGCGGAGCTGGCCGAGGCACCGATCTACTTCGTGCATGTATCGTCGAACCAGGCGCTCAAGCACATCGTTGCAGCGCGTGACGAAGGCATACCGGTGTTCGCCGAGACCTGCCCGCACTACCTGCTCTTCGACGATGCGGTCTACGACAACGACGACTTCGAAACCGCAAAGTACGTGATGACGCCGCCGCTGCGCAAACCCGAGGACCAGAAACACCTGTGGCGTGCGCTGCGCTACGACGACCTGCAGGTCGTCGCCACCGACCATTGCCCCTTCTGCATGAAGGAAGGCCACCTCGGCTACCGGCTGCAGAAGCAGCGCGGCAAGGACGACTTCTCGCTGATCCCGAACGGCGCCCCGGGCATCGAGACACGCATGGTGAGCCTGTTCGACATCGGCGTCGTGCAGGGCCGGTTGTCGTTGAATCGCTTCGTGCAGCTCACGGCGACGACGCCGGCCAAGCTGTTCGGCCTGTTTCCGAAGAAGGGCACGATCGCGGTGGGCAGCGACGCCGACATCGTGCTCTTCGATCCCGACGCGACGCAGACCATCCATGCACACACGCTGCACAGCCAGTGCGACTACACGCTGCTCGAAGGCCACACGCTGCGCGGCCGCGTGGAGAAGGTGTTCCTGCGCGGCCAGCTCATCGTCGACGGACCGCAATGGCTGGGCCGCGAAGGCATGGGCCGCTTCGTGCCGCGCGGCACGGTGCAGGCGTTCTAGGGTCGCATGGACGTCGGCCGGCCTGCCTCGCTGGACGACCTGCGCCTGCGTGTGGCCGCGCTGGCCGAGGGCTTCACGCCGCGCCTGCGCGACGCCGCACGTTATGCCATCGAGCACCCGAACGATATTGCCCTGAACGCGGTGGCCGCAGTGTCGGCGCGCTCGGGCATCGCGGCGTCGGCTTTCATCCGCATGGCACAGGCGCTCGGCTTCACGGGCTACGGGGAATTGCAGCGGCTGTTTCAGCAGCCTCTGCAGCAGGCCGCGCCGCCGAGCTGGCGTGAGCGTGTGCGCCACTATGGCGGCGAGCAGGCGATCGACGACGCTTCCGACCCCGCCGCCGTGCTGCGCGCCTTCAGCCAGGCCAACGCGCTGTCGCTGGAACACCTGCGCGACGATGCGGCGGCGCTGCCGTTGGCCGAGGCCATCCGCCGCATCCGTCGTGCGCGCCACGTGTTCGTGCTGGGTCTGCGCCGCTCGTACGCGGTGGCCTCGTACCTGGCCTACGCGCTGGCGCGGGTGGGCCGGCCGAGCATTCAGCTCACCGGCCTGGGCGGCGCCGTCGCCGAGCAGGCACGGGCCGCCGGCCCGCGCGATCTGCTGGTTGCGATCAGCTTCCCGCCGTATGCCGCCGACACGCTGCGGGTATGCGAGCAGGTGCGTGCCGCGGGCGGACAGCGGCTGGCCATCACCGACACCGTGCTCAGCCCGGTGGCGCACGAGGCCGACCTGGTGCTGCAGGTCAACGACGCCGAACTGCTGGGATTCCGTTCGCTGACGTCGGCGATGTGCCTGGCGCAGACGCTGGCCATGGGCGTGGCTTTCGCCGACCGCCGCCAGCGCGGCGCTGAGGCGGGCGCCGCGCTCGAGGATATCGACTGCTGAACATGACGACGTCCGCGCCTCGCCATCGCATCCCTTTGCAGCCCTTGGGGGCCGCGGCCTTCGCCCCCTATGGCGAGGTCGTCGAAGCTGCATCCGGCCGGCCGCAACGCCCGATCAACGGCGGCACGGCGCAGCGCTTCGACGACCTGGCACGCATCGACACTGCCATCGCCGATGGTCGTCCGGTGCTCAGCATCTACCGCGCCAGCGCACAGGCACTTCCGCTGCGGCTGCGCGAAGTGGAGCGCCACGCCCTGGGCAGCCAGCTGTTCATGCCGCTGACGCCATTGCGCTGGCTGGTCATCGTCGCGGCGGCGGGGCCCGCGCCGCGGGCCGCTGCGCTGCGCGGCTTCGTTGCCGGCCCCGGCCAGGGGGTGAGCCTGGCGCGCGGCACCTGGCACCACGGACTGCTCGCGCTTGACGCGGGCGACTTCCTCGTCGTCGAACGCGGCGCCGCCGATATCGACTGCGACGTGCACGCCCTCGACGACGCCGAGGTCTGGGTCGAAGCCTAGGCCCCGAACCCCGGGTCGGGCGCCACGGACCGACGTTCGAGCCTAGAGGAACTGTTCGGCGATGGCCCAGATGATCCCGCCGATGAGCAGCGCCCATCCGATGAACGGCAGACACCGGCCCAGGATCTTTCCAACCAATCGAGCCGCAGCGCTTTGACCGATCTTCTGCGCCAGCTTGCGCAAGAACTCGCGTGAGCCGATGAACCGCATCAGCATCCGCAGAAACGTCCTCACGCTGTCCATTTCCCGTCTTCGAAGCGCGTCCAACAGCAGCTTCAATGTTCGATCCTCGTCGAGCACTTCCAGCATCGCCGCGTAGAAGTCACCGACACCCAGCGCGGCGAACAGTTTGGCGATCCACTTGCGCGTGCCGGCCTCTCCGTCGTCGGCGGTGGGCGCCCGCTTGAGGTCGGCCGCATGGCCCGCTCGGGCGGGGTCGATCGCAAAGACGAAGCATTCGCTTGGCAGCAGCGCCAGATCTCTTTCGATGGCGCGCTCCTGCTCCACGAAGCGGTCGTAGCTCGGGAAGTCGTAGTCGAAACGCACCCCCTTCAAACGCCGCCCCGCGTCCAGCTTCTTCATCAATCCCTTGACATCGATCGCGATGCTGCGAGCCTCCTCGAACATGGCAGCCGCCATGGCCCGGCTCGTGGGTGCGTCCCTGGAGGGAAGTGTCTGCTGAAACGCCAGCATCCGGTCACCGAGCACCGCGGCGTCCGCGACATAGAAGTCGATATCCATGCGTGCCCGCTTCGACACGCCCGTGGTTGGTCTGGACATACTGAACCCCCACATTTCCGGTAGAACACCGGGCCAATATAGGACTCGCTCCATGGCGGTGACACCCCTTGTTTGCAGCCACGTCTGCCGCCACGGCGCTCGCCTTGAAGGCTGCCCCGGAATGCAGGCTGTAACCCGTCGGCGTCGAGCGAGTGAACACCTGCCAAGCGGCCCTGCGCGCTTCTCGATGGGATGTCCTGCTGTGTGTGCTACCGTGCTTGTCACGATTCATTGACAGGTGCATCGAACGTGGCAGCGAGCTTCCCTTTTTCGGCGATCGTCGGCCAGGACGAGATGAAGCTGGCGATCCTGATCGCGGCCGTCGATCCGACGCTGGGCGGCGTGTTGGTGTTCGGTGACCGCGGCACGGGCAAGTCGACCGCCGTGCGCGCGCTGGCGTCGCTGCTGCCGACGATGGTGGCCGTTGCGGGTTGCCGTTACGCCTGCGACCCCGCTGCGCCGCCTGGCGGATGCCCGGACTGCGCCGCGCTCAAGGGCCGCGGCCGGCCGAAGACGCACCGCGTGCCGGTGCCGGTCGTCGACCTGCCGCTGGGCGCCACCGAAGACCGTGTTGTCGGCGCGCTCGACCTCGAGCGTGCGCTGTCGCAGGGCGTCAAGGCGTTCGAGCCCGGCCTCCTGGCGCGTGCGCATCGCGGCTTTCTCTACATCGACGAGGTCAACCTGCTCGAGGACCATTTGGTCGACCTGCTGATCGACGTCGCCGCTTCGGGCGAGAACGTGGTGGAGCGCGAGGGCCTGAGCGTGCGCCACCCTGCGCGCTTCGTGCTCGTGGGCAGCGGCAACCCCGAGGAGGGCGAACTGCGCCCGCAGCTGCTCGACCGCTTCGGCCTGTCGGTGGAAGTGAAGACCCCCGACGACCTGGCGACGCGGGTCGAGGTGGTGAAGCGCCGCGATGCGTTCGAGCGGGACCCCGCGGCATTCGCCGAGCGCTGGCACAAGGACGATGCCCGACTGCAGCGGCGCATCGTCGCCGCACGCGGCCGCGTCGGCGAAGTCGCCGTGCCCGACGCGGTGCTCGAGCGTGGCGCGCGCCTTTGCATGGGCCTGGGCACCGACGGGCTGCGCGGCGAACTGACGTTGATGCGCGCAGCGCGTGCACTGGCAGCCCTGGACGGCGACGTCGAGGTGACTGACACGCACCTGCGTCGCATTGCACCCTCGGCGCTGCGCCACCGCCTGCGCCGCAACCCGCTCGACGATGCGGGTTCCACCGTGCGGGTGCAGCGTGCATTGGTGGAGATGTTCGGCGCGTGACGACGCCGGCGCAGCACGCTTCAGCGTCCGCCGACGGCGCCGGCCCGTGGCCCGATGCCTTGCTGGCGGCCGTGCTGCTCGCGGTGGATCCGATGGGCGTCGGCGGCGTGCGGCTGCGTGCCGGCCCTGGTGCCGGCCGCGACGCGTGGATCGATACGCTGCGCTCGGCATTGCCGCCCGACGCACCGCTGCGCCGCATGCCGCTGCACATCACCGACGAACGCCTGCTGGGCGGCATCGATCTCGGCGGCACGTTGCAGGCCGGGCATGTCGTCTCGTCGCCCGGCCTGCTGACGCGCTGCGACGGCGGTGTGCTCATCGTGGCGTCGGCAGAGCGGCTTTCGGCAGGCGTTGCGGGCCGGCTGGCCGCGGTGCTCGACACCCGCGAGGTGGCGTTGCAGCGCGATGGCCTGGCCGGCGTCCAGCCTGCGCGGCTGGGCGTGTTGGCGCTGGACGAGGGTGGGTCACCCGACGAGCAGGTGCCGCCCGCGCTGCAGGATCGCCTGGGCGTGCTGCTCGACCTGACGGCGCTCGACGTGCCGCGCGGGGGTTTGCGCATGGCGCCCATGGATCCGGCCGCGACGCTGGCGGCGCGCGCGCGGCTGGCGGGTGTGCAGGTGGACGAAGCCCATGTGCAGGTGCTGTGCGAAACGGCCGAGGTGCTGGGCGTGGCCTCGATGCGCGCGCCGATCCTGGCCTTGCGCGTGGCACGTGCCGCGGCCGCATGGCACGCGCGTGGCGTGGTGACTGCCGACGACATCGCGACCGCGGCGCGCCTGGTGTTGGCGCCGCGTGCGACACGCTTGCCGGCACCCCCCGAAGACAACGCCAACACCAACACCGACGACCCGGCCGAAGCGCCGCAACAGGCGCCCGATCCCGCGCCGCCGACACCCTCTCCACCGCAAGGCACCACGCCACCTGCGCACGGCGAAGATGACGTCACCGTGCCGGACGACCGGCCGATGAGCGACCAGGTGCTGCAGGCGGCGCTGGCGGCGATTCCGCCCGGCCTTCTCGCCATGCTCGTGTCGGCGGGCCACGCACCTGCCGCGGGTGGTGGCCGCGCAGGGGCCCTGCAGGCATCGCGCCTGCGCGGCCGGCCCTACGGCTCGCGCCGTGGGGACCCGCGCGGCGGCGCGCGTCTGCACCTGATCGACACCCTTCGCGCCGCCGCGCCATGGCAGGCACTGCGCAGGCGCGAAATCGCTTCAGAGGGCCTGGCGCAGGCTTCGGCTACCGCCGCTGTTGGACCGCGGGTGCTGGTTCGACGCGAGGACTTCCACGTCATGCGCTATCGCCAACGCCGCGAGACGACCACCGTCTTCGTCGTCGACGCCTCGGGATCGGCGGCGCTGCATCGGCTGGCCGAGGCCAAGGGCGCGGTCGAGCTGCTGCTGGCGGAGTGTTACGTGCGCCGCGACCGTGTGGCGCTGATCGCATTCCGGGGTGCGCCTGCCGGGGCGTCGCTCGCCGGCAAGGGCGCGGAGTTGCTGCTGCCGCCCACCCGTTCGCTGGCGCGTGCGCGGCGCAGCCTGGCCGCCTTGCCCGGCGGCGGCGGCACGCCGCTGGCGTCGGGCCTGGACGCCGCACTCGCATTGGCCGAAGAAGTGGTGCGCCGCGGCGGCACGCCCGTGGTCGTGCTGCTCACCGACGGTCGCGCCAATCTTGCGCGCGACGGAACACCCGGCCGTGTTCGCGCGGGGGAGGACGCGCTCGCCAGTGCGCAACGCTGGCGCATCAGCGGCATCGGCGCGCTGTGGCTCGACACCTCGCCACAGCCGCAGGCGCAGGCGCAGCAGATCGCCATGGCGATGGGCGCGCGCTACCTGCCGCTGCCGTATGCCGATGCACGCCAGGTTTCGCAGGCCGTGCGTGCGGCCTCAGCCTGAGGGCCAGTCGGGTGGCCGGTCTCTTTCAGGCCGGGTCCGAGGCGTCATCAGGCGCCGCGCGGGCCGGGTATGCCGGGTCCAACGCGGCGCGAACGGCATCGGCGACACGCTGCGGAGCTTCCTCGTGTGCCAGGTGACCCAGCCCGGGCAAGCGTTGTACACGGCACTGCGCGATGCGCTCGGCAGTGCGCCCGGCTTGCCGAGGCGGCACCGTGGCGTCGCGCTCGCCCACGAGCAGCAGCAACTGCGGGCGCAATGCAGGCAGGTCTCGCCACAGCGCATCGAGGTCCCAGCGCGCCATCATCGACAGCACCCCGGCGATATGGCCGGGGCTGCGCATCAGGCGTGCATAGAGATCGACGCCACGGTCATCGAGCTGCGACCCGGTGGCGGCGATCAGCCGACGCACCGCGGCGCGGTCCCTGGCGCGCCACGCCGCCAGCCTCGGCACGAACGGGTGGGTGGCGAGCAGGCGTGCCATTGCCGGGTACATCACGCCCGCCAGGCCTTCGAACGGAAGCAGGGCGGCGTTCAGACCGATCAGATGCGTGGCATCCAGATGGCCGTCGAGGGCCATGCGCAACATCAGTGCGGCCCCCGCGGAATGGCCGAGCACGGCCGCGGGTTTCACGCGCAAGGTCTGCAGCAGCGCGTGCATGGCATCGCCCATGCCGCGGAGCGATTGCCGTGCCGGCGGCAGTGGCCCGCTGAAACCATGGCCCGGCAGATCGGGCGCGACGATGTGCAGGTACGGCGCGAGCAGCGGGGCCATGCCGCGCCAGCTGTGTGTCGACGATCCGGTGCCGTGCAGAAGCAGCAGCGTCGGCCCGGCGCCGAGTTCCTGCACGTGCCAGCGCAGGCCGTCCGCGTCGACGAAACGGCTCGCATCGCGCATCGGCCAATCGTGGGCATCGCGGTCCCACCGCAGCGTGCCGATCATTGCGGCGGCCATCGTGCGGCGGGGTCGTGCGCGGTCTTCATCTGTCGATTGTCGCGTTGCGCCGCTCGATATGATCGTTCATCGACCCGCCCACCACGCTCCTGATGCGCATCCCCTTGGCCTTGCGCCTGCGCGACGCGACCCGCGCGCTTCATACCGACGTCGAGCGTGCGGGCGTGATGAAGCGCCTGCTGAAGGGGGACATCGACCGCGCCGGTTATGTCGCGTTGCTGCGCAACCTGCATGCCATCTACGACGCGCTGGAGACGGCGCTGCGCCACCACGCGGCGCATCCTGGCCTTTGGTCGCTCGGTTGGGCACCGATGACCCGCGCCGGCGCGCTTGAGCGTGATCTGTGCCTGCTGCATGGGGCGCGATGGGCAGCTGACCTGTCGCTCGTGCCGGCCGCCGCGCAGTATGCGCAACACCTCGACGTGCTCGCCCGGGAGGCGCCGCTGCAGCTCGCGGCGCATGTCTACGTGCGCTACCTCGGCGACCTCAGCGGCGGCCAGATGCTCGCGCGGATGCTCTCGGCCTGTCTGCATCTGGATGACGGCCGCGGACTCGAGTTCTATGCGTTCGGATCCGCCGCCGAAGTCGCGCAGCGGGCTGCGGGGCTGCGCACCGCGCTGGATGGCATCGCCCCCGACGAGCCCACTGCGCAGGCGTTGGTGGACGAGGCGTGCAATGCCTTTGTGCGCCACCGCATGTTGTTCGAGCAACTGTCGCCGGCGGCTGCGCCCGGCGGCAAGGCGCAAGCCGGCGGTTGAGGCGTCGTCGCCGCGCAGACGGTGGGCTACGGTGACTCGTGCGCCACGATGCGGCGCATCTGGTCGTACAGGGCGGTGGCGCGCTGGGTCGAGGCCTCGATCTCCTCGAGCAGGCGGGCCGCCGGCAGTCCGACGGCGCCGTCGGCGATGTCCATCGCGGCCAGACTGGCATTCGTGAGAATGGCGCCGATCACCTCGTCCGCGCCACGGTTGACTTCGCCGGCCGCCAGACGCAGGCCCTGGTCGCGTGCAGCGGACTCCATCGACTGCTCGAGGTGCCGGCGCGCTGCCGCGACGCGGCGGTGGTTGCGCAGATCGAACAGCGTCAACATGAAACCGAGGGCGATGCCGCCACGCCCGTGCACGGCCTCGGCGCGCACCGCCACCGGCAGGTCCGGGCCCTCTTCGCTGACCAGCGCCAGCTCGCCGCGCCAGTGCGCCTGGCCAGCGCGCAGCAGCTCCAGGGCCTGCTGCATGACCTGTGCCTGCGTGAACAGCGCCGTCACGGCGTCCAGGCTGGCGAAGCTGCCCAGCGCGCGGCCGGTGAGCGTCGTGAATGCCTGGTTGCAGAACAGCAGGCGGCCCGCGGCATCGGCGATCAGGACCGGCTCGACCGAACTTTGCACGGTGGCGCGCACACCCGCGAGCTGGTGCTCGGCGATCAACAGCCGCACACCGTGCACCTGGAGAATGATGTCCACGAGCGCGACGCCGATCGCACGGCCCAGCGCCAGGTCCGTGCTGGTCCAGGGCAGGGCGGTGCCCCGCACGATCTCCGACCAGGCGGCGAAGGACCGGCGCGGCGACAGTTCCAGCGGATCGTCGTTGACCATCGGCTTGGTCGGGTCGCCCGCCCAGGTGACGGTGAGCAGCTGCTCCTTGCGGAACCACATCAGGTAGTCGGGCCGCGTGGTCGACAGCTTGACCGCGAGCACACCGCTGGCAGTGGGTGTGAGCGAATCGAGCGCGGCGTTGGCCTTGCCCACCGACGAGCAGCTGAACACGGTATCCACGCCCTGTGCGTCGACCCATTGCACCAGCTCGCGCAACTCGGGGGTCGAGGGAACCTCGCCGGAGCATAGGATCTCGCCATCGCTGAACAGCGCGGCGCCTGTCGCCTCGAGCGGCTGCAGCAGCGTGCGCGGGTTGCGAAAGAGTGCCAGCCGCCAGTCCCCTTCGGTCGAGGTCGCCTCGATCAGGCGCTGCTCGAGGCGGCGCACCAGCACCGCCACCTGGGCATGTGCATAGTTCTCGATCGCAGCGATGCGCGTGGAGACCACCTCGCCCAGCAACTCGCACGCGGCACGCACGGCGTGCCGCAGATTGCGCGGCGAATAGTGGTGCGCGGCGACCAGCCCCCAAAGCTTGCCCTCGCGCACGAGCGACACCACGACCGTGGCCGTGACGCCCATGTTCTTCAGGTATTGCAGGTGCAGCGGCGACATGCTGCGCAGGTAGCACATCGACATGTCGAACGCCGCCGCATCGGCCGGACCAGCCTCTTCGTGCAGCACCGACGGCACGTAGTTCACGTCGACCAGCACTCGCACGCGGTTGCGCAGGTACAGCTCGCGCGCGCGCTGTGGAATGTCCGTGGCCGGATAGTGGTGGCCCAGCAGCGATTCCAGGCGCGGATCGCGCGCCTCGGCCACGATCTTGCCGTGCCCGTCGGCGTCGAACTTGTAGACCATCACCCGGTCGTGCCCGATCAGCTCGCGGAAACACTGCGCCGCCGCATCGGCCAGCACGCCCAGGTTCGATGCATTGCTGAAGCGCTGTACCGCGGCGCCGACGACGCGCAGCAGGCGTTCCTGGCCATGCTCGACCGTGAACGTGCCGGGCAGCGGCACCGGCTCGAGTTCGAGCACGAGCCGGCCCGTGTCGAGACGGTGCAGCGTGCCCTCCCATGGCTGCGGCGACGCGCCGACGGCCGTGTGGGCCCGCAAAGTCACGGGCTCGACCAGATCGGCCGCGGCGGCACGGTGCTGCACCACCTCGGCCAGGTTGCCCTTCAGCGCCTGCAGCGGCACGCCGTGCAACCGGGTGTCGCCCGGCACGCCGAGCAGGGCGGCGGCATTGGACGATGCGATGCGCACCACCAGCCCGGCCGGGTCCAGCACGAGCAACAGCCCGTGCGGCTGCACCGAGCCTGCGAGATGGATGAGCTCGCGCTCGCAGTTGCTGAGATCGGCCTGGCCGAAAGGTGGGCTGTACGTCGTCACTGACGCAGTCAGTTCAGGAGTGCTGGGGGTTCGTCGCCATCGGGACCGTTGCTGCCCAGGCCATGGTGGCGAATCCGCTGGCGCAGGCTTTCGGGCGTGATCCCCAGCAGGTGCGCGGCCTGCCCGCGGTCGTCGTGGGTTCGTGCCAGCACCGCGTCGATCAGGTGCCGTTCGGCGAGGTCGCTGGCCTCCTGCAACAGGTCGGGCAGGGTCGCCAGGCCCACTTGTGCGGCGAGACGGTCGATGGCCTCGGCGAGCTCGTTGATGGCGGGCGGGAGATCGGCGAGCCGGTGCGCGACACGGCGCAATGTCAGACCGATGGCCTCCTGGTCGCCTTCGGCCAGCAAGGCGGCGGAGACCTCGACGACGGCATGCCGCGCTTCTTCGCGCCCGATCGTCGCGTGCTTGCGCTCGGCAAAACCGAGGCGTCGTGCTTCGGCCAGGATCGCGGCCAGCGTGCGCTGCGGGTCGCCGAGCGCGTCGGCCAGCGCGCGCCCGACCACTGGGCCATCGGCCAGCGGGTCGTGGTCGCCGCCGGCGCTGCACAGCGCCGCAAAGGCCGGATTGGCCATCTGCACGCGACCACTCGAATCGGTGATGACAACGGCATCGGGCGTGCGCTCGACGAAGTCGCCGAGGCGGTCGGTCATGCTGCGCAGCTCCTGCCCGGACTCGACCGCGCGTGCACGAACGAGCAGCAGCATCGAGTCGCCAGCCCTGAACGGCGTGGCCGATATGTCGACCGCCGTGGCGCCGGACGGCGCGCCGTCGACAGCCGGTGCCGCCAGCGCGCGGATCTCGGCCGGCCGCCCGGTGGCACGCGCAATCTGGAGCAATTCGTCGACACCCGGGCGGGCTGCGGGCGCCACGCCCACCGACGCCGGCAGGCCGATGAGCTCGATGCTCGGACGTCCGAAGAGCATGCCGGCCGCGCGGTTGGCTTCCGTCGTGCACATCGTCTGCGGGTCGACCACCAGCACCGCGTCGGTCGCGACCTGGAAGAGCATCCGGTAGCGCTCCTCGGACTGGCGCTGCTTCCAGTAGTCGCGCTCCATCAGCTGCTGTGCCTCGACGAAGCGCTGCTGGATCGCCGCCACGGCGCGCAGGTCGCGGCCGACTGCGAGCACCGGCCCGTCGAGGCCGAGACGAATGGCCGCGTAGGCGACCGGCACCGTATTCCCACCCTCGGTCGGATGGTTGACCTCGCGCCGGCGTGTCACGCCGGAGGCTTGAACCTCGCTCAGCAGTTGCTCGACCTTGCGGCGGGTGTCGCCGGTCACGGTTTCGGTCCAGCGGCGGCCGACCCAGTCGGCCGTGGCGCCCGAGATCGGATCGCTGCCCACGGCCACGTTGCGGATCACCCCGTCGGCGTCGATCACGAGGGCGATGTCGCTCGCGACGGACACGAATGTCTTTGCGAGTTGGGGGGCCAACTCCGAAAGGGCACCCAGGTCAGGTGTCTCGGAGGGCGCCTTCGGTGCAATGGTCACCTGGCATCTCCACGACAGCGTAGCGCTAGCAGCATGACGCTTGTATCCCATGGCCGGGAGCGGCCAAGGGACAAAACGTTAACACACGGAGGGATGCAGTGCACTGCCGCGCAGCACCCGAGGACCATGCGCAGGCTTGTCTTGCCGGGCCGCGACATCGTCGTCGCAGAGGGCGGGGGCAGAACCTTGTTGTAAGTATAGCATGACACGCGTAGTATCAAGAAATGTTGACACTACCGCTCCAGGCCGGCCGGGCCGCGTTCTCGCCGTACACGGGTGCCGCGGAGCCGCGCAGCGCCCGCCATGGCCGCCCGCATGCGGTGGTCATCGGGAGCGGCTTCGGTGGCCTGGCCGCGGCGGTGCGCCTTGGCGCACGCGGCTACCGCGTCACCGTGCTGGAGCAGCTCGACGCGCCGGGCGGCCGCGCCGGGGTGCACCGGCAGGACGGTTTCACCTTCGACGCCGGCCCGACCGTCATCACCGCGCCTTTCCTGTTCGAGGAGTTGTGGGCCCTTTGCGGACGGCGCCTGGCCGACGATGTCGAACTGCGCCCCGTGGCGCCGTTCTACCGGATCCGCTTCGACGACGGCACGAGCTTCAACTACAGCGGTGACCCCCAGTCGATGCGTGACGAGGTCGCGCGCATCGCCGCGGACGACGTGGCGGGCTACGAGCGTTTTCTCGCTGCCAGCAAGGCGATCTTCGAGGTCGGCTTCGAGCAGCTCGGCCACGTGCCGTTCGACCGGTTCGGCGACATGCTGCGTGTGGCGCCCGACCTGCTGCGGCTCGAAGGCTGGCGCACCGTCTACGGCATGGCCTGCAAACATGTGCGCAACGAAAAGTTGCGCATGGTCCTGACGTTCCAGTCGCTGCTCGTCGGGGGCAATCCCTTCTCGACCACCTCGGTCTATTGCCTGATCGCCTTCCTCGAGCGGCGCTGGGGCGTGCACTGTGCCATCGGCGGCACGGGCCGACTCGTCAGCGGCCTCGTCGGCCTGATCCAGGGGCAGGGGGGCACCGTGCGTTGCAATACGGCCGTGCGCCAGATCAGCGTCGACAACGGCGCGGCCACCGGGGTGCACCTGGGCGACGGCACGCACCTCGCGGCCGACGTGGTCGTCTCGAACGCCGACTCCGCCTTCACCTACCGCAAGCTGCTGTCGCCTGAACACCGCCGGCGATGGACCGACCGCCGCATCGAGCGCGCCCGCTATTCGATGAGCCTGTTCGTCTGGTACTTCGGCACGCGCCGGCAATATCCAGACGTGGCGCACCACACCATCGCGCTCGGCCCGCGCTATCGCGGCCTGCTCACCGACATCTTCGACCGCAAACGCCTGGCGGGCGACTTCAGCATCTACCTGCACCGGCCCACCGCCACCGACGACTCGGTGGCGCCGCCCGGCTGCGACACGTTCTATGCGCTCGCGCCGGTGCCGCACCAGCAGAGCGGCATCGACTGGGAGCGCCAGGCCGAGCCTTTCCGCCAGGCCGTACAACGCCGGCTCGAGGCGACCCTGCTCCCCGGCCTCGGCGCGTCCATCGTGACCTCGCGCCTCATGACACCGATCGATTTCGAGCACCGGCTGTCGTCCTTCCGCGGTGCCGCGTTCGGTCTCGCGCCGTCGCTCATGCAAAGCGCGTGGTTCCGCCCGCACAACCGCAGCGAGGAAGTCGATCGCCTTTACCTCGTCGGCGCCGGTACGCACCCGGGCGCCGGGCTGCCCGGCGTGCTGTCGTCGGCGCGCATCCTGGACACCGTCGTCCCGCATGGAGACTCGATTGCACAAACTGTCGCAAGACCCCTGGTCTGAGTCGTTCGCACCAGATGCCGTGGCCGACGGTGCCGGCGACCTCGCCGCCTGCCGCCGCATGCTGGCGGACGGGTCGCGCACCTTCCTCGCCGCTTCGTGGCTGCTGCCGGGCGCGGTGCGCGAGCCGGCCTGCGCGCTGTATGCCTTCTGCCGTGTCGCGGATGACGAGGTCGATGGCTGCAACGACCCTGCGCGGGCCGTGGCGGCGTTGCGCTTGCGCCTGGCCGACGTCTATCGCGGGCGGCCCGCGCCGATCGTGGCCGACCGCGCACTCGCCACCGTCGTGCGCGCCTTCGCGATACCCCGTGCACTACCCGCGGCCCTGATCGAAGGGTTCGAGTGGGATGCACTCGGCTGCCGCTACGAAACGCTCGACGACGTGCTGGCGTACGGCGCCCGCGTGGCGGGCAGCGTCGGCGCGATGATGGCGCTGCTGATGGGTGCCCGCACCCCGGCAGCGCTGGCACGCGCGTGCGATCTCGGTGTCGCGATGCAGTTGTCGAACATCGCGCGCGACGTCGGCGAGGATGCCCGCATGGGCCGCCTGTACCTGCCGCGCCGCTGGCTGCGCGAGGCCGGCATCGACCCGGATCTGTGGCTGTCCGCGCCGGCCTTCAGCCCGGCACTCGGGAGCGTCGTGCAGCGCCTGCTGGCGGTGGCCGACAGCCTCTATGCCCGCGTCGATGCCGGCGTGGCGGAGTTGCCCATGGCCTGCCGGCCGGGCATCAATGCAGCGCGGTTCCTGTATGCGCAGATCGGCCACGAGGTCGCGCGCCGCGGTCTCGACTCGGTGACGTCGCGTGCCGTGGTCTCTCCGGCGCGCAAGGCGGGCTGGTTGCTGCGCGCCCTGCTGGCCGTGAATCCGGCGCGCCACACCTCCCCCCAGCCGCCGTTGCCGGCGACCCGGTTTCTCGTCGACGCCGTCGCGTCGTGGCCGTCGCCGCCCAGGGCGGCGGCCGCGCCCGCGCACATGGCGCCGTGGGACCTGCGCGCGCGCGCCGTGCGGGCCATCGACCTGTTCGAGCAACTCGAGCGGCGAGACCGCGCGCGGCGTGGCTTCATCGGCAACAGCCTGGGCAGCGCGAGCCCGAGGTGAGGCCACCGCCGTGACCCTGCCGCTGATCACGCTCGAGATCGTTCTCGGCTTTGGCGTGCCGGTGGCCTGGGGCGTCTGGCAGCTGATCGAGTTGCGGCGCCTCAAACGCCGGGACCAAGAGCTCGAGGCCCGAGCGCTCGAAGAAGCGGGCTTCGGCGGTGCGCCGGAGTCCGACCGTCCGTCGCCGCGTGGTCCGGATCCCTGAGCACCCGGGACACATTCCGCCAAGCCCTGTCGCGCGCCCGAACTGCACCGGTTCAAGTCATGCGCGTCGACCGCTGCGCCGCGGCATCCTGAAGGGCAGCATCGCCTGCACGATGCGGCGGCGGAAGCGCTCGAGGTCGAGGCTTTCGTGCACGGCCATCACGTCCCATCCGAGCCAGCGGCCCGCAACGATCGAGCGGGCATAGAAGGGCCCGTCTTCCAGTGTTTGCAGCACTTCGGCGCCGTGTCCTGCGTCGCCGCGGGTGCGGCGCGCCAGATGCCAGGCACTCGCCGGCAGCGCCGCGCTTGGCGGTGCGGCGATCGGCGCGGCGCGGCCATCGGCCGTGAACTGCAGCGCCAGTGACGTGGTGCGCCCGTCGCGCCCTTCGGCGTCGTAAAGCACCGTCGTGGCGCGGCCGGGCAGCGCGGCGCGCGACCAGTCCCAGCGCGTGAACCCGAGCTCGAGAGGCTCGTCGCCGCGGTTGGTGTCCAGATACCCGTCGCCATGCCAACGCATCGCCGGCGCGTCCAGATCGACCTCGACCCGCGCAACCGGTGCAATGGGCTGCCAGAGATGCCGACCCTGGGCGTCGAGCCGGTGAACGGCGCGCTGCATCGCCGAGGGATGCAGCCGCACCTCGCCGCGCACGCGCGACGGCCAGGGTACCGTCACCTCGTCGATGTGCACGACCAAGGTGTCCCCGCGCCAGGCGAGCCGGCTCGGACCGACCTGCAACGCCGTGCGGCTGCGATCGAGCCGCGACGCGCCGCGTTCGGTCATCGCCCAGCGTGCGTTCCCGCCGCGCCGGTACAGCGCCACGTTGACGGCGCAGTGCGCCGCCGGATCCACCCCGGCCGCACCGGCCCGCGCGCGCGCCCAGGCGTAGTACGGTGAGAACACGCTGCCGACGAACGCGATGATGACGATGCCGTATTCGCCGCAGTCGCTCAGCGCGTCGAGATACCACCAGGCATAGCCGTTGCGCCCGACGGGGACGTCGAAGTCCGCACCGTCCGTCCCGCAAGAAGGTGCTGCGCCGCCAGCAGGCCCGACATCGCTGCCATCGGCACCCCCGGCCCCGGATGCACGCTGCCCCCCGCCAACACCAGGCCCGGCAGGCGCGTTGCCGACCCCGGCCGCGTGAACGACGCCCGCCACCCGTGGGTCGCCGGGCCGTACAGCGCGCCGCCCGTGCCCGGGAACATCCGGTGGAAGTCGTCCGGCGTCGTTCGCACCGTTGACGCCGGGCTGCGCTCGATCCGCAGGCCGCAGCGCAGCAGGTGCGCAAAGGTCGTCTGTTCGCATGTATCGAGCTCCTTGGCGCCGAGGCCACGGCCATCGGCCGTGGCGGGCGCGTTCACGAGGCACATCAGCCTTTCGGGGCCTGCGGTGGCTGCATCCTCCACGACCCTGCGGCCATCTTCGTACCCGTCCACGCGGTCGGGTGCGCAGACGTACACCGTGGGTGTGCGCGGCAGGCGCTGCGCCACCAGGATGTCGTTGAATTCGCTGGCGTAGGCGTCGGAGAAGAAGACGTTGTGGTGTGCGAGCCTGAAGCCGCTCGTGGGCGCGACCAGATTCCATGTCAGCGCCGAGAGCGACCGACGCAGCATCGGAACCGCGGGCACGGCGCTTGCCACGTCGGCGCCCAGCAGGCCCAGCGACAGCGCCTGGGTGTCGCCATTGAAGACCACGGCATCCGCCGCGAGGCGTTCGCCGCCGGCCAGTTGCACGCCACACACACGGCCCTTGTCGACATCGATGCGGCCCACGTGGGCGCCATAGCGCAGCGTGGCGCCGCGTGCGGCGGCCAGCCCTGCGAGCACCGCCGCCACCGCTTGAAGGCCGCCGTCGACGCGCCAGACGCCCGCGCGCTCGGCGTGGGCCACGAGCATCAGCGTGGCGGGCGCCCGGAACGGCGACGAGCCGCAATAGGTGGCATAACGTCCGAAAAGCTGCTGCAGCCGCGGATTCGAGAACTCGCGTTGCAGTTCGCTCCACAGCCGCGCAAAAGGGGCGATGCGCAGCAGGTCGGGCAGGCCGCCCAGACCGGCACGCCGGGCGAGTGACCAGGGCGTCGGGCGCGGTGCACGCATGTAGCTGTATTCCAGCGCACGAAAGACCCGCGCAGCACGCTGCGCAAAGTGTTCGTAGCGCCGCGCCTCGGCCGCGCCGGCAAAGCGCCCGATCGCGTCCACCGTGGCTTCGGCGTCGGCATGCAGATCGAGCTGTGCGCCGTCGGCCCAGGCGTGGCGTGCCAGCGTGTGCAGGCGGTGCAGGGCCAGGTGCGCATCGAGCGGCTCGCCGAGGCGCTCGAACAGCGCCTCGAACACCGGCCGCAGCGTGAACACGGTGGGGCCGGCGTCGATGGCGCGTCCGTCGACGAGCACGTTGCGCATCTTGCCGCCGGGCAGGGCGGCGCGCTCCAGCACCGTGACCGCCACGCCGTCATGCGCCAGCACGGCCGCGGCGGCGAGACCGCCGATGCCGGCGCCCACCACGACCACGTGGCGCAACGGCGTCAGCGGCATGACGACCACGGCGCCGATTGACGCGGGCCCGGCGGATGTCTATGCTGCATGACACATACTAACGTAAAGCCAGCATGACATATCCATGCGGGCCTGCATTTACGGAGACTGCGATGGACATCCTGGCCCGAATCGATCTGGCGCTTCAGAGGGCGTTGAGCGACGTGGCGCAGGCCACCTGCCCGCCACGCCTTGCGGCGGCGGTGCGTCACGCGGTGTTTCCCGGCGGTGCGCGCATCCGCCCGCGCCTGTGCCTGGCCGTTGCGCACGCGTGCGGCGACGACGACCCGGGCTTGAGCGATGCCGCGGCGGCGGCGATCGAGCTGCTGCACTGCGCGTCGCTCGTGCACGACGACCTGCCTTGCTTCGACGACGCCACCACGCGCCGCGGCCAGCCCTCGGTGCACGCCGCCTATGGCGAGCGGCTGGCGGTGTTGTCGGGCGACGCACTCATCGTGCGGGCTTTCCAGTTGCTCGGCGAGGCCGGCGCGCAGCATCCGCTGCGGCTCGCCACGGTGCTCGCCACGGTGGCCCGGGGGGTGGGCATGCCGGCCGGCATCGTGGCTGGCCAGGCGTGGGAATGCG
>JAHECD010000177.1 GCA_024641945.1 Rubrivivax sp. | reverse complement strand
AGGGCCAACTCGAGCTGAGCATCGAGGGCACGACCTACCTGCTGAATGCTGGCGATTCGTTCTTCTTCAAGAATCACCTCACCAACAGCTACCGCAATCCCGGCGTGCAGGAAGCGCGAGTATTGTGGGTCAACACGCCTCAGGTGCATTGACGCGTCCTGCGCAATCCATTCCGCCTGTGCTTCATTCCGAACTACCTCACCCATACGCCCTTCTCCGTGACCGGCAGGTTCAGGGTGGTGTGATCAACTTTGCGAAGGCCCGCCAGCGACACATAGGGGGCGATCAACTGCGAAGATGGGCCGCCCCGAAGCGGTTGCTCGCGCGGGCGTCTCGCGAACAACCCGGAGTGCCCGGCACAGGCGTGGCCAACTGCTGCATCGACGCCAGCGACACCTCACTGATGGCGTGGTGATGCAACTCCGAAATCTGACCGATCTGGCGCCTCGCCCCAGGTTGACCCTGACCGACCAAGCGCCCGCGGCCTGGAGCGCATCGCGCTCCGCAGGGGCGCCCTGTGGATGTCGTTCACCCGGATAGGCAAGCCTCGCTGGGCGAGGAAACATGTTCGCATCTCCACCAAGCGCGCGAGGCGCCAATCGCACCATGGACAGCACGCCGCTCGAGACCGACTACCTTGTCATCGGCACGGGCGCCACGGCGATGGCTTTCGTCGACACCTTGCTGGACGAACAATCCAACGCCACCGTCCTGATGGTGGACCGCCTGCATCGCCCCGGCGGGCACTGGAACCACGCTTACCCTTGGGTGCGTGTGCACCAGCCCTCGGCGTGGTACGGCGTGGCGTCGCGCGAGTTGGCCAGCGGCGAGAAGGACAAGGTCGGCCTGAATGCCGGCCTGTACAGCATGGCCTCGGGCGCCGAGGTGCTGGCGCACTTCGATCAGGTGATGCAGCAGCGCTTCCTGCCGTCGGGCCGCGTGCGTTGGCTGCCGATGACCGACTACCAGGCCGGCACTGACGGCGCACACCGGGTCGCATCGGTGGTTGGCGGGGTGGTGCAGACAGTACACGTGCGACGCAAGGTGGTCGACGGCACGCATGCGCGCACCGAGGTGCCCGCGACCCACAGGCCGCGCTACACGGTGGCGCCCGGTGTGGACTGCATCCCGATCAACGATCTGGCCTCACTCAGCCGGCCCCACGCCCACTACACGGTGGTGGGGTCTGGCAAGACGGGCATCGACGCCTGCCTGTGGCTGCTGGCTCATGGTGTCGCACCCTCGCGCATCCGCTGGATCATGCCGCGCGACGCCTGGTTCATGGACCGTGCGAACTTCCAGCCGGGCCTGGAGAACTTTGAGCGCAACATGGGCTACTCGCTGAATCAGTTCGGCGCGATCGTCGAAGCGGCAACGCCGGCAGACCTTTTCGCGCGACTCGAGGCTAAGGGTGCGCTGGTGCGGCTGGATCCAAAGGTCGAGCCCACGACCTACCGTTGCGGCACGGTCTCGCGCGACGAACTTGCCTTGCTGCGCGGTATTGCCGACGTGGTCCGCCTGGGTCGGCTGCAGGCCATCGAGCCAACGCGCATCGTGCTCGACAAGGCGGCCTTGCCCGCGAATCTAGACACGCTGTACGTCGACTGCAGCGCCAGCGCGATCCAGCCGCTGCCGGGGCTGCCGGTGTTCGATGGCGCGCGCATCAACCTGCTCATGGTGCGCTTCTGCCAGCCGCTGTTCAGCGCCGCGCTGATCGCCTTCGTCGAGAGCCACGTCGAGGATGACGCCGCGCGCAACGCGCTGTGCGCCGTCGTGCCCAGCCCCGAGGTGCCGCGGGATTGGATGCGCATGTGGGCCGCCTCGCTGGCCAACGCGGCGCGCTGGCGCCAGCACCCGACGCTGAACGCCTGGTTGATGAAGTGCCGCCTGAACGGCCAGTCCGTGATGGCGCGAGGAGTCTTGCCCGAAGACAACGCACGCATCGCGCTTCTGCACCAGACGGGCGCAAAGGCGGGCGAGGCCGCCGCACGTTTGCCAGCCTTGCTGGCGATGCTGTCGTGAGCGCGGGCCCCGCGGTTCAGACGCTGCAGGCCGGCGCGCTGCGTATGCGCGTCGCCACGCAGGGCAGCGGGCCGCTGGTGCTGCTGTGCCATGGCTTCCCCGAGCTCTGGTGCTCTTGGCGCGCGCAGATGGCCGCGCTGGCGGCGGCGGGTTTCCGGGCCGCGGCGCCCGACATGCGCGGCTACGGCGGCACCGACGCGCCACCCGATCCCGCGCGTTACACGATGCTGCACCACGTGGGCGATCTTGTGGCGCTGGTGCAGGCGCTGGGCGAGCAGCAGGCCGTCGTCGTCGGCCACGACTGGGGCGCACCTGCGGCCTGGCACGCGGCGCTGCTGCGCCCGGATGTCTTTCGTGCCGTGGCTGGACTGAGCGTGCCCTATTCGCCGCCCGGGCCGGTAGACCTGATCACGGCGCTCGAGAGCCACGGCATCACGACCTTCTACATGCAGCACTTCCAGACGCCCGGTGTGGCCGAGGCGGAGCTCGAGACCGACATCGCGGCCAGCCTGCGCCGCATCACCTACAGCCTGTCGGGCGATGGCCGGGGCGGCGTGGCCACGGTGCTCGAGCCCGGCAGGGGCTTCCTGGACAACACCGACGACCCGGCAGTCCTGCCGACCTGGATCGATGCCGATGATCTGGCCTATACGATTGACGAGTTCCGGCGAACCGGCTTTCGTGGAGGGCTGAACTGGTACCGCGCTGTTCGCTCGGGGCCGGAACTGTTGGCGCCGTGGCGCGGTGCGCCCATCCGCCAGCCGTCGCTGTTCATCGCCGGCGGCCTTGACGACGTGATGAAGTTCCCGGCCTCTGCTGCCGCCGTGGCTCGCTTCGATCGCAGTCTGCCCGGCCTTCGCGGCAGACATGTCCTTGCCGGCGCGGGGCACTGGGTGCAGCGCGAGCGCGCGGACGAGGTCAGCGCGTTGCTGATTGAATTCCTGCACGGCCTGTGACCGTGACACGAGGCCGGGGCAGGGGAGCTCTGAACGCTGCGTCGCCCTTGGCCACAGCTGCGCCTGCTGTCCGAGGTGCGCGATGCTCCTGCCGATGGTGGGCCGTGATGGGTTGGCCGCCCTGAGTTTCAGCTCACCCTGAACCTGGACTTGGGCTTGCCACTATCGGCGGTGGCCTGCGCAACCCAAGTCGAGATGCTCTGGGCGCTGCAGTTGAACTCACGCGCAAGCTGCGCGGGCGTGCGGCCGGTTTGCACCAGCTCGACCATCTGTCGACGGAATTCCGCCGGGTACGGGGGCTTCGGGGTAGGTATTTCGAACTCCTCTTTCCATAAGGATCGGGTGTCCGTGAAAACGGGTCAACTTCAGCGGAAGTCGGCGATGGTCGTGAAATCCGGTGTCAGGCGCCCGGTGAGCCAGACCAGCTCAAGGTTGCGTCGCGCCTCGGTCTCCAAGCGACGGCTCGACTGCAGCCGGTTGAGATAACCGTAGACGTAGATTTTGAGCAGCGTCGCGGAGCTGTAGGCAGGGCGGCCTGTCGCAGCGGGTTCGGCGCGCTCAAAGCCCAGCTTCCACAGGTCCAGCTCGTCCACGAAGACATCGATGACACGCACCGTGCTGTCCTCGTGGATCCAGTCATCCAGTCGCTCGGGCAAGAGAACACTCTGCGCTCGATCCTGGCCTTCGACATACCGCCCCATCGATCACTCCCGTTGGTCAGACGAGCTATGACGTCGTCCGAGCACTAGAGTTTCCAAACAGCCTCGACCCTGAACGGACATCTGCTGTGCGGATCTCGGCGCCACGAAGCTGCCGATCGGACTCACTCACACGCACCCGAAGGAGCGCTTCAGCCAAGGTAGCTCAATGCTGTTCGGCGAATTCACCTGTTCCGATGCCATGTTTGCACCGGTGGCCACGCGCTTCATGACCTACGCCGTCGACCTGCCACCATTGGCGGCGGCGTACGGCGATGCCGTGCTCGCGGTCCCGGCAGTCAAGGCATGGCGCGATGCCGAAGCCCGGCCTATTCGTCGACGTCCTGCTGCATGTCGAGCGCGGGTGTGTCCGACATCGGCGTCCCCGTCGGCCGCGCAGGAACTCCCGCGACGGTCGTGTGCGGCGGCACGGCGCGCAGCACCACGCTGCCCGCCGCCACCTTCGAGCCCTCACCCACCTCGATGTTGCCGAGGATCGTCGCACCGGCACCGATCATCACCCCGCGACGGATCTTCGGATGGCGGTCACCGCTCTCCTTGCCCGTACCGCCCAGCGTGACGGACTGCAGGATGGAAACATCGTCCTCGACTACGCTCGTCTCGCCGATCACGAGGGCGGTGCCGTGGTCTATGAACACGCCCTTGCCGATCCGGGCTGCCGGATGGATGTCCATCGCCAGCGAATCGGCGACGCGGCTCTGGATGAAGCGCGCGACGCCGCGGCGCCCCTCGTTCCAGATTGCATGCGCGACGCGGTGCGCGGCGAGGCCCTTGAAGCCCTTGTAGTATAGGAACGGCACCAGCGGTGACTCCGCCGCCGGATCGCGCGTGACGATAGCGCGCAGGTCAGCGAGCGTGGCAGTGGCGATCTCGGGATTGCGCTCGATGCTCTCACCGATGAGGTCGACCATGGCGGCGAGGCTGAACACCTGGTTCGAGAGCGTCGCCGCGATGAGGTAGGCGAGCGCCTCCGGATAGCCACGATGACGCACAACGAGATCGTAGAGATGGGCGGACAGGATGGGTTCCTGCTCCACCTGGGCGATGGCGAGGACCTTCAGCGACGACCAGCTGTCTGCATCGATCGGTTGCATGACAATTCTCCTCATTGCACGACGATGCCGGGCGTGCCCGCCGCGATCTCGCCGATGACCGTCGCGCGGTCGAATCCTTCCTCGGGGAACATGCCGAGCACCGCGTCGACGGCATCGGGTCCACACGTCACCAGCAGGCCGCCGCTGGTCTGTAGATAGGTTAGCGAAGTAATCGGCCCGAGCCCGAAAATCGCGCCGAAGTAACTCCCAAGCCTTATAAACGTCAGGCATGAAACGTCAGCTTCTTATGGGAGTTACTTGAGAGCAGCGCACGCTCGTGTTCGCAGAGACCGCAGAGATCCACGTGCGCACCGAAGGTTGGCGCAGCGTGTGCGTGGTGACGCATCTTGGCGATGCCGGCGGCGGCGGCCGCGTCGTGCACGGCACGGTTGAACTGCCGTGCGCTTAGCGGCTCCATCGGATCCTGCCCTGGGAAGAGCGAGCCGCTCCGCCGATGCCGGTGCGGGTCACCAGTGTGCCGCCAAGGCCGGGCTGCCCAGCGGGGTCGGGTGGCAATTCAAACACCTCCCGCACCGGTAGGCGCGCTGCTTGGATTCATCGAATGGCCCGCAACGAAGTACCTTGGCGCGTCAGAGTGACGTCCAGCTTCTCGCAGAGCCCGGTGGCGCGAGACAGCAACTGAGCCGCCTGGCTGGGCCGTGCTGTCCGCGGCTCTTCTGCGCTTGCAGCCGCAGGCGCCTGCGCAGCGGTGTCCCGGATCTCGGCCACCACGTCGCGGGTGATCGGCTCGGTGCCGGCCACCAGTTCGGCGACGCGCTCCGGCTGCTCCGCATGCAGCTTTCCCAGTTCGTATAGCGTGCGCGGCGAGGAACAACGGCTGGCCTTCATCGCGGCATCGACCACCGGCGGCAGATCCAGCAACGCCAGATGGTGGGCCACGGTCGTCAGGTCCAGGCCGAGCTTCTTGGCCACCGTGGTGTTCGAGTCACCGGCGCCGATACGGCCGCGAATGAACCGGGCCAGGTCAAGCGGCGTCAGTCCATGGCGCTTCTGGTTCTCTGCGACTTGCGCGTAGGCATTCGCCGGGCCATTGCGGACCACGACCGGCACTTCAAGCAAGCCGATGCGCTGCGCAGCCCGCCACCGCTTGGCGCCGAAGTGAATCAGGTGCAGCCCCTCAGCATCGGCGGGGTGAACGACGATGGGCTGCAGGATGCCGTGCTGTCGGATGTCATCCGCGAGTTCGTCGAGCTCGGCTTCAGGGATCTCGGTGCGCGGGTTGTTGGCGTCCTCATAGAGGCTGGCTGTCGGCACCATCGATGCCGATCTTGCGGAGGCACCGGGCGCGGCCTGTGGCGTGATTGCTGCTTCAGCCGTGGTGGGGGCATCCAGCAGATCCAACTGCAGGTTGCCCGACTTGCTCCACGGCATGCGCATGGTCGGTATCGTGCCGACGCCTTTGGAACAGCGGTAGTCCCTGCATTGAGCGAGCCCTCAGGTCCCACTTCATCCCTCGGCGTCTCGCATGGCCCCGCGAAGTCCCAGGAGCAGCGCGTGCAGCTCACTGTT
>JAHECD010000079.1 GCA_024641945.1 Rubrivivax sp. | reverse complement strand
TGGTGGTGGTGGCCGTGGCGGCTACGGCGGCGGCAGCGGCGGCGGCGGTGGTAGCCGTGGCGGCTACGGCGGCGGCAGCAGCGGCGGCTACTGATTCCCGCGGCAGGGATTGTCCCTGCGGCTCGAGTTTGGAATTGCTAAATGGGCGACAGCGCGCAAGCGCTGCCGCCCTTTTTAGCATTGCAGGTGGCACGCCCTGCACCGGAGATCAGAACACGAGCGCCGACTTCACGAATACCTCGCGCCGTGCGGGCTCATCGGTCGTCGTTGCCCGGCTGGCACCAATGCTCAGCGAACGACCTGGGCCAAATCTGTGCTGGAACACCAGGGAAGCACTTCGCTGGCGATACCGCTCTGCCAAGGCGATTCCTGATGCTGGGTCGGTCTCGCGGTCGACCCACTGCCCTTGCCAGAGAAACCGCAACGAGTCACGTGCATTGGCGTGCACGACAGCGAGCCAGCGTGCGGTGCGGTCCGCAAGCGCCCGGCCGCCGCGCGGGGAATCAATCGTTCCTGCAGCCATCCGGGCTTCGGATTCCAGTCCGAAGCGGCCCATGCGGCCCTTCAACTTGGCCTCGACCATCCACTCGCTGCCGCGTCCGACGCGATCCACGCGCGGATCCATGTCGATACGATCGCCATGGGACAGCTCCAGCGTCAGCCGCGTGAACCACGGCGCCGGGTTGACGCTGTACGAGCCCGCCAGCACACGTGTGTGGCGCAGCGGTCCGGTGGCCTGCACGCGCCGGGCGTCGAACCGCGCCTCGACCCAGGCCTCGGTGTCGCGGGCGGCCAGCAACCAGAGGCCAGGATGCACGACCTGCTCGATGGTCTGCCCGGACGTGGTTTGCGCTTGCCGCAGGCGAAGGTAGGTTTCGAGCTCGTAGGCCGTCATTCCCGACCCAGCGCCGAAGGGCGCAATGACTGTTTCGCCGAATCGCCGGATGATCTCTGTCTGCAGGAAACGCACGCCGGCCTGTTCGACAAAGCCGTTGTCGTTTCGAAATCCGCCGCTCGTCGCGCCGGCATCGGCGGTGAGGTTCCAGCCCGGCGAACGATGGAACCACCCCAACTCCCAGCGATGTCCGTCGATATTCGGTGTGAGTACCGGCTTACCTTCGTCATCAAATAGAGCCGTGGTACTCGATGTCAATGCCTGAAGATGCCAACGCGTCTCGGCGCTTGGATACCAGCCCAGGTCGGCACCGACGACACGATTGCCACGACCTTGCCCATAGTCACGGTCCGACAACAGTGCCCCCAGGGACCAGCGCGACTGGGCATCTCCGCGATGCAGCCGCGCGCGCAGCAGCGACGCTTGCGAAGGGCCGACCTGTACGACCTCGCCCGTATCGAACGGGCGCGGCAGCAGCACCGTTCCGCCGCCACGGTCTCGCAGCGTCAGCGCCGTGGCGTCCGCGTCGGACGCGCGCCAGGTCGCACGCAGACCGTGGCGCGGATCGGTCACCGAACGCGAGTAGAAAGCCGCCAACGGGAGGTCGAGCACATCGGTACTCTCTAAGAAGAACGGGCGCTTTTCCGGCACCGACAGCGCGAAGCGGGTATTGCCGGCCAGTTGCGGCTCATCGAGTTCGACCTGGCTGAAATCGGGGTTCAACGTCGCGTCGAAAACCCAGTCGGCTCGTGGGCGCCACTTGATATCTGCGCCTACGGAGGCGCGCCGGCTGCTCTCCGTGCGCGGTCCGTCATGTTCGCGAACAGACCTCAGGGTGAACTCGGGAATGATCGTCAACAGCCCGCGGTCGCGCACCCGAGATTCGAGATCGGACAGCCCGCCGACCACTTGAAGCTCGGCGATGAAGGTCGCCGCATCCTGCGTCAGGGGGGCGGACAGCAGCAGGGTGCCGCTCTCTCGCGGCACGCTACGGGCCACCATCAGACGCCAGGGCAGCCCGCCGCGGTAGGGATATCGCAGGGCCATGAACGGGAGACGGACCTCGACCGCGTAGCCATCGGGCATTCGGTGGGCGGCCGCGTCGAAATCGAAGTCGGGGGCGAAGTCCTCGACGTCACCGTCGGCGAGATACATGCCGTCCGCCAACACGCCCGCCGCATTGACGCGCAGGAACTGCGCCGAGCGGCGGTCACCCGTGGCATCGATCACCACGGCGACGAAATCCTGGTCGCGCCGCACCTGATCGCGTCGCACCAGCGGGCCACGAATCTCTGACGGCCGCGGGTCGAATGCACGGATACCGACGACCAGTGCATCGTCCTGGACCAGCACCTGCACCGTCGTTCGGTAGCCCTCGGGTGGCGGCTGTCGATCGACAGGGCGGTACTGCACGAAGGCATCGTGCACGGGCGCGCGTGCCCAGGCAGGTTCGTCCAGCCGACCGTCGAGCACGATGTGCTCACCATGGCCCAGCGGCCAAGCGCGCGGTTGCGCATCGACAGGCGCAGGACCGATGACGCCGGCCGCCAGCGCCAGGAGGGCGAGAACCCTGGCTGTACGGGTTCCCCGCGTCATTCGCCGCGCCGGCGTTTGCGGCCGCGGCCGGCGAAGAGCGCATCGAATGCCGCGTTCGGCAGCAGCCTCAGCCCCTTGGCCACAAGCGCCATCTGCCAGGGAATCACGCGGTAACTCGTACCGGCCGCGATCGCACGAAAGGCCCGGTCTGCAAACTCGTCGGCCTGCAGCAGAAAGGGCATCGGGTAGCGGTTGCGCGCCGTCAGGGGCGTCGCGATGTAGCCTGGCAACAGGGTCACCACGCGCACGCCGGTGCCGCGGCATTCGCCGCGCAGGCTTTCGCAGTACGCCACCACGCCGGCCTTGCTGGCGCAGTAGGCGCCATGGCCGGGCATGCCGCGGACGGCCGCGACGCTGGCGATTCCTACCAGCGCACCCGAGCGGCGCGCCCGCATGGCGGCCAGGAACGGATGAAACGTGGCGGCGAGTCCGATGTTGTTGACGGCAAACGTTTCGCGCATCGTGTCGAGGTCATCGCGCTCGGCGGTGTCCATGCCCACGCTGATGCCGGCGTTGGCAATCACCACGTCGGGCAGGCCCTGCGCCTGGATGCAGCGGTGGCCGGCGTCGGCGATTTCGTCGGCCTCGGAGACGTCGGCCGCATACACCTGGGCCCGCTCGGGGCCAAGACCTCTGGCGCGCGCCCAGGTTTCGGTGTCCGCCGCGCGGCGCGCAACCAGCGCCAGGCGGTAGCCGGCTTCGGCAAAACGTGCTGCAAGCGCCTGCCCGATGCCCGACGACGCCCCCGTGACGAAGACCAGCGGCCCGCTTGCCTGCATCACGGCGCCTTGGCGCCACGGGGCGCAAACACACCGCGCATGGGCGGCTTGAGATCGAGCAGGCGCGCAAGATTGTCGTAATCCATGCCCCCGGCGTGCATCTCGTTGGCGCCCACGCGCACCAGCACGGGCAGGTGGGTTCGCACGCGCTCGGTGTCGGTGTAGATCTGCAGGAATTCGCTGTCGATCGCGACGAGCTCGCCTTCGGGCGTCCGGCTGCGAACGCGCGCGCCGCCGAGCAACTGCACCTCGGTCGCGTCGCCGTTGGCCAGCGCGCGACGCGCGGTCGAGACCGTTTCGCGGCCATCGGGCGAGAAAGCGCGGATCGTCACCTCCTCGATCTCCGTCCGGTCGGTATCGGGAAAGTGGCGCAACTGGCGCCCTTCGAGCCGAATGAGGAGCCGCCCGTCGCGTGCAAAGCGCTGTACGTCGAAGCCGTTCATCGTGTAGTCGGGCTCGCTGCGCGGCGCTGCCTCCACCCTCGGCTTGATGGGTTGCGGGCTGTTCTTGACCAGCCACCACGTACCCAGCGCCAGCAGCACCATCAGCAGCAGCGGCAGGTACGACGTCAGCACCTCGCGCACGCGCACCCCCCACGGCACCGCTGCGCGCGGCGGCGTGGCGCGCAGCGACGGGCCGAGCTGGATCGGCACCTCGGGCAGGTCCGGCAGGTTCAGCTCGATGCCGGGGCTGACCATGGTTTCACGCGCCGTCCAGCGTCTTCAGGTGGCCGTGCAGCAAGCGGGCGTAACGGCCGGCCGCGATGAGCAGCAGATCGCAGAACTCGCGCGCAGCGCCGTGGCCGCCGGTGGCCGCGGTCACGTGGTCCGCCAGTGCCTTGACCTCGGCATGGGCATTCGCCGGCGCGCAGGCAAAACCGGCGCGTGCCAGCAATGGCAGGTCCGGCCAGTCGTCGCCGATGGCTGCGGTCTCGTCCCATCCGATCTGCAGCGAGGCGAGCAGGCCCTCGGCGGCTGCCAGCTTGTCTTGCGCCCCGTAGATGGCGTGCTGCAGCCCGAGATCGGCCACCCGCCGGCGCACGGCCGGCGAATCACGACCGGTGATGACGAGCGGCACGATGCCGCCCTGCGCCAGCAGCTTCAGGCCGTGCCCGTCGAGCGTGGAGAACGCCTTCATGGTCTCGCCGTGCGCGTCGATGTACAGGCGGCCGTCCGTCAACACACCGTCGACGTCGAAGATCGCGCAGCGCATCCCCAAGTTCGGGCCCTGCGCGCGTATCAACAGCGCAGGAGGAAAGTTGAGAGCAGGTTCCATGACCAATTCAGATGACCTTGGCACGCATCAGATCGTTGCTGTTCAGGGCCCCGACGACACGCTGCGCGTCGTCGACGACGATCACGCTCGTGATGCGGTGCTGCTCCATCACGTCGGCCGCGTCCACGGCCAGTGCATCGGCGCGCACCAGCTTGGGTGACCGGTGCATGACATCCCCCGCCTTCAGCGCCAGCAGGTCAGCGCCGCGCTCGATCAGCCGACGCAGGTCGCCGTCGGTGAAGATCCCGAGCACACGACCGCTTGCGTCGGCCACCGCGGTGAAGCCCAGTCCTTTGCTGCTCATTTCGCGCAGCATGGCGGTGAATCCGGTGTCGGGCGCCACGCGCGGCACGGCGTCACCGCTTCGCATCAGGTCGCCCACATGCATGAGCAGCTTTCGGCCCAGGCTGCCGCCGGGATGCGAGCGCGCGAAGTCCGCCTCGACGAAGCCGCGTGCGTCGAGCAGCGCGACCGCGAGCGCGTCGCCCAGCGCCATCTGTGCCGTCGTGCTGGCGGTGGGTGCCAGGTTCAGCGGGCAGGCTTCCTGGTCGACCGCGCTGCTGATCACGATGTCGGCATGGCGCGCCAGCATCGAGTCCGGCTGCCCGGTCATTGCGACCAAAGTGACCCCAATGCGGCGGACAGCGGGCAGGATCGCCGCGAGTTCATCGCTCTCGCCGCTGTTGGAGATGGCCAGCACCACGTCCCCCGACGTGACCATGCCGAGGTCGCCGTGGCTGGCCTCGGCCGGGTGGACAAAGAAGGCGGGCGTGCCGGTGGACGCCAGCGTGGCAGCGATCTTCCGCCCGACATGCCCGCTCTTTCCCATGCCCATCACCACCGTGCGTCCCCGGCATTCCAGCATCGCCTGCACCGCACGCGGGAAGCCCTCGCCCTGACGAGCGGCCAACCCTTGCAGGGCGCGCGCCTCGATCTCGAACGTGGCCGCCGCGAGCGCCAGCGCGCGCCCCGCATCGAAGCGGCCAAGGGCGGGCGCCGCAGCGGGTACGGCCGTTGCTTGTGCGGGGGTCAAGGGCGTCGTGCTCACGCGGGGGTCCGATACGATCGGGCATTCTAGGCATGGCCACCACACTCGAAGTCGTCCTCCTCTACCTGATCGCCGCGGTCGCGGGCGTGGTGGCCTTCCGCTCGCTGAAGTTGCCGCCGATGCTTGGTTATCTGGTGGTCGGCGTGCTGATCGGGCCGAATGCGCTGGCGCTCGCCAAGGACACGGCCGGGGTCAAGTACCTGGCCGAGTTTGGGGTCGTCTTCCTGATGTTCGTGATCGGGCTCGAGTTCAACCTCCCCAAGCTGCGCAGCATGCGCACGTTGGTCTTCGGGCTCGGCATGTCGCAGGTCACGCTCACGATCGCGGGTGCCGTGCTCGGGCATTTCCTGCTGGTATGGCTGTTCTCCTTCACGAGCCGACCGTGGGAGCTGGGCTGGCAGGGCGCGATCGTGCTGGGCGGTGCGATCGCGATGTCGAGCACCGCCATCGTCGTCAAGCTGATGGCCGAACGCCTCGAGATCGACAGCGAACACGGCCGGCGCGTGATGGGCATTCTGCTGTTCCAGGATCTCGCCGTGGTCCCCCTCCTGGTCGTGATCCCGGCGCTGGCGGAAGGCGCGGAACACCTGGCCGGCTCGCTCGCCTTCGCGCTCGTCAAGGCGATGGCGCTGCTGACGGTGTTGCTGGTGGGCGGGCAGAAGGTGATGCGCTGGTGGCTCACCCTCGTGGCGCGGCGCAAGAGCGAAGAGCTCTTCATGCTGAACCTGCTGCTCATCACGCTCGGTCTGGCCTATCTCACCGAGCACGCCGGTCTGTCGCTGGCACTCGGCGCCTTCGTGGCCGGCATGCTCGTCGCCGAGACCGAATACAAACACCAGGTGGAGACCGACATCCGGCCGTTCCACGACGTGCTGCTGGGTCTGTTCTTCATCACCATCGGAATGAAGCTCGACTGGCGCCCGGTGCTCGACCAGTGGTTCCTGGTGCTGCTGTTGACCACCCTGCCGGTATTGGCCAAGTTCGTGCTCGTCGCAGCGCTGGCCTGGGCCTTCCGCGCCACGCCGGGTGTCGCCCTGCGCACCGGGCTGTACCTCGCGCAGGCCGGCGAGTTCGGCTTCGTGCTCTTGACACTCGGCGCCGACCGGGGACTCATTGCGCCGCAGTGGATGAGCCCGGTGCTGGCCAGCATGGTGCTCTCGATGCTGGCCACCCCGTTTCTGATCATGTACAGCAATGTGATCGTCAACAAGCTGAGTGCGAGCGACTGGCTGTTGCAGTCCGTCGCGCTCACAACCATCGCGAAGAAGTCGATCGGCACGCAAGGCCACGTGATCATCTGCGGCTACGGCCGCAGCGGGCAGAACATGGCGCGCCTGCTCGACCATGAGCACATCCCGTACATGGCGCTCGACCTCGACCCCGACCGTGTGCGCCAGGCGGCTGCGGCCGGTCAGAGCGTGGTCTTCGGCGATGCCGCGCGCCTGCAGAGCCTGATGGCGGCGGGTCTGGCGCGCGCCAACGCCGTGGTCGTGACGTACCAGGACACGCCTTCGGCGCTGAAGATCCTGGGCCACGTGCATTCGCATGCACCCAAGGTGCCGGTCCTCGTGCGCACGGTCGACGATACCGACCTCGACCGCCTGAAGGCCGCTGGCGCCACCGAGGTGGTGCCCGAGGCGATCGAGGGCTCGTTGATGCTCGCCGGTCACGCCCTGGCGCTGGTGGGCGTGCCGATGCAGCGGGTACTGCGCATCACGCGCGACGCCCGCGACGCGCGCTACAACCTGCTGCGTGGCTACTTCCATGGCGCCGACGACGACACCGCGGACGATCGGCACCAGGCACGCCTGCTCAGCGTGAGCCTGCCACTGGCCGCGGCTTGCGTGGGGCAGACCATCGGCCATCTGGCACTGCCGGCCATGGGGGTCCACGTCGTGTCCGTCCGGCGTGCCGACGGGGCGGTCACGAACGGCAACGATGAACTGGTGCTTGGTGGTGGCGACACGCTGGTGCTGGCCGGCTTGCCGGAGCCGCTGGCGCTGGCCGAGGCCAAACTGCTGAAAGGATGAGCACATGGCGATGCAAAGACGGTCTTTCCTCGGCGCGATCCCCTGGGTCGCCACCGCCGCGGCGCGGGCCGCACCGCCGTCGGCGCTCGCAGCACTGCGCGCAGGCGGCGTGGTGGTGCTGATGCGCCATGCGCAGACCGTGGCCGGCGTGGGCGATCCCCCGGGCTTCCGGCTGGGCGACTGCGCCACTCAGCGCAATTTGAGCGACGCCGGGCGTGCCCAGGCGCGGGCCGTTGGCGCGTGGTTCAAACGCGAGGGGCTGGCCGCGTCGGTGGTTCGCAGCAGCGCCTGGTGCCGCTGCATCGACACCGCGACGCTGGCCTTTGGCCGGGCACAGACCTGGCCCGCGCTGAATTCCTTCTTCGACGACCGAACGGGCGAGCCCGCGCAGACGCAGGAACTGGTGCGTGCCCTCGAACAGGTGAATCCCGGGCGGTTCGAGGCCTGGGTGACCCACATGGTCAATATCGCCGCACTGACCGGCGAAACCTTGGCATCCGGGGAGGCGCTGGTCGTCGCGGCCGCTGCCGGCCGGTTGCGCAGCCTGGGCCGGCTTCAACTCCCGGGCGGACCGACATGAACCGCGCCGCGTCAAACACCACGCTCGACGAAGCCCTTTCGCCTTCGGACTACATCAAGGCGCACATCCGCACCGTGCCCGACTGGCCGGCTCCGGGCGTGCAGTTTCGCG
Source organism: Rubrivivax sp. (assembly GCA_024641945.1). Lineage (GTDB taxonomy): Bacteria > Pseudomonadota > Gammaproteobacteria > Burkholderiales > Burkholderiaceae_C > Rubrivivax. The sequence continues at coordinate 16,538 of JAHECD010000079.1, read as the reverse complement.
ACATCACGCCACTGCTGAGCAACCCGCGTGTCTTCAGGGTGCTGATCGACCAGTTCGTGCACCGCTACTTCGACACTCGCCCGGATGCGATCGCGGGCCTGGACGCACGCGGATTCATCATCGGCTCGGTGCTGGCCTATGAACTGAATGTCGGTTTCGTGCCGATCCGCAAGAAGGGCAAGCTGCCTTTCCGCACCGTCGAGGAGACCTACGAACTCGAGTACGGCAGCGCAACGGTGGAGATCCACACCGACGCGGTGAGGAGCGGCGACCGCGTCGTATTGATCGACGACCTCATCGCCACCGGCGGCACGATGATGGCAGGAAGGCGCCTGCTCGAGCGCCTGGGTGCCACCGTGATCGAGGGCGCCGCCATCGTCGACCTGCCCGAACTCGCCGGGTCGGACAAGCTTCGCGCCACGGGGTTGCCGCTCTTCACGCTCGTGTCCTTCGACGGGCATTGAGTCTTGGGCGCCTGCCGCGGCAGGGCGGCACTCAATCGTCGTAGCGCACCTGAACGTAGGTGCCGGGCGCGGGCGCCAGTGATTCCGTCGTGATGGCGCCCTGGGCCCGACTGCGGCCGCTGCTGGCAGCGGCAAGCCATTCGTGCCAGGCAGGCCACCACGAGCCGTCGGAGCTCCGCGCCATCGCCTGCCACTCGTCCGGCGGGAGCTCGGCATCGCCAGCGCCGGTGGTGTGCAACTGGTAGCGCCGTCCCGCATGGCCCGGCTCGGACACGATCCCGGCGTTGTGGCCCCCGTTGGTGAGAACGAACGTGACTTCGGTCTGTGTGAGCCGGTGGATCTTGTAGACCGAATGCCAGGGCGAAACGTGGTCCTTCACCGTGCCCACCGAGAAGATCGGCACCCGGATGTCGCCCAGCGCAACCGGCCGCCCTTCGACCTCGTAGCGGCCTTCGGCGAGGTCGTTGTGCAGGTACAGCGTGTGCAGGTACTCGCTGTGCATGGCCGCAGGCAGGCGCGTGGTATCGGCATTCCAGGCCATCAGGTCGTTCGGCGCGTCGCGCTCCCCGAGCAGGTAGGCACGCATGCGGGTGGACCAGATCAGATCGCGCGCATGCAGGAACTGGAACGACGCCGCCATCTGTGGCCCGGTCAGGTATCCGCGCTCGGCCATCATGTCCTCGAGCATGCCCACCTGGGCCTCGTCGATCAGGATGCCCAGGTCACCCGGCTCGCGAAAATCAACCTGTGCCGCGAGCAGCGTGAGCGTCTTCAACGCAGGAATGCCGGCCGCGCCGCGAACGGCGCCCGGCCGTGCCAGCGCCGCGGCGGCCACGGCAAGCAGCGTGCCGCCGAGACAGTATCCGGCCGCATGCACCGCCGCGTCGCCGGTCTGGTGCTTGATCGCGGCCAGCGGGTCGAAGATGCCGAGATGGAGATAGTCTTCCATGTCGAGCAGCGCATCGCCTTCGTCCGGGTTGCGCCACGACAGCATGAACACCGTGTGCCCCTGCCCGACAAGGTAACGCACCATGGAGTTGTGCGGTGACAGGTCGAGGATGTAGTACTTCATGATCCACGACGGCACGATGAACACCGGCTCGCGAAGCACCGTGGCCGTCTGCGGCGCATAGCGGATCAGCTCCACGAGCGCATTGCGGTGCACCACGTGCCCCGGCGTGCAAGCCACTTCGATGCCCGGCCGGTATTGCGGACCCTCGTCCCCCAGCGGCGGCAGCCCGCGGGCCCGGCGCCAGTCGTCCGCGGCATAGCTGGCGCCGCGCGCGAGATTCTCGCCAGCGTTGTCGATCGTCGCCTGCAATACCTGCGGGTTCGACCACGGCCAATTGCTCGGCGACAGCATGTCGAGCCATTGGCGCGCAAACAGATGCACGACGTCGCGGTGATGCGGCTCCACGCCTCGCAATGAAGTCGCATCGCTCCACCACTGCTGGGCCCCGAGGTGCAACCGCGCCAGCGTGTCGTAGGGCCAACGGTCCCATCCTGCGCCGGCGAAGCGCGGGTCGGCCGCCACCTTCTCGCCATCGGCGGGCGCATTGCCCGACACCAGCGCCTGCAGCGCCGCGCTTTGTGCCGCGCCCGACAGCCGCGCCGCCGCGCCCGGCGCCGCCAGAAGGTGCCAGGCCCAGTCGGCATAGGCCAGGCCAAGGGCGATCGGCGACAGGCCGCCGGTCAGATGGGCAGCCACCGATTGCAGATGGCGATCAAACGCCTGCGCAGCTTGTTGAGCCGCGCCCGCATCGGCACCGGCCATCGGGTCTGACGTCTTCATGCGCGGGACTTTCCACCATGTCGCCGGGATGCCGCCCCTGACTTTGCCGAACGCGGGGCCGCGACGCCGGGCAGTGCAACGATGCGCCTCACCTTGCCACTGCGCCCGCGAGCGGCAAGCCCGCCGATCGATACACCGACGCGCAGCGGCGCCAATCCCTGCGCATCGGCAAATGCGTGCAACGCGGCCAGGCATGCCTTGCGCGCAGGCGCGGCCGCCCGGCCAAGGTGCAGGTGCAGCGTTTGCGGTGCGGTCTGGCGCAATTCGAAGTCGAACGCACCCGCCGCCGACTCGAGCACCGTCGTCAAGGCCAGCGGAAGCAGCGTCACGGGTGCACCGTCACGCCCTGGCAGATGCATCACGTCGTCGGCCCGGCCCATCACCTCGATCACGGGCAGCGGCGAGCCGCACACACACGGCCCGGGCACCCACTTCACCTGGTCACCGAGATCGAACCGAACCAGCGGCTGCACGGTGTTGGCCAGGTTGGTGAGCAGCGTCGTATGCGACAACGCGCCGGGTTCGGCCGGGCGCCCCGCCGCGTCGACCGGCTCCAGGATCACCCAGTCGCTGTTGACATGGAGTTGGCTATGCCCGCACTCCCAGGCAATCGGGAGAAATTCCGACGCACCATAGCTGTTTCGGACGGCGCAGCCGAACACCGCCTGGATGTGCCGGCGAACGGCCGGGCCCAGCGTCTCGCCCCCGGTCCAGACTTCGCGTGGGGCGATGTGCAAGGCGCCGCGCGCCGCCTCGTCGGCGAGCATGCCCGCGGCGGTCGGATAGGTCGCCACGATGGTGGGCGCAAAGTCCTGGAGCTGTGCCAGCAGCAGCCCGGTGGGTTGCAGGATGGAGAAGCTGCGCCAGCGCCCCGCCAGCCAGGGCGCCATCCGCACCACCCGCTGCAGCGACACGTCGCTGGCGAAGTGGCCACCGGTCGCCCCGACGAAGGCAAAACGCTCGCCCAGCAGCCAGGGGTCGAGCAGGCGCTGGATCGGTCGGGGCGTATTCCGGCGCTCGGCTTCGAGCGCGTCGTAGACCGCCATCGCATGCTCGTCCTGCAGGTAGATGGCAGGCTCGCCGCTGGTGCCCGAACTCTCCCAGACCATGTACCGGTCGAGAAACGGCAGGCCCGCTTGTGCCGGGTCCGCCAGAAAACGGCTCACGGCCTCCAGTGATACCGCCGGGTCGGTCACCCAGGTGTCGAAGTGCGCCATCAGGTCGGGCTTGTTCATCACGGGCAAGTCAGCCAGCGGCGCACGCCGAATGTCGATGCCCCGCCAGCGGCGCCGGTAGAAGGCCGAGTGCAATTCCGCATGCGCCAGCGTACGCGCCAGCCTGCCCTGCTGGCGCCGAGCGATGTCGCGCGGCCCGAGAGACGAACACATCAGGACATCGAGCGCAACGGCCGCCGGGGTGGAAGGCTCTAGGATGGTCATGGATCCTCAAAGGCCGGCGCGGCCGGAACGTGCGCCAGGAACGATTGATCAATGGACAGCATGCGCGACCCCGAGTCACCGCAAGTTGATGACTGTCAACGTCGGCCGGCGGCGGCACGGGATTGCCCGGAGCGGCGACGGTTCGAGACCTTGTCGCGGACGGCGTCGCCCGGCGCCGAATAGCGCTCCGCCGGACGACCTGTTCGACCCCGTCGCGGCGCCTTTGGCGCGCCTTGACGCCTCTGTTGGCGTTGCTTGTGGCCTAATCCGGGGTTTGCAATTTCATTGCCGGAGCCATTCATGGGCAACAAGATCATTACCGAAGCAGACCGCAAAGCCTCGCCGCGGCCGACACCGCCGAATGGCGTGACCCTGACCACGGGCCGCGGCCAGAAGGTCAGCCTGGAGCGTGGCTCGCACACCCGCAGCAAGAAGAACGCCGGCAAGCGGCCACACAAGGGCGGTTGAAGCTACGGCCGATTGAAAGCGGCGGCCCGGATCGGCGCGGCCGGTCCCTGGCCGTCGACGCCGATCCCCCGACACGATGCTGCGGATCACTGAACTGCGGCTGCCGCTGGACCATGCAGATCCCGCATTGCGCGTCGCCGTGCTGGCAAAACTGGGCCTGCGCGACACCGAACTGAGCGCCATCCACGTCTTTCGGCGCGCCTACGACGCCCGCCGCAAGGCGGCGGTCGTGCTGATCTACACCGTCGACTGCGAGCTTGCCGGCGTGAGCGACGCCGACGTGATGGCGAAATCCAGGGGTGATCCGCACGTGCGGCCGAGCCCCGACACACGCTATCGCTTCATCGGGCACGCTCCGGCGGATTTCCATGCGACGCAGCAATCTCGTCCGGTGGTCGTGGGCTTCGGGCCCTGCGGCCTGTTCGCCGCGTTGATCCTCGCGCAGATGGGCCTGCGGCCGATCGTGCTCGAGCGCGGGCGGGCCGTGCGCGAGCGCACCAAGGACACCTGGGGTCTGTGGCGTCAAGGCGTGCTCGACGCTGAATCGAACGTGCAGTTCGGTGAAGGCGGCGCGGGCACCTTCTCCGACGGCAAGCTGTGGAGCCAGATCAGCGACCGGCGCCACCTCACGCGCAAAGTGCTCACCGAGTTCGTTCGGGCGGGCGCCCCAGAAGAGATCCTGTATGTCGGCAAGCCGCACATCGGCACGTTCAGGCTCGTGAGCATGATCGAGAAGATGCGCGCGGACATCCAGGCGTTGGGCGGAGAGATCCGATTCCGTCAGAAGGTGACGGATGTACTGATCGAGGACGGCGCGCTGCGCGGTCTGGTACTCGATTCAGGTGAGCAGCTCGCCACCGATCACGCAGTGCTGGCGCTCGGCCACAGCGCACGCGACACGTTCGAGATGCTGCACCGGCGTGGGGTCTACATGGAGCCCAAGCCGTTTTCGGTCGGCGTGCGCATCGAGCACCCGCAAAGTGTCATCGACCGCGCACGCTTCGGCCCCAGCGCAGGGCACCCGATCCTGGGTGCAGCCGACTACAAGCTCGTGCACCACGCCGCCAACGGACGCGCCGTGTACAGCTTCTGCATGTGCCCCGGGGGCACGGTGGTGGCGGCGACCTCCGAACCTGGCCGCGTGGTGACCAACGGCATGAGCCAGTATTCGCGAAACGAGCGCAATGCCAATGCCGGGCTGGTCGTGGGCATTACCCCGCAGGACTATCGCCAGGACGGGGCCGCCAGCGGGCCGGTGAACCCGCTCGACGGCATCGCCTTCCAGCGTTTCTGGGAGTCGCGTGCCTACGAACTCGGCGGCGGAGGCTACCGCGCACCGGCGCAGCTGGTCGGCGATTTCGTCAAGGGCCAGCCCTCCGCCACGCTCGGGACCGTGCAACCTTCCTACACGCCGGGCGTGCAGCTCACCGATCTCGCTGCCGCAGGCCGCGCCGTCCTACCCGACTACGTGCTTGCTGCACTGCGGGAGGCGCTGCCCGCGTTCGAGAAGCAGATCAAGGGCTTTTCCATGCCCGATGCCGTGCTTACAGGCGTCGAGACGCGCACATCGTCGCCGCTGCGCATCACGCGCGGTCGTGATTACCAGAGCCTGAACGTGCGTGGTCTGTATCCAGCCGGCGAAGGCGCGGGATATGCCGGCGGCATCATGTCCGCTGGCGTGGACGGCATCGAGGTGGCGGAGGCCCTGGCCGCAAGTCTGCTGGGCCTGCCGGTCAATGAAGCGGCGGCTTCTTCTTCGGCCCGCGAAACGCACGCGGACGGATGACATTGCCGTCGTGCTCCGCCTCGGTCCGCGCGCGTCGGGCGCGGTCGATGGCCCGCTGAGCTTCGCGCTGCGCCGCCTCCGCGTCCACCGACAGCGGCGCGGAGCGGCGCCGCACCGCCCTAGCGCGGCCGCTCAGGCGGCCAAACCACCCACGGACCTTGGCGTCCAGGCGGTTGCACCGAGCCGTACCGATCGCCATTCGAAGCAGCAGCACGGCACAGACCAGTACACCGACGCCGGCCAGTACACGGTCGATCATTGGCTCGCACCCCGGTCTATATCACTGGGCAAGCGGGTGTCCAAGGCCTTGCCGAGACGGTTCGCGGTCATCTGAATTTCACGGGTCATTTGCCGATGCAGAAGCGGCTGAAGATGTGCCCCAGCATGTCGTCGGGAGTGAAGTGCCCCGTGATCTCGCCAAGCGCTTCATGGGCGAGCCGCAGTTCCTCGGCGAGCAGCTCCAGCTCAGGGTGCTGTTGGTCGATCAGCGTCCGCGCCTGCGTCAGATGGTCCCGCGTACGCAGCAGTGCCTGCACATGTCGCGCACGTGCGATGAACAGGCCTTCGGGTGCCGCGTGCCAGCCTGCGCGTTCGAGCAAAGCGTGCCGCAGCCTGTCCATGCCAGCGCTCGTGAGGGCGGACACGGCAATGCCACCGGCGGGTGCCGTTGTGCCCGTGGCCAGGTCAGACTTGTTGTAGACATGCAGGACCATGCCGTCGTCGCGCAGCCGCGCGGCAATGTCGCGCTCGCCGGCCTCGTACTCGGCGTCGCCCGTCCGCGTGAGGTCGTGCAAGAAGACCACGATGTCGGCCGCGACGATGGCGCCCCAGCTGCGCCCGATGCCGATTCGCTCGACCTCGTCGGCAGCGTGTTCGTCGTGGCGCAGGCCCGCTGTGTCGGTCACGTGCAACGGCACGCCTTCGATCTGGATGGATTCGCTGACGCGGTCGCGGGTGGTACCGGGAACCGGCGTGACGATGGCCAGTTCCGCGCCAGCCAGCGCGTTCAGGATCGAGCTCTTGCCGACGTTGGGTTGGCCCGCCAGCACGACCCGAAGGCCCTCGCGAAGCAAAGCGCCCTGGCGCGCGCCATCGAGCACGGCGGCCAAGGACGCGCCGATCTGAGTCAGCTGCCCGCGCGCGTCGGCACGCTGCAGGAAATCGATGTCCTCCTCGGGGAAATCGAGCGTCGCTTCGACCAGGGTGCGAAGGGACACCACGCGCTGCGCAAGCGTGTCGACGCGCTTCGAAAATTCACCTGCCAGCGACCGGCCGGCCGAGCGCGCAGCCGCTTCCGTACTGGCGTCGATCAGGTCGGCCACCGCCTCGGCCTGCGCGAGATCGAGTTTGTCGTTCAGAAAGGCGCGGTACGTGAACTCGCCGGGTTCGGCCAGGCGCGCCCCCGCCAATGCGGCAAGACAGCGCGCCAGAAGAAGTTGCAGCACGACGGGCCCGCCATGCGCCTGCAGCTCCAGCACGTCCTCGCCGGTATACGAGTGCGGCGCCGGAAAGTGGATCGCGAGCCCCTGGTCGATGACCTGACCGTCATCCCCGATGAACGGGCCGTAGGTCGCATGGCGTGGCGCCAGCTGTCGCTGGCACACCGCTTCGATCAGTGCAGAAAGATCGGCGCCCGACGCGCGCACGATGCCTACGGCGCCCCTTCCCGGGGCCGTGGCGATCGCAACGATCGGTGCGTCTCGTTCGCTCAGGGGCATGCTGTCCATGGGGCGTGATTCTGCGACGGAGCGGCACGCGAAGCACGGTTGTCCGGTTGCTCCCAATGAAAACGCCCCGCATCGAGCGGGGCGTGGATATTGGCGCGGGTGGAGGGGCTGCCCGTCAAGCGCGGCGGGCCGCCGGACTCCTGAGCCGACATGGTTGGTCGGGTCGCCCGCATGCATGCATCGTCGGTGCATTCCGGGCGGTGTTCAACCCTCAAGCCGGGGATCAGTGGCCCAAGCCGTGAGGACCTCACATGGTGCAGCGCGTCATTTGCCGAGCACGCCCAGCCGCTTGTTGATGAACCACTGCTGGGCGATGGACAGGATGTTGTTCGTCAACCAATAGAGCACCAGGCCGGCCGGGAAGACAAAGAACATGAACGAGAACGCCAACGGCATGATCCACATCATCTTGGCCTGCATCGGATCAGGCGGCGTGGGGTTGAGCCAGGTCTGGAACAGCGACGAGCCCGTCATCAGCAGCGGCAGGATGAAATAAGGGTCCTTGGCGCTGAGGTCGACGATCCAGCCGACCCACGGGGCACCGCGCATCTCGACACTCGACAGCAGCACCCAGTAGAGCGCGATGAAAAACGGCATCTGCACGAAGATCGGCAGGCACCCGCCGAGCGGATTGACCTTTTCCTCGCGGTAGATGCGCATCATCTCCTGCTGCATCTGTTGCGGCTTGTCCTTGTAGCGCTCGCGCATTTCGGTCACCTTGGGGTTGATGGCCTTCATCTTGGCCATCGACTTGTAGGCGCTGGCGTTGAGCCAGTAGAAGGCCGCCTTCAGCAACACGACCAGCGCGACGATCGCCCAGCCCCAGTTGCCGAGCATCGAATGCAGGTGCGTGAGCAGCCAGAACAGCGGCTTGGCGAGGATCGTGAACCAGCCATAGTCCTTGACCAGCTCGAGGCCCGGTGCGAGCGCAGCAAGCTTGTTCTCTTCCTGCGGCCCGGCAAAAAGGCGCTCTTCATGCACCTTGCTCGTTCCCGGCGCCATCTCGCCCAACGACTGCACCATCGCAATCGTGTAGTGGTTGTCGGCCACCTTGGCGGTTCGGAACTCGCGCGGCGACCCCGGAGCGATCAGCCACGCCGACGCGAAGTAATGCTGGACCATCGCGATCCAGCCGTCGTCCGCGGCCTTGTCGTGCTCGGCGTTGCCCTTGTCGATCGACTTGAAATCGATCTTCTTGAATTTGTTCGCCTCGGTGTACATCGCCGGGCCGGTGAACGTGGAGTAGAAGGACGACGATTCACCTTCGGGTGGATTGCCATCGCGGGCGAGCTGCAGATACAACTGCGGCGACACGGCCGTGGCACCGTCGTTGAAGACCTCGTGTTTCACGCCGATGACGTAATCGCTCCGCTTGAAGGTATAGGTCTTCACAAGCCGGCGGCCATCGACCGGCACCGACTCCAGCTTGAGCTGGATATCGGAAGACCCGTCCGCAAGCGTGCGCTCCGACGTCAACACTTTCATCGGCGTCAGATGGGTCGGCAACGCGACGCCGGCCTGGTTGGTGATCAGGCCGCTCTGCGCCAGATACAAACGTGTGGACGTGCGGTCGAACAGCACCATGTTCTGGCGGCTGTCCTTCTGGTCGTGGTGCTTGAGCAGCTCCAGACGGATGAGGCTGCCGCCCAGCGTGTCCACGGTGGCCTTGACGACGTCCGTGGTGATCGTGACGGACTCACTCGGCGGCGCGACGGCTTGCGCCGTGGGTGCGGCGGCCGCAGGGCCGGCAGCTGCGGCGGTCGGCACGGGTACCCCTGCGGCGCCCGGCACCATCGTTCCGGACGCGGCTGGCGGCGCGCCTGCTGGCGCCGTGGCGGTGGCCGCAGGTCGACCACCGAAGAGAGATGGCGCGCCGTTGTGTTTCTGCCAGGCGTCCCACAGCAATACCAACGACATCGTGAAGACCACCCAGAGAATGGTTCGGCGCATATCGGTCATGGGGTGGACTCTTTGATTTCTGGGGGCGGGGAATCGGTCTCGGGCGCAATGGTGCCGAACCCGAAACGCGTGAAGAGGGCGGGTGCGCGCTCAGGCACCGGATCGCAACCACCGTCGCACCACGGATGGCAGCGCAGGATGCGTCCGACCGCGATCGTTGCACCCACCATCGCGCCATGCCGCTGCAGTGCCGTGAGGGCGTATTGCGAACAGGTCGGCTCGAAGCGGCATGCATTGCCGAGCCAGGGTTTCAGCATGAGCCGATAGCCACGCACCACGAGCACGAGGGCATCGCGTGGCAACTGAGCGGGTGACCAGGACATCGGTGCTGAAACTCTGTCAATGCGAAACGCGTGCGAGCAACTGCTCCAACTCGTCCCGGGCCGCGGCGCGCAGGGCTTGCGAATCTGCGGACGGATATTGGAGCGGGGCAAACGGTTGGCGCAGGCGAACCACCCAAAGGCCAGGGGGCAGATGCTGCTCGTGCCGCTGCACTGCAGCCCGAATCTGTCGCTTGAGCGTGCTGCGCGTGACCGATCGCCGCGCATGGCGTTTCGGCACCACGCAGCCCAGCCAACGTCCGGCCGGCGTGTCATCCACAGGGTCTGGACAACTCGGTGGTTGATCTGTGGATAACTTTGTCGGGCGGCCCCACGCAGACGGCACAGGAACGCCCTTCAGGTAGTGAACGGCGAAGTGAGTACTTCGCAGACTGTGGGGCACTGAGAGCAGGCGCTGAAAGTCCGCGGCCTGCAATAGACGGCCGATCATCGGTGAGCTGGGCGTGCGGTGAAGCGGGTCGTCGGCCGGCCGCGCTGGGCGCCGCCGGTCTCGAGCCGGGCCTTCAGACCTGCGAAAGGCGCTTGCGGCCCTTGGCACGGCGCGCATTGATGACGGCTCGGCCGCCGCGCGTCTTCATGCGGACGAGAAAGCCGTGCGTGCGGGCCCGACGGGTCTTGGATGGTTGGTAGGTACGCTTCATGGCTGGGATGCGTCGGAGGACGCCTCACTGGTCTGGTGGGATCTGTGACCGGATCTCTGGCCGAATCTGGAAAGGCCCGCGATTCGGGAAACCCACGATCATATCAAAAACCCCTTTACGGTCAAACACTTGCACCGCAAAGCGGGCGGTTGCGCGGGTCTTGACGGGTGGCGCGAGATTGTGGATAACCGTGCCCTTGGCCGGCCCTGGGGGGTATCATCCGGCTGCTCTGAGAAGAACTTGTCCACAACAATGAGCCTAGACCTCTGGTCGCGTGGTTGCGAGCGCCTTGCCGCCGAACTGCCCGAGCAGCAATTCAATACCTGGATTCGGCCGCTGCCTGCACCACTGGTCGACGACACAGGTGCGGGTGGAGCCGTGGTGTCGCTGCGCGTTCCCAATCGGTTCAAACTCGACTGGATCCGCTCGCAGTACGCCGCGCGGATCGAAACCGTATTGGCCGACCTGGCCGGCCGACCGGTTCGGCTGGAACTCATGTTGTCGCCGCGCGAGGCGCCCGTTCGTCCGCTCCTCGTGCCGGCAGCGAATGCGGAACCGCCGAACGCATCACCAGAGGATGAGTCGTCCCGACGGGGTACCGTGACTGCGAGCTCGGCACGGGCTCGCGACGTCGTGGCAAATCCGCCGCCGAGTGCCACCGTACACAAGATCAATACGGCGCTCACGTTCGAGAATCTGGTCGTCGGCAGGGCCAACCAGATGGCACGGACCGCAGCGCTCCACGTCGCCGGTGCGCCAGGCGCGATGTACAACCCGCTGTTCATCTATGGGGGCGTGGGCCTCGGCAAGACCCATCTGGTGCATGCCGTCGGCAATGCGTTGCTGAAGGACAAGGTCGGTGCGCGTGTGTTGTACCTGCACGCCGAGCAGTTCATCAGCGACGTGGTCAAGAACTACCAGCGAAAGACATTCGACGAGTTGAAGGCCAAATACCACTCTCTCGATCTGCTATTGATCGACGACGTGCAATTCTTTGCCGGCAAGGAACGTACTCAGGAGGAGTTCTTCAACACGTTCGAGGCCCTGCTGGCCAAGCGCGCCCACATCATCATGACCAGCGATACCTATCCCAAGGGGCTGGCCGATATCGATGAACGCCTGACCTCGCGTTTCGACTCAGGGCTGACCGTGGCCATCGAGCCGCCTGAGCTCGAAATGCGTGTCGCGATCCTGATCCGCAAAGCCGAAGCGGACGGTACCGTGATGCCCGAAGACGTGGCCTTCTTCATCGCCAAGAACGTCCGGGCCAACGTGCGCGAACTCGAGGGCGCACTGCGCAAGGTCACCGCGTACGCGCGTTTCAGCCAGAAGGACATCAACATCGTGCTGGCGCGCGAGGCGCTGCGGGACTTGCTGTCGATCCAGAACCGACAGATCTCGGTTGAAAACATCCAGAAGACGGTGGCCGACTTCTTCAAGATCAAGGTCGCCGACATGTACAGCAAGAAGCGCCCGGCGAGCATTGCGCACCCGCGCCAGGTGGCGATGTATCTGGCCAAAGAACTGACCAAGAAGAGCTTGCCGGAGATCGGCGAGCTGTTTGGAGGGCGCGATCACACCACAGTGCTGCACGCCGTTCGCAAGGTTGGCAGCGACCGCACGAAGAACACCGAGCTGAACCAGCAGCTTCATGTACTGGAGCAGACCTTGAAGGGATGAAGGAACAACCCTGTGGATGGTTTGCAGATAACCCGCAAGTCATCCACAGGTCGCGGCCTGATCGTGAACTTGTCCCCATTCACGAGCACCGGCACCGGGCCGCAGCCCACAGGGTTCACAGCGGCGTAAACCGTTGAATAAACAGGCGAAAATAGCGTTGTTCACAGTCTTGCCGAACCTCTACTACGACTACCACCTTCAAAGATTGAATAAATCATGATCGTATTGAAAGCGCCCCAGGAAAGACTGTTGAGCGCCCTGCAGTCGGTGGCGGGCATCGTGGAAAGACGGCACACGTTGCCCATTCTGGCGAACGTGCTGATGCGAAAGAACGGCCCCAACGTGGAATTCACGACGAGCGATCTCGAGATCCAGGTTCGGACGACCGCTGAGCTGGGCGGTGATGCGGCCACGTTCAGCACCACTGTCGGCGCGCGCAAGCTGATCGACATCCTTCGCATGCTGCCGGCCGACCAGACCGTGACACTCAGCGCGGCGGCGAGCAAGCTCACGCTACAGGGTGGCAAGAGCCGCTTCACGCTGCAATCGCTGCCGAGCGAGGACTTTCCTCTCGTCAACGAGGCGGTCGATTTCGGTCCGGCGTTCTCGGTGCCGCAGAAGACGTTGCGTGGGCTGATCGACCAGGTCCACTTTGCGATGGCGGTACACGATATCCGTTACTACCTCAACGGAATTCTCTTCATTGCCGAAGGCAAGACGCTCACGCTGGTGGCCACGGATGGCCACCGTCTTGCGTTGGCTCAGGCCACGCTCGACAACGAGGTGCCGAAGCAGGAAGTGATCCTTCCCCGCAAGACGGTTCTCGAGTTGCAGCGCCTGCTGAAGGACGAGAAGGACGAAAGCGCCGGGCTGATCGAAATGCGCTTTGCCAACAACCAGGCCAAGTTCGTCTTCTCGGGCATGGAGTTCGTGACCAAGCTGGTCGAAGGCAAGTTCCCCGACTACAACCGCGTGATCCCCAAGGGCCACAAGAACAGTGTGACGCTGGGGCGCGCACCGTTGCTGGCGAGCCTGCAGCGCGCTGCCATTCTGACGAGCGAGAAGTTCAAGGGCGTGCGCCTGAACCTCGAGCCCGGCACCCTGCGCATCGCTTCCAGCAATGCCGAGCAGGAAGAAGCCAAGGAAGAACTCGAAATCGACTACAACGGCGATGCCATCGATATCGGTTTCAACGTGACCTACCTGATGGACGCACTGGCCAACATGGGCGTCGAGATGGTCAAGCTCGAGCTGCAGGACGGCAATGCCAGTGCCCTGATCACCGTGCCGGAACAGCCTGGCTTCAAGTACGTGGTGATGCCGATGCGCATATGACGCTGCCGCGCAGCCGCGCGGCAGCAGACTGACAAGCGGGCCCGGTGCCCGCTTCAGCGTTTTAGATGGGCACGCATTTCCTCGATGTCGACGATGCCCGATGCCCGAACCGTGAGTGCGAAAGACCGATGAGCGACCCCACCCATACCGCGGCTCCTGCCGATGACGAAGACGCCCGCAAGGCCAAGCGCGATGCCAGCGCGCTGAACAGCGAGGCCTATGGCGAAGGCAGTATCCAGATCCTCGAAGGTCTGGAAGCCGTGCGCAAGCGACCCGGCATGTACATCGGCGACACGTCCGACGGCACCGGCCTGCACCATCTGGTCTTCGAGGTCGTCGACAACTCGATCGATGAATCGCTTGCTGGCCACTGTGACGACATCACGGTCACGATCCACAGTGACAACAGCATCAGCGTCATCGACAACGGCCGCGGCATCCCGACGGGCGTGAAGATGGACGACAAGCACGAGCCCAAGCGCAGCGCGGCCGAGATCGCGCTGACCGAATTGCACGCTGGTGGCAAGTTCAACCAGAACAGCTACAAGGTCAGCGGCGGCCTGCACGGCGTGGGCGTGAGCTGCGTCAACGGACTGAGCAAATGGCTGCGCTTGACGGTGCGTCGCGACGGCAAGGTGCATCAACTGGAATTCAAGGCGGGCATCCCACAGGAACGGTTGCTCGAGGTTCGTGGCGGCGTGGAGGTCAGCCCGATGAAGATCACCGGCGACACCGAGTTGCGAGGCACCGAAGTGCATTTCCTGCCGGACGACACGATCTTCTCGAACATCGACTTCCACTACGAAATCCTGAGCAAGCGGCTGCGCGAGTTGAGCTTCCTGAACAATGGGGTGCGCATCCGCCTCGTCGACGAGCGCAACAACAAGGAAGACAACTTTGCCTTCGCTGGCGGTGTCAAGGGCTTCGTCGAGTTCATCAACACCGGCAAGAAAACGCTGCACGGAAACATCTTCCATGCCACGGGCGAGAAGATGAGCGACCAGGGCACCAACATCACGGCCGAAGTGGCCATGCAGTGGAACGACGGCTACAGCGAGAACGTGCTGTGCTTCACCAACAACATTCCACAGCGTGATGGCGGCACCCACCTCACCGGCCTGCGGGCGGCGATGACCCGCGTGATCAACAAGTACATCGAGGACAACGAACTGGCGAAGAAGGCGAAGGTCGAGGTGTCCGGCGACGACATGCGCGAAGGCCTGTGCTGCGTGCTCAGCGTGAAAGTGCCCGAACCCAAGTTCAGCAGCCAGACGAAGGACAAGCTCGTGAGCAGTGAAGTCCGTGGGCCGGTCGAGGATGTGGTGAGCAAGGCGCTCACCGACTACCTGCTCGAGAACCCGACGGACGCCAGGATCATCTGCGGCAAGATCGTCGAGGCCGCACGTGCCCGCGAGGCCGCTCGCAAGGCCCGCGAAATGACGCGCCGCAAGGGGGTGCTTGATGGCATGGGCCTGCCTGGCAAGCTGGCCGACTGCCAGGAGAAGGACCCCGCGCTTTGCGAGATCTACATCGTCGAGGGCGACTCCGCCGGCGGCTCTGCCAAGCAAGGGCGTGACCGCAAGTTCCAGGCGATCCTGCCGCTGCGCGGCAAGATCCTGAACGTGGAGCGTGCGCGCTACGAAAAGCTGCTGACGAGCAACGAGATCCTGACGTTGATCACGGCGCTGGGCACTGGCATCGGCAAAGGCATGGGGGGTGACGACTTCAACCCCGACAAGCTGCGCTACCACCGCATCATCATCATGACCGACGCTGATGTGGACGGTGCGCACATCCGCACGCTGTTGCTCACGTTCTTCTACCGCCAGATGCCCGACCTGGTGGAGCGTGGTCACATCTACATCGCACAGCCGCCGTTGTACAAGGTCAAGCACGGCAAGCACGAGCAGTACCTGAAGGACGGCAGTGAGCTCGATGCGTATCTTTTGAAGGTGGCGCTCGATGGCGCGTCGGTCGAGCCCGGCCCAGGGCTGCCCGCCATCGGCGGCAGTGCACTCGAGGAACTCGCTCGCCAGTATCTGCTGGCGACCAACGTGATGGCGCGCCTCACCAGCTGGATGGATGTCGAAGGGCTGCGCGCGATCGCCGACGGACTGCAGCTGAACCTCGACAGTGCGGCGGAGGCCGAAGCCAGCGCCGTGGCGATGCAGGGCGCGCTGCATGATGCCGAAGTGGCGGCTGAATTCGATTCGCGGCACGACAAACATTACCTGCGCATCAGCCGGCGGCATCACGGCAACATCAAGAGCAGCGTGATCACGGCTGACTTCGTGCACGGCGCGGATTACGAGGCCCTGGCGAGAGCCGGTGTTACGTTCAAGGGGCTGTTAGGCGATGCGGCCGTGGTGCGGCGGGGCGAGGGCGAAAGACAAAAGGAACAGAAGGTTGCCGACTTTCGCGCGGCCATGGCCTGGCTCATGGCCCAGGCTGAAAACAGCGTGGGCCGCCAGCGCTACAAGGGACTGGGCGAGATGAACCCCGCGCAGCTCTGGGAAACCACCATGGACCCCAATGTCCGCCGCCTGCTCAAGGTGCAGATCGACGACGCGATCGAAGCCGACCGCGTGTTCACGATGCTGATGGGTGACGAGGTCGAGCCTCGGCGCGATTTCATCGAGACCAACGCGTTGCGGGCCGGAAATATAGACGTCTAACGTTTGAATTGAAGCGGTAGATCGCAGGCTTGGCGACGCGGCCGATTACGCAACGCTGTTCTGCCGCGCGTCTGCGGTGACCCGGTGTTGGCGGTCTGATATTCGTGACTCCGCGTCGAGCAGTTGTTCGAGTTGGGCTGCCGGCACGGGCCGGCTGATGAAGTATCCCTGCGCTGCGTCGCAGCCCAGTACCTGCAATCGTTGCAGCGTGTCGCGATCCTCGATGCCCTC
>JAHECD010000078.1 GCA_024641945.1 Rubrivivax sp. | reverse complement strand
GGCATCGCGGCGAATACGTTCGTGCAGGACTTCAGCGACAACGCGGCGCCGAACCAGACGCTGGTCACGTCCCAGGTCGTGCACGCCACGTCGTTGCTCGGCGCCAGCTCGAAGGTCGGCGGCACGGGTGTCTTCATGCCGTCGGCCATGCTGTCCTCCTGGCTCGTCAGCGGTAGCGGCTATGTGCTCGGCCAGGGCCTGGTCGTCAGCGAAGGCCTGGTCCTGAGCGAAGGCCTGGTCCTCAGCGAGGGCCTCGTGCTGAGCGAAGGCCTGGTGCTGAGTGAAGGCCTGGTCCTGAGCGAGGGCCTGGTGCTGAGCGAAAGCCTGGTGCTGAGCGAGACCGGCAGCACGAGCCTGGAATACGACGTGAGCGGCACCGTCAACGGCGAGTGACCGGGCCGCGGCCGCCTCGCGCGGCCCATAAATGCAGCGCGCCGCCCCCGGGCGGCGCGCCCGTTTTCTCAAGTCGAGCCTGAAAAGGCCGAGAACGTCTGCAGGCATCGGAACCGATTCGGCGCCCGACACCCGTTGGAAGGCTCCCCTTTTGAACGCCCCTCACCAGGACAACTCGACGGCTCGGCCGGCCTCGTGGCCGGCGCGCATGCACGCCGCGCTGATGCCGGACTACAACGTCCAGGCGACGGTCTATTGGTGGACGATGGTGCTGCTGGGCAGCCTGGTGCTCGGTGCATCGGCGTTGAACATCGGGCAGCAGCCCGTCAGCGTCGCGCTCCAGGTGGCCGTGGGAGCCACGGTTGCCATGCTGGCGGGACTGTTCCCGATCCGGATTCCGCAGTCGAAGAACTCGTTTGCCGCCGGCGAGGTCTTCATCTTCCTGCTGCTTCTGCTCCATGGCCCGTCCGCGGCCGCGCTGGCGGCGGGCGGTGAAGCCGGCGTCGGCTCGTGGCGCACGTCCAAGCGCTGGACCAGCCGGCTCGTCAGCCCGGCGCTCGCGGCGCTGTCGATGTGGCTGGCAGGCTCGGCACTGGAATGGTCGAGAGCGCAGATGGTGGAGCGCGGCGTGGCCACACCCGGTTTGCTGATCGTGGCGGCCATGGTCTTCGGCCTCGTCTATTTCCTGCTGAATTCGGCCCTCGTGACGGCAGTGCCGCGCCTGAAGCGCGGTGAACCCTTCCGCGTGACCGATCTTTTCGGCATCTTCGGTTGGGTCGGCATCGCCAACGCGGGCAGTGCTGCCGTGGCGAGCCTGCTGTACCTCGTGCTGTCGGCCTCGGGCATCGGCGTGCTGATGGCGATGATCCCGCTGCTGGTGATGCTGCTGGCAACGCTGCACTACTTCTTCCGACAGCAGGAGTCCGCCCAGGCGGCGCGCCAGTCGGCCGCTGACGCGCACCAGCGGGAGGCGGAGCTCGCAGCGCGCCACGTCAAGGAACTGGAGGCCAGCGAACGCCGATTCCACAGCGCCTTCACGCACGCCTCGATCGGCATGGCGCTGTTGTCGTTCGAGGGCCACCTGCTGCAGGCCAACCCGGCGCTGCGCGCGCTGTTCGGCATCGAGGACCACGTCGGGCCGGCGCACCGTATCGACGAATTCGTCGCGCCGGTGGACCGTGAGCTGCTGCAGCGCCACCTCGGGCTCGTGGATGGCCGCGAGTTCGAAGGCTTCTCGATCGAACTGCGCTGCCTGGACCGCTACGGCGCGCTGGTGTGGGTGGCCACACATTGCAGCTTCTTCTCCGAGCCCGGCGCCAACTCGCCTTGCCTGATCCTGCAGGTGCAGGACGTCACCGCACGTCGCAAGGCCGAGGACGACCTGCATCACTTCGCCTTTCACGACAGCCTCACCGGCCTGCCCAACCGGCGCCGCTTCAACGACCTGCTGACGCAGGCCATCGACACCGCGAACAGCGACCCGGAAGCGAACTTCGCGGTCATGTTCCTCGACTTCGACCGCTTCAAGCTCATCAACGACAGCCTGGGCCACAAGGCCGGCGACGAGTTCCTGGTGCAGGTTTCGCGCCGCATTCAGGACCACCTTCGCCCGGGCGACGTCGTCGCGCGCCTGGGCGGTGACGAATTCGCCGTCCTGATGCGCCGCCTCGACCACGAGCGGGGCGCGGTGTCGCTCGCCGAGCGGCTGATGGAAACACTCGGCAACCCCTTCGACGTGGCCGATACCGAGATCACCACCAGCGCAAGCATCGGTATCACCTTCAGCTCGTTCGGCTACAAGAGCAGTGACGAGGTCCTGCGCGACGCCGACACGGCGATGTACAAGGCCAAGGCCGCCGGCAAGGCACGCTACGCGCTGTTCGACTCCAGCCTGCATACCGAGGTCGCCGCGCGCCTGCGCCTCGAAGGCGAGTTGCGCCGTGCCATCGAAGAGGGCCAGCTGACTGTGGCCTACCAGCCGATGTTCGAGCTCGACAGCGGCCGCCTGCTGGGCTTCGAGGCCCTGGCGCGCTGGAACCATCCGTCGGACGGCGCGATCAGCCCGGAAGACTTCATCCCCATTGCCGAGGAGACCGGCCTCATCGTGCGCCTGAGCGATTTCGTCATGCACTGCGCCTGCCGCCAGCTGCGCGAGTGGCAGCGCATGGATCCGTCGCTGTCCGAGCTGCACATGCACGTCAACGTCTCGGCCAACGACCTGTCGAACCGGGCATTTGTCGCCCGTGTCACACGCGCCCTCATCGAGTCGGGTCTGCAAGCGCGCCACCTCACGCTCGAACTGACCGAGAACATCCTGGCCGCGCGCATCGAGAGCGCACTGCCGCTGCTGGCCGAGCTGCGCCAGCTCGGCGTGGGGCTGGCGATCGACGACTTCGGCACCGGCTATTCGTCTCTCAGCCACCTGGCCGCCCTGCCGATCGACACGCTCAAGATCGACCGCTCGTTCGTGCACCGGCTGCGCAGCGGATCCAATGAAGCGGCCGTGGTGCAGGCGGTCCTGCTGCTGGGCAGCTCGCTCGGCAAATCGGTCGTCGCCGAAGGCATCGAGACGGCGTCGCAGTTCGATCAACTGCAAACGCTCGGCTGTGAATTCGGCCAGGGCTTTCATCTTGCGCGGCCGCTCGACCCACCGAGCGCACGCAAGTTGATCGAACGCCTGCTCGAGACCGGCCTGCGCACCGAAACCATTGCCGGCGGCCGACCGTCCGCCTGGCTGCACTGAGCGCCTGAACCGAGCACCAACACAAGACGCGCACGGCAACCAGCGCGAGGACCAGGGTAGTCCGGCCCACCGACCACCCACGTCCAACTGGCCTGCGCCGCCGGCCCCCGCGCGGATTGGCCGTTCTAGTGGGCCTCGTCCCAATTTGCGCCCACGCCGACCTCGGCCAACAGCGGCACGCTCAGGTCGGCGACACCCGCCATCAACCGCGGCACTTCGGCCTTGACCCAGTCGACCTCGTCGTCGGGCACCTCGAAGACCAGTTCGTCGTGCACCTGCATCACCATCTTCGTACCGCGCCCACCGTCGTCGAGCACTTGTTGAACCGCGATCATCGCGAGCTTGATGAGGTCGGCCGCCGTGCCCTGCATCGGCGCGTTGATGGCCTGGCGCTCGGCCGCGCTGCGGCGAGGGCCGTTGCCGCCGCGGATCTCGGGCAGGTACAGGCGCCGGCCGAAGACCGTCTCGACGTAGCCGAGCTCTGCCGCGCGGGCCTTGGTCTCCTCCATGTAGCGGCGCACGCCGGCAAAACGCGCGAAATAGCGGTCGATGTAGTCTCGCGCCGCCTTCTGCTCGATGCCGAGCGACTGCGCGAGGCCGAAGGCGCCCATGCCATAGATGAGGCCGAAATTGATCGTCTTGGCATAACGCCGCTGTTCCGCGCCGACCTCGCCCGGCGCGATGCCGAAGACCTCGCTCGCCGTCGCGCGGTGGATGTCGATGCCGTCGGCGAAGGCCTTCTGCATGCCGGGGTCGCCGCTGATGTGCGCCATGATGCGCAGCTCGATCTGGGAGTAATCGGCGCTCACGATGCGGTGGCCCGGCGGCGCGACGAAGGCCTCGCGCACACGACGGCCCTCGGCGGTGCGGATCGGGATGTTCTGCAGGTTCGGGTCGTTGCTCGACAGCCGCCCCGTCACCGCAACGGCCTGCGCGTAGTTGGTATGCACACGCCCGGTCTGCGGGTTGACCATCAACGGCAGCTTGTCGGTGTAAGTGCCCTTGAGCTTCGACAGGCTGCGGTGCTCCAGCAGCTTGGCCGGCAGCGGAAAGTCGGCCGCCAGTTCCTGCAGCACTTCCTCGTCGGTGCTCGGTGACCCGCTTGCCGTCTTCTTCTTGACCGGCAGGCCCAGCTTGCCGAAAAGGATCTCGCCGATCTGCTTGGGCGAGCCCAGGTTGAACGGCTGGCCGGCGAGCGCATAAGCCTCCTGCTCCAACGCCACCATGCGCTCGCCCAGTTCGCGGCTTTGCTGGGCCAGCACGGCCACGTCGATCAGCACGCCCGTGCGCTCGATGCGGCCCAGCACCACGCTGGCCGGCATCTCGATCTTCTCGTAGATAAAACGCAGGCCGGGTTCGGGCTCGATCTGCGGCCACAGCACCTGGTGCACGTGCAGCGTCATCTCGCTGTCCTCGCCCGAATATTCGGTCGCCCGCGCCACGTCCACCTGCGCAAACGGGATCTGGTTCGCGCCCTTGCCGCACAGGTCTTCGTAGCTCAGGCCCTTGCGGCCGAGGTGCCGCTCGGCCAGGCTTTCCAGGCTGTGCGACTTGTGCGCCTCGAGCACGTAGCTTTGCAGCATGGTGTCGTGGCGCACACCGCGCACGGCGATGCCGTGGTTGGCCAGCACGTGGGTGTCGTATTTGGCGTTCTGCGCGACCTTGGCCGCGGCCTCGTCCTCGAGCCAGGGTTTCAGCGCCGACAGCACCACCTCGAGCGGCAACTGGTCGGGCGCGCCGGGCCCGTTGTGGCCGACCGGCACGTAGGCCGCCCGGCCGGGCTGCACCGCGAGGCTGAAACCGACCAGGTGCGCACGCATGCCGTCGAGCGAATCGGTCTCGGTGTCGAACGCCACGAGTGGTGCGGCGCGTGCGGCCTTCAGCCAGTGGTCGAGCCGCTCGCGGTCGAGCACGGTTTCGTAGTCCCGCGCGAGATCGTGCGCCGGCGCCGGCGCCGGGTCCGTCACGCTCGCCTGCATGCCGCCGGACTCCTCGAGTTCCTTGCGCCAGGTCTTGAAGCCGTAACGCACGTAGAAATCGAGCAAGCCCTGCCGTTCGACCGGCCTGAGCGCCAGCGCGTCGAGCGCCGGCCAGCCCGCCACATGCCCCGAAAGGTCGCTGTCGGTCACGACCGTGACGAGGCGCCGCCCGGTGGGCAACCAGTCGAGCGCCTTGCGCAGGTTCTCGCCCGCCACCCCTTTGATGCTCTGTGCGGCGGCCAGCACGCCGTCGAGCGAGCCATGGTCGGCGATCCATTTTGCGGCCGTCTTCGGGCCGACCTTCTCGACACCGGGCACGTTGTCCACGGTATCGCCGACGAGCGTGAGGTAGTCGACGATGCGGTCCGGAGGCACCCCGAACTTGGCCCGCACACCCGCCTCGTCGAGCACCTCGTTGCTCATCGTATTGATGAGCGTGACCTTGGGCGTGACCAGTTGAGCCAGGTCCTTGTCACCGGTGGAGATCACGACCTTGTGGCCGCTGTCCGCGGCCACGCGCGCCAACGTGCCGATCGCGTCGTCGGCCTCGATCCCGGGCACCTCCAGCACCGGCCAGCCAAGCAGGCGCACGACCTCGTGGATCGGCTCGATCTGGTGCACGAGGTCTTCCGGCATCGGCGCGCGCTGGGCCTTGTACTCGGGGTACCACTCGTCGCGGAAAGTCGGCCCCTTGGCGTCGAAAACGCAGGCGGCGTGCGCCGATGGGATCTGCTCGCGCAACCGCTTCATCATCGCCACCATGCCGTGGATCGCGCCGGTGGGCGAGCCGTCCGGGCCCCGCAGGTCGGGCATCGCGTGATAGGCGCGGTACAGGTAGCTCGAGCCGTCGACGAGCAGCAACGTTTCTTCGGTCATGGGCGGATTGTGCGACGGCACTCGGCGGCAGGGGCGGGGCGTAAACTCCGGGCCATGCCGATCCTTGCCGCCCTCGCCACCGCTGCCGCCGTCGCCTCGACGGCCGCCTCTGCGCCGGCCGCTCCGGTCGACACCACCCGCACTGCGGGCGAACCGGCCGTGGAGCGCCACGTGTCCGAGGACGACCAGGTGCGTGTGGAAGAACTTCGCGTGCGGGGCGAGACCCGCCGGATCGTCGTCAAGCCCAAGGGCAGCGGCGCGAAGGAATACGAGATCCTGCCGTCGAGCGGCGCGAACGACCCTTCGGGCAGCCGCAAGGGCAATGCCGGCGAGCGCGTCTGGCGCATCTTCAGTTTCTAGGACCGCGATGGCGGTCTATACGGAAGTCGGCTTCGACGAGGCCGACCGTCTACTCAAGAGCCTGGGACTCGGTGCATTGACCGATCTGCACGGCATACGCTCCGGCATCGAGAACACCAACTACTACGCCACGACGGCCCAGGGCCAGTGGGTCCTCACGCTGTTCGAGCGCCTCGCGCGCGAACAACTGCCCTACTACCTGCAGCTGATGCAGCACCTGGCATTGAGGGGCATCCCGGTGCCCGCGCCACAGGCCGGCGCCGACGGCGGATTGCTGCACACGCTGGCCGGCAAGCCCGCCGCGGTGGTGACACGCCTGCCCGGCAGCCACCGCATGGCCCCCGGTGCCTTGCACTGCGAACAAGTCGGCTCGATGCTCGGGCGCATGCACCGCGCCAGCATCGGCTTCGAGCCGGATCAGCCACACCTGCGGGGCCTCGCGTGGTGGGCCGAGACCGTGCCCGTGGTCCTGCCGCACGTGACGCCGGACGAGGCCGAATTGCTGCGCAGCGAGCTCGAATTCCAGCAGGCGGTCGGCGGCTCGGCCGCCGGGAACGCGCTGCCGCGCGGACCGATCCATGCCGACCTGTTCCGTGACAACGCGATGTTCGACGAGACCGCCGGCGAAGACCGCCTGTGCGGCTTCTTCGACTTCTATTTCGCCGGCACCGACGCGCTGCTCTTCGACGTGGCCGTGTGCCTGAACGATTGGTGCATCGATCACGCCAGCGGCCGGCTCGTCGAGGATCTGGCCGTGCCTTTCCTGGCCGCCTACCAGTCGACGCGGCTGCTGACCCCGGGCGAATTGCGCCTGCTGCCCGCCCTGCTGCGCGCGGCCGCGCTGCGGTTCTGGTTGAGCCGGTTGTGGGACTGGTACCTGCCGCGCGAGGCCGCGCTGCTGGCCCCCAAGGACCCGGCCCACTTCGAACGGGTGCTGCGCGACCGCATCGACAACCCCTGGCATCCGCCGCTGTAGCCGCTGCGCACGCCGCGACCCCCTTCACCTGCGACCCTGCACCGAAACGACGATGGCCCTGCAGCTCCGCTCCGTCCGTCCCGCCCAGGGCGCCGTCTGGATGCGCGACGGTTTCCGACTCTTCGGCCGGCATCCCTTGCCATTCAGCCTGATGTTCGTCGTCTTCCTGTCGGCGGCCGTGCTCGGCTCGGCGCTGCCCGTCGTCGGCCCGGTGCTGATGCTGGCCGCGCTGCCGATGCTGTCGCTCGGCTTCATGGTGGCGGCCGAGTCGGCTTTGCAGGGCGGTCCCGTCCATCCGGGCCAGTTCATCTCGCCGCTGAAGGTCAACCCCGCGCGGCGCCGCTCGCTGCTCGTGCTGTGCGCGTTGTACGGCGCTCTGACATTGGCCATCCTGCTGGCCAGCGACTGGATTGACGGCGGCGCGTTCGACCGCCTGCAGCGCCTGATGGCCGACGGCGACAAACAAAGCGAAATCGACCAGCTCGTGGCCGACCCGTCCTTCACCTGGGGCCTGATGGTGCGCTTCGGTCTGGTGGCGTTGATCTCGGTGCCTTTCTGGCACGCGCCGGCGCTCGTCCATTGGGGCGGCCAGCAGCCCGCGCAAGCCTTGTTCTCCAGCACGCTGGCACTGTGGCGCAGCAAGGGGGCCTTCGTCGTCTATGCGCTCGCCTGGGCTGCCATGGTGATGCTGTTCGGGGCCCTCGCCGCGCTGTTGTCCGGCCTCTTCGGCCTGCGCGAGATGGCTGGCGTGATCGCGCTGCCTGCCGGCCTGATCTTCTCGACCGTTTTCTACGTTTCGCTGATCTTCACGTTCAACGACAGTTTCGGCGGCAGCACCGCCGTCCTGCCGGACACCTGACGCGCGCGCCGCTGGCGCGCTACTCGACCGGCGTCAGCTTGGCCACCGACAAGGCCAGCCATTTCAGGCCGTGACGGCCGAAGTTCACCTGCGCACGGGCATCGTCGCCGCTGCCCTCGAGCGTGACGATCACACCCTCGCCGAACTTGTTGTGGAAGACCGTCTGCCCGCTTCGGAACTGCGGGCCGCCGTGTGACGGTGCCGCATCGGCGCGTGGGCTGAAGGGCACTTGTGCGTCCACCCGGCCGGCACCCACGATGCCGTGCAGCCCGGTGCCGCGTGCCCACGCCGCCTGGTAGTCGCGGGCATACCCCGAGCGGAAGGCCGCGGACTGCGGCGTGAGCCATTTGAGCGCCGACCCGGGCAGTTCGTCGAAGAACCGGCTTTTGACGTTGTAGCGCGTCTGGCCGTGCAGCATGCGCGTCTGGCTGAAACTCATGTACAGGCGCTGGCGCGCCCGGGTGATGGCCACGTACATCAGGCGCCGCTCCTCCTCGACGCCGTCGGCGTCGGAGAGCGAGTTCTCGTGCGGGAACAGGCCTTCCTCCAGCCCGGTGAGGAAGACGACGTCGAACTCCAGACCCTTGGCGGAATGCACCGTCATGAGCTGGATCGCATCCTGCCCGGCCTGCGCCTGGTTGTCGCCGGCTTCGAGCGCGGCGTGGGTCAGGAAGGCTGCCAGTGGCGACATGACCTCGCCGCTTTCGGCGTCGGGCGTCGTCAACGGCGGTACCGTCTCGTCGACCGGCAGGCTCACGGCATCCTTGCCGAAACCCTCCTGCGTGACGAAACCCTCGGCAGCGTTGACCAGTTCCTCGAGGTTTTCGATGCGGTCCGCGCCCTCGCGCTCGGTGCGGTAGAAATCGACGAGCCCGCTGCCCGCGAGCACATGCTCGATGATCTTGCGCAGCGTGAGCCCCCGCGTGGCATCGGCCATCGACCCGATCAGCGCATTGAACGCTGCGAGGTTGCCGCCCCCCTTGCCTGCCACGGCACCGACACTCTGGTGCAAGCTGCGGCCCGAGGCACGCGCCGCGTCCTGCAGCAGCTCGAGCGTGCGCGCGCCGATGCCGCGGGTGGGAAAGTTGACCACCCGCAGGTAACTCGTATCGTCGTTCGGGTTCTCGAGCAGCCGCAGATAGGCCAACGCGTGCTTGACCTCGGCGCGCTCGAAGAACCGCAGCCCGCCGTATACCCGGTAGGGCACGCCGGCATTGAAGAGCGCGCTCTCGAGCACGCGGCTCTGCGCGTTGCTGCGGTAAAGCAGCGCGATCTCGCTGCGGGGTGTGCCGCCGCGGTGCAGTTGCTGCGCTTCCTCGAGGAACCACTGTGCCTCGCCGTAGTCGCTGGTGCTCTCGTGCACACGCACCGGCTCGCCGGGTCCGGCCTCCGTGCGAAGGTTCTTGCCCAGGCGCTGGCGGTTGTGCGCGATGAGCTCGTTGGCCGCATCAAGGATGTTGCCGGCCGAGCGGTAGTTGCGCTCGAGCTTGATGACCTGATCGACCCGGTACTCGCGCTCGAAGTCGGCCATGTTGCCCACGCGCGCACCTCGAAAGGCATAGATGCTCTGGTCGTCGTCGCCCACCGCGAAAACGCCCTGCGGCGGGTCGGCATCGGGCGGCGCGAACATCTGCAGCCACTTGTATTGCAGCCGGTTCGTATCCTGGAACTCGTCGACCATCACGTGGCGGAAACGCCGACGGTAATGCTCACGCAGCGTGTCGTTGTCGCGCATCAGCTCGTAGGTGCGCAGCAGCAGTTCGGCGAAGTCGACCACGCCTTCGCGTTGGCACTGGTCCTCGTAGGCCTGGTAGATCTCGACCTGCTTGCGGGTTTGCTCGTCGCGCAGTTCCACGTCGCGCGGGCGCAAGCCGTCTTCCTTGCTGCCGGCGATGAACCAGCTCACCTGCTTGGGCACGAAGCGCTCTTCGTCGAGCTGCATCGCCTTGATCACGCGCTTGATCGCCGACAGCGAATCCTGCGCGTCCAGGATCTGGAAGCTTTGCGGCAATGCGGCGAGTTTCCAGTGCGCACGCAGGAAACGGTTGCACAGGCCGTGGAAGGTGCCGATCCACATGCCGCGCACGTTCACCGGCAGCATCGTCGACAACCGCGTGAGCATCTCGCGGGCGGCCTTGTTGGTGAACGTCACCGCCATCACGCCGCCCGGCGAGACCTGGCCGGTCTGCATCAGCCAGGCGATGCGGGTGGTGAGCACACGGGTCTTGCCCGAACCGGCGCCGGCGAGGATCAACGCCGGTCGTGCCGGCAACGTCACGGCGGCGAGTTGTTCCGGGTTCAGGTTGCGCAGCAGGCCGGCATGCTCGGCAGCGGGGTCGTGCGGAATCGGCTCATGCATGCACCGATTCTAGGGACGGGCGTTGCTGCGCTCAGTAGACCGTCTCGGCCGGCTCCCGCGTGACCACGATCGACGGCATCGGGTTGCCGTCGTCGGCACCATAGCGCCGCGGATTGGTGCGCAACTGGTACTGCGCGTCGCGTGCCTGCAGCCAGGTCGCCATCTGCGCGGCCGGCTGGGCGCGGCTGAGCAGCCAGCCCTGCATTTCGGTGCAGCCCAGGTCGCGCAGGAAGGCCGCCTGCTCCTGTGTCTCCACGCCCTCGGCCACCACTTTCATCTGCAGGCTCTTGCCTAGAGCAAGGATCGCCGTGGCGATGGCGCAGTCTTCGGCGTCGTGCGGAATTTCGGTGACGAACGAGCGATCGATCTTCAACGTATCGACGTCGAGCCGGCGCAGGTAGCTCAACGACGAATGCCCGGTGCCGAAGTCGTCGATCGCGAGCCGCACACCGAGTCGCGCGAACGCCGCGAGCACGCCGCGGTTCACGTCGGTGTCCTCCATCAGCAGGCTTTCGGTCAGTTCGAGTTCCAGGCGCGACGGTTCGATTCCCGTCTCGCGCAGCGTATCGGCGACCAGTGCCACCAGATAGGGGTGACGCAGCTGACGCGCGGACAGATTCACGGCCAGGCTGATCTGCGGCAATCCGGCACGGTCCCAATCGGCGATCTGCTTGCACGCGGCACGGATGACCCACGCACCCACTTGCACGATCAGGCCGGTGTCCTCCAGCACCGCAATGAAGCGGTCCGGCGGCACCATGCCACGGCCCGGGCAGTGCCATCGCAGCAACGCCTCGACGCCGGTCACACGACCGGTCATCAGGTCGGCCTTGGGCTGGTAGTAGAGGCAGAACTCCTTGCGTTCGAGCGCTCGGCGCAGGGCACCCTCGAGTGACAGGCGCGCGCTGACGGCGGCGTTCAGGTCGTCGCTGAAGAAGCTGTAGGTATTGCGGCCCATCGACTTGGAACGGTACATCGCCATGTCGGTGTGACGGATCATGCCGTCGAGGTCGACGTCGTCCATCGGGTACATCGAAATGCCGATGCTGGCGGACACATGCAGCTCTTCGTCACCCACCGCAAACGG
The DNA here is from genome assembly GCA_024641945.1 of Rubrivivax sp. Classification (GTDB taxonomy): domain Bacteria; phylum Pseudomonadota; class Gammaproteobacteria; order Burkholderiales; family Burkholderiaceae_C; genus Rubrivivax. The sequence goes on along the minus strand of JAHECD010000078.1, from coordinate 13,221 downwards.
TACGGCGAGCGCTTCGAGCAACCGGCGCGCGATCATCGCGGCGTCCTCCGCGCCACCCACGGCGTCGGCGATGACGGTGAACTCGTCCCCGCCCAGGCGCGACAGCGTGAAAGGTGTGCCATCGGTGTCGCGTCCGACCGTGTCGACGCTGCGCAGGCATTGAGTGAGCGTCTGCGCGACATGGCGCAGCAGCGCGTCACCGACCTCGTGCCCCAGGCTGTCGTTGACGACCTTGAAGCGATCGAGATCCAGGAACATCAGCGCCATGGGCTGGCCGGAACGGCGCGCGCGCTCCATCGACTGTGCGAGCCGGTCGCGAAAGAGCACACGGTTCGGCAGACCCGTGAGACTGTCGAAATTGGCCAGGTATTCCAGCTTCTGCTGCGTCTGGCGCTGCTCGGTCAGATCGCGCACGCTCACGATGTAACGCGACTCGCCATCCTGGTGGGTCTCATGCACTTCGACTTGGGCGGCGAAGGGAACGCCGCCATTGCGCTGGCGTGCGATCGTCTCGCCCGCCGTCACCAAGAAGCCGGCATCCGCCTCGCGCGCCGTGCCGTTGCCGAGCCAATCGGCGATGTTGGTGCCGACGATGGCGCTGGCAGCCGCGCCGAACATGCGTTCGGAGGCCGGATTGCAGGCCAGCACACGGCCGCCGCCCGCGCAGATGACAAGCCCGTCGTCGCTGCGATCGAAGAGCACGCGCAGCACGTGCGCCGACTCCTCGCGCACCTGGCTCACGCGGCGCTCCATGCGGCCTTGTGTGCGGCCGGCGACCATCGTGACCAGCTTTCGCAGCGGGAAGAACAACAACACCCCGAGCACGCCACCGAGCGCCAGATCGATCAGGCCGGCCCACAGCAGCGGGGTCAACGGGCGGGACACAAGAACTTCGCCGAGTGCCGACTTCGGGTCACCGATCGGCGCCTTGCGCTCGATCATGAACGAGGCCGGCTCGGTGCCATTGCGCGCGACGACCGTCGCCGAGGCATCGACCACGATGCGTGTCTCGACCGCCGTTGGATCGGTGGTCGCCGCGTCCAGAAACGCCTGCGCCTTCGAGATCCAGGTGGTCCCGTTCGAGCCCGCTGGATGGATCGCCTCTGCAAGCACACGCGCTGTCGTCTTGACGCCATGCTCGATGTCGAACCAGGCATACGCCAAATGCGCGGCGATGCCGACGACGACGACCCCGCACGCCAGCCACGCGGCCGTGCGCGACGAACGACGGCCGCCGGCCACTTCTGCGTCGTGCTTGTCGGGTTCGGTATTCAAGGGAAGCGAATTGGCGTGCATCTGTCACACCGCGGTGGGTCGCCACAGGGGGCCGCCGGACTTCACTTGCCTGCTTTTTGGAGTCGTCATGCCCTTGGGACCCGCGATTCGTGCGCTGCATCACGCCACCCCATGTGGCGTGCTCCCCGGTTTTCGGCCCGCCCACGCGGATATTGAGTGCGGCACATGGCCCGCCGGTTCGCCGCGTAGAATTCGTCACCGGGCCCAAACTCAGGCGCCCGGTGTCGTCTGACCCCCGCCGCGCACTTCTGCGGCACCTGCGGGCAGACGGGCCGGCCCCCGGTCAAGCGCTCGCAACCTTTTTGCTGGAGCCGCTTTCAATGGAAATCTTCGACTACGACAACATCCTGCTGCTGCCGCGCAAATGCCGCGTCGAAAGCCGCAGCGAATGCGACCCGTCGATGGAGTTCGGCGGTCGGCGCTTCAAGCTGCCCGTGGTGCCGGCCAACATGAAGACCGTGCTGGACGAGCCGATCAGCGAGTGGCTCGCTGCCAACGGCTACTTCTATGTGATGCACCGCTTCGACCTCGACAACGTGGCCTACGCCGAGCGCATGCGCGACAAGGGCCTGTTCGTGTCGATCAGTTCGGGCGTGAAGCCGGTCGACTTCGACGTCATCGACCGCCTGGCATCGACCGGGGTGGGTGCGGACTACATCACGATCGATATCGCGCACGGCCATGCCGAAAGCGTGCGCAAGGCGATCGAGCACATCAAGGCGAAGCTGCCGCAGACGTTCGTCATTGCCGGCAACGTGGCCACGCCCGAAGCGGTGATCGACCTCGAAAACTGGGGCGCCGACGCGACCAAGGTCGGTGTCGGACCGGGCAAGGTCTGCATCACCAAGATGAAGACCGGCTTCGGCACGGGCGGCTGGCAACTGAGCGCGTTGAAATGGTGCGCCCGCGTGGCCAACAAGCCGATCATTGCCGACGGCGGCATACGCCACCACGGAGATATCGCCAAGAGCGTGCGCTTCGGTGCGGCGATGGTGATGGTCGGCTCGTTGTTCGCCGGCCATGAGGAGTCACCCGGCGCGACGGTCGAGGTCGACGGCAAGCTCTACAAGGAGTACTACGGCTCGGCGAGCGACTTCAACAAGGGCGAATACAAACACGTCGAAGGCAAGCGCATCCTCGAGCCGATCAAGGGCAAGCTGGCCGATACGCTGCGCGAGATGCGTGAAGACGTGCAGAGCTCGATCAGCTACGCAGGCGGCCGCGCGCTGGCCGATCTGAAGAAGGTCAACTACGTGATCCTCGGCGGCGAGAACGCAGGCGAGCACTTGTTCATGTGAACCGCCGATATCCGGCTGCGCCGGGGGCGGTCCCGCGAGACGCCGCGCGGGTACCCGAGTGCGGGGCTCTCGGCGGCTGCGCTGCAAGTGCGCGGTCACCAGGGCCGACGGCGTCAGCGCGGGATCATGCCCTGCCGCTCGCCCGGCTCGGCGCCCTGCGTCGCGCGCCGGGCCGACATCGGCCGCTCGCGTGTGGTCACCACGGGGCAGGCGCCGCCGTCGACCAGTGTGCGCGCCGTCGCCAGCAAGGGCTCGGCCGGGTTGCCCAGCGGCTGCGTGAAGTCTTCCGCGACGGCACAGGTGGCGTCGAAGCCGTCGAAATAGCGGCCTTCGTTGCGCGCATTCACGCTCTCGAAGTTGACGACGCTGTAGGTCGTGCCGCAACCGTCCGACTTGGGCAGGAAGCCGACCGGCTTGCCGCAGGTGGTCTCGCCGATCGATACCACGTCCACGCCGGCGCCGCGCAGGCCGTTGATCAACTGCTCGCTGGCCGAGCAGGTGCGCCGGCCCGTGAGCACGAACGCGCGGGTGACGCCGAGTGCGGACGTCGACGCCGGGTTCGCGAAGCGGAACGTCTCGTTATTGATTGGGCCGCGGCGGTCGTTGTAGAGCAGCGACGCATAGGTCTGACCGGCGACGAATGCGCCGCCCACGGACGAGCCGATGTGGTTGCCCACCGAGACGAGACCGCCGCCGTTGTAGCGCAGGTCGATGACGACATCGCTGACGCCTTGCGCGCGGAAATCGGCGAATGCCGAGGTGATCGGCGAATTCGCCTGCGAGATCATGTCCTTCACGACCAGATAGCCCAGCTTGCGTCCGAATGGCGTGGTCACGACCTGCGCACGGGGCACCGGAGACAGGGCGAAGATCGCCGATGCGACGTTCACGGTGCGATCGACGCCGCCGTTGCGGAGCACGAGCGTCAGCATCTGGCCGGCCACGTCAGGCGTCAGCGCACTGAAGTCGTCGGCCGCGATGATGTCCGCGGCCGAACGACCGTTGATCGACATCACCCGGTCACCGCGGTTCACGCCCGCCGCCCCGGCCGGCGACAGCGGCTCGACGTAGCGCACATACAGCGGCTGGGTCGGCATGCCCGTGACCTCGAGCCCCGCCACCGCAACGCCGTATCCGAGGGTCTGCCCGTCGCCGAAGAAGCGGTTGAAGGACTCGGTCGACTCGAAATTGCTCCAGCGGTCGGCCGGGAACGCAGGGTCGCCGCCGGCATAGAGCAGCGCATCGAAGTAGTTCGATGGGGTGGCATACCCGGCCGGCGCCGGGCTGGGCGACAGTCGGTACCAGAAATACCAGTCGCCGAAATAACTCTGCAGCCAGGTCTTTTGATCGGACACGCTGCAGGTCAACGGCGTGCCCGGATTGCCGCCGCCGCCGTCGCCACCGCCGCAGGCCGACACGACGGCCGCACCGGCCACCGTCAGCGAGGCGATGAGACGCCCGGGCATGGGCCGCTGGCGGGTCGCGATTCGGGCGTCGGATCGAGGGGTCATCAGGCCTCCTGGGGTGGTGTCTGGCGGGCCGTGATGAAGGTACCACGCCCTACAATCTGCAACTCCCCCGAAGCCTTGGTCGTTGACACACCCACATGTGTCGGCCTGTATCCACCGTTGCCATGACAGAACTCGCCAAATCCTTCGAGCCGGCCGCCATCGAGGCCAAGTGGGCCCCGCTGTGGGAGTCCGGCGGTGCCTGCACGCCCACGCTCGACGCGGCGAAACCGTCCTTCAGCATCCAGCTGCCGCCGCCCAACGTGACGGGCACGCTGCACATGGGGCACGGCTTCAACCACACGATCATGGATGCGCTGACGCGCTACCACCGCATGCGCGGATTCAATACGCTGTGGCTGCCGGGGACCGACCACGCCGGCATCGCGACCCAGATCGTCGTGGAGCGCCAGTTGCAGGACCAGGGTCTGTCGCGCCACGCCATCGGCCGGGCTGCGTTCCTGGAGCACGTGTGGGCCTGGAAGGAAAAGTCCGGCAACCTCATCACCGGCCAGATGCGCCGCATCGGCGACACAGTGGACTGGTCGCGCGAGTACTTCACGATGGACGCCACGCAATCGGCGGTCGTCAACGAGACCTTCGTGCGGCTGTACGACGACGGCCTGATCTACCGTGGCAAACGGCTCGTGAGCTGGGATCCGGTGCTCAAGTCCGCGGTCTCCGACCTCGAGGTCGAGAGCGCGGAAGAAGACGGTTTCCTCTGGCATATCCGCTACCCGCTCGAGGACGGCAGCGGCGCGTTGGTGGTCGCGACGACACGCCCGGAGACGATGCTCGGCGACACCGCCGTGATGGTGCACCCCGAGGACGAGCGTTATGCCTCGTTCGTCGGCAAGCGGGTCGTGCTGCCGCTGTGCAACCGGACCATCCCCGTGATCGCCGACGACTATGTCGACCGCGAATTCGGCACTGGCGTCGTCAAGGTCACGCCGGCACACGATGCCAACGACTATGCCGTCGGTCAGCGGCACGGGCTGCCGATGATCGGCGTGCTGGCGCTGGATGCCACGATCAACGAACAGGCGCCGGAGGCTTATCGTGGGCTCGACCGGTTCGTCGCGCGCAAGCGGGTGGTTGCCGACCTCGAGGCGCAGGGGCTTCTGGTCGAGACGAAAAAACACAAGCTGATGGTGCCGCGCTGCGCGCGCACCGGCCAGATCGTCGAGCCGATGCTGACCGACCAGTGGTTCATGGCCATGACCAAGGCGGGCAAGGACGGCCAGTCCATCGCCGCGAAGGCGATGGCCGCGGTCGATGCCGGCGACGTGCGGTTCGTTCCCGAACAATGGGTCAACACCTGGAACCAGTGGATGAAGAATATCCAGGACTGGTGCATCTCGCGCCAGCTCTGGTGGGGCCACCAGATCCCCGCCTGGTACGGCGCGGGCGGCGAACTCTTCGTTGCCCGCGACGAGGCCGAGGCGCGGGCCAAGGCCGCCGCCGCCGGTTACGCCGGCGACCTCACACGCGACGAGGACGTGCTCGACACCTGGTACTCGGCCGCGCAGTTCCCGTTCTCCACCGTGGGCTGGCCGGGCAAGACGATCGAGCAGGACCTGTTCCTGCCCTCGACCGTGCTCGTCACCGGCTTCGACATCATCTTCTTCTGGGTCGCCCGGATGATCATGATGACGGTGCATTTCACCGGCAAGGTGCCGTTCCGGCATGTCTACATCCATGGCCTGGTGCGCGACGCGCACGGCCACAAGATGAGCAAGAGCGAAGGCAACGTGCTCGACCCGGTGGACCTGATCCAGGGTGTCGACCTGGACACCCTGATCGCCAAGAGCACCACCGGCCTGCGCCGCCCCGAGAAGGCGCCGGCGATTGCGGCGCGCGTGAAGAAGGAGTTCCCGCAAGGCATCCCGGCCTATGGCGCGGACGCCCTGCGCTTCACGATGGCGAGCTATGCCAGCCTGGGGCGCGACATCAGCTTCGACCACAAGCGGTGCGAGGGCTACCGCAACTTCTGCAACAAGCTCTGGAACGCAACGCGTTTCGTGCTGATGAACTGCGAGGCGCAGGACTGCGGCCTGAAGGAGCACACCAAGGCCGAATGCGCGCCCGGCCAGCCTTTCCACGGCTACCTGAGCTTTTCCCCCGCCGACCGATGGATCACGAGCGAGCTGCAGAAGACCGAGGCCGCGGTCGCGCAGGGCTTTGCCGACTACCGCCTCGACAACGTCGCCAACGCCGCCTACACGTTTGTCTGGGACGAGTACTGCGACTGGTACCTGGAGATCGCCAAGGTGCAGCTGCAAAACGGGGACGCCGCCCAGCAGCGCGGCACGCGGCGCACCCTGATCCGGGTGCTCGAGACCGTGCTGCGCCTGCTGCACCCGCTGACACCGTTCATCACCGCCGAGCTGTGGGAGATCGTTGCGCCGGTGGCCGGCCGCAAGCCCGACGGCGATTCGCGCGGCCTGATCGTCGCGCCCTATCCGGTGGCGCAGCCCGAGCGCATCGACGCCGGCGCACTCGAGTGGATGGGCCGGCTCAAATCACTGGTCGCGGCGTGCCGCGCGCTGCGCAGCGAGATGAGCATGTCGCCGGCACAGCGCGTGCCGCTGCTCGTGCGGGGCGACGCCGCTTTCGTGGCGCAGGCCGCGCCGCTGCTGCAGGCCCTGGCCAAGCTGAGCGAGGTGCGGTTGTTCGACGACGATGCGGCCTTCGCCGCGGCCACCCAGGCTGCCCCGGTGTCGGTCGTGGGTGACACACGATTTGCGCTGCACGTGGAGATCGACGCCGCGGCCGAGCGCGACCGCCTGGGCAAGGAGATCACGCGCCTGGCGGCCGAGATCACCAAGGCCGAAGCTAAGCTGGGAAATGAAAGCTTCGTCGCCCGGGCGCCGGTTGCAGTGGTGGCGCAGGAACGCGAGCGGGTCGCCAGCTTCAGGCAGGCGCTGAGCCGGCTTCAAGATCAAGCGGCTCGTCTGGCGCCGTCGACCTGAACTCCGGCCGCACCGGCGGCTGGCTCAGCACCTCGTCGATCCGGCGCGCCAGCGCCCAGGCGGCACGCAGGCGCGATTCGCGCGTGGTGCTCGCCACGCGTGGTGTCACCTGCAACGTGTCGATCTGGTGCAGCGGCCGGCCCGGGCCGAGTGTCCCGGGCTCCACGCTGTCGAGCCAGGCCGCCGCCATGCGACCGCCGGACAGCGCGGCCGCCAGGGCCACCTCGTCGAAGACGCTCGCCTGCGTCAGGCTCACGAGCACCTGATCGGACTTGCACTGCATCAGGTAGCGCTCGCCGATAAGACCCTGGTAACGCGCGAAATAGGTCATGAGCACGCATACCGCGTCGCACTGTGCGATCAGTTCGCGCAGCCCGACGGGCGCCACGGCCCAGCGGCCCCACAGTGCGTCGGACGCGTGCAGCGAAGGGTCGTATCCGACCACCCGCGCGCCGAAGCCGTGCAGCAGGTCGGCCAGCGGCTTGGCCGCGGCCACCATGCCGACGATGCCCACGGTGCAGCTCCCGAGTTCACGCCCGACCAGCTGCCCGTCGGCGCTGACCACCGGCACGCGGCGCAGCATCTGCAGGACCGCGCCGATCATGAATTCGGCTTCCGCCGTCGCGCAGGCCGATGCGGGCCGGACCACCTCGACGTCGACGGCGGCGCAGGCCGCCAGGTCGATGTTCTCGATCCCGCCGCCGAGGCGGCCGACCATGCGCAACTGGGGCGCCTGGTGAAGCGCCGCGGCGTCGACGCTCACGGAGGGCGGAATCACGACCGCGCGCACGTCGTACAGGGCGTGGCGGAAGCTGCGCGGGTCTCGCGCAAGCTCGGGGGCACTGCGCACGGCGTAGCGCGAACCCAGCCATTGCAGTACTTCCGGCTCCAGCGAATCGACGATCAGCACGTCCATGTGATGCATTGCCTACGGGTCGACCCGGCCCGCAAGGGCCTGCATGACAAAATGGCCGCAGGGTTTCCAACTCATTCTAAGCAGCCGTATGCACGTCAAGAAAGCAATCTTCCCCGTGGCCGGCCTGGGTACGCGTTTCCTGCCCGCCACGAAAGCGCAGCCCAAGGAGATGCTGCCGGTGGTCGACAAGCCGCTCATCCAGTATGCGGTGGAAGAGGCGTACGCGGCCGGGGTGCGCGAGATGATCTTCGTGACCGGGCGCCACAAGCGTCCGATCGAGGATCACTTCGACATGACGTTCGAGCTCGAAGTCGCCCTCGAACAGGCGGGCAAGCAGGAGTTGCTGGACGTCGTGCGCAGCGTCAAGCCCGACGACATGGAGTGTGTCTACGTCCGGCAGGCGCAGGCCCTGGGCCTCGGTCACGCCGTGCTGTGCGGCCAGCGCCTGATCGGCAACGAACCCTTTGCGGTGCTGCTGGCCGACGACCTGATGGTCGGCACGCCGCCGGTACTGGCGCAGATGGTGGAGCAGTACGGCGAATGGCGTGCATCCATCCTCGCGGTGCAGGAAGTGCCGCCTGAGCAGACGCGGCGTTATGGCATCGTGGCCGGCACGCCAGTCAACGACCGTGTCGTCGACATCACACGGATCGTCGGGAAGCCGGCGCCGGAAGATGCCCCGTCGCGTCTGGGCGTGGCCGGCCGCTACATCCTGACCCCGGGCGTCTTCCACGAGATCGCCACGCAGCCGCGTGGCGTGGGCGGCGAGATCCAGCTCACCGACGGCATCGCCGCGCTGCTGCGACGTGAAAAGGTGTTTGCCTACCGCTACGAAGGCAAGCGCTACGACTGCGGCAGCAAGGAAGGTTTCCTGCAGGCCAATGTCGAACTCGCGCTTCAGCACCCCGTGCTCGGCGCCGACTTCCGGCAGTTCCTGCGCGGCCTGGAGCTCTAGCCAGGCGGTGAGCGCCGGCGCTGGCGTCTTCCCGGAGGCTAGCGACGGCGCAGGTAATGCACGTACTCGCCCATCGCGGTCGTCTGCTCGACCAGTTCGTTCCCGGTCTGCCGGGCGAAGGCCTGGAAGTCACGCATCGAGCCGGGATCGGTGGCCACGACCTTGAGCACTTCGCCGCTGGCCATGTCGGCGAGGGCCTTCTTGGCCTTCAGGATCGGCAGCGGGCAGTTCAGACCGCGGGTGTCGAGCTCTTTGTGGGTGTCCATCGGGTGTCCTCTTGCGACGGTCGATTCTACGGATCGCGACGCGCAGGCAATTCGATGAATTGCGGGTCGTGGCCACGCACACGCAACCAATCGGCCAAGGCCTGCCCTGTGCCGGCGCGCCAGCATCGCACCTTGTCGGGCTCGAACAGCCTGTATTCGGCCAGTTCCGGCGAGAGCTTTATTTCGCCGTGCGCCACGGCGTGGTACGCGATGATGACCTGGTTCATGCGCTGGAATTCGTAGACGCCGATCAGGTGCAGCGCATCGACCTGCAGCGAGGTTTCTTCGTGCACTTCGCGTGCGATGCCGGCCTCGGGCGTCTCGCCGGCTTCCATGAATCCGGTGATGAGCGCGAACATCCGGCCCGACCAGGCGGCATTGCGTGCCAGCAGCAGTTGCCCCCCGCGGTCTGCACACTCGATCACGGCCGCCAGCACGGGTGTCGGGTTGTTCCAGTGCGTCCATCCGCACGCCGGGCAGCGCAGCCGCTCCTTCGGCCCGCTGTCCTCGTCCCGGGTCAGCCACGCAAGCGGTGTCGCGCACTGCGGGCAGAAGCGGATGTCGTGGTGCCCCACGCCCACATGTCCCGTCACGCCGGGAACACTCCCGTGGACAGATAACGGTCACCGCGGTCGCAGACGATGAAGACGATGGTCGCGTTCTCCACGGTGCGGGCGATCTGCAATGCCACCCACAAGGCGCCGGCGGCCGAAATCCCCGCAAAGAGACCCTCTTCGCTCGCCAGCCGGCGCGCCATGTCTTCTGCATCGGCCTGGCTGACGAGCACGAGTTCGTCCACCTGCTTCGGGTCGTAGATCTTCGGCAGGTAGGCCGGCGGCCACTTGCGTATGCCCGGGATGCGCGAGCCTTCGGCGGGCTGCGCGCCGACAACGCGCACCGCGGGTTGGCGTTCCTTCAGGAAGCGCGACACGCCGGTGATCGTGCCGGTGGTGCCCATCGCGCTGACGAAATGGGTGACGCGCCCGGCGGTGTCGTTCCAGATCTCCGGGCCGGTCGTCTCGTAGTGGATGCGCGGGTTGTCCGCATTTGCAAACTGGTCGAGCACGTGGCCCTTGCCATCGCTGCGCATCTGCTCGGCCAGGTCGCGTGCGTATTCCATGCCGCCCGAGCGCGGCGTCAGGATCAGTTCGGCGCCGAATGCACGCATCGTCTGGGCACGCTCGACCGACAGGTCCTCGGGCATCACCAGCACCATGCGGTAGCCGCGTACGGCCGCGGCCATGGCCAGCGCGATGCCGGTATTGCCCGACGTGGCCTCGATCAGGGTGTCGCCGGGCTTGATCTCGCCGCGCTCCTCGGCACGCCGGATCATGCTGATGGCCGGCCGGTCCTTGACCGAACCGGCCGGGTTGTTGCCCTCGAGCTTGCCCAGGATCACGTTGCCACGTCGCTCGTTCTCGGCGCCGGGCAGGCGCTGCAGTCGCACCAGCGGCGTGTGGCCGATGGCATCTTCCAGGGTCTTGTAGCGTGGCTCCATGGGCACTCCTTGCGCACAGATTGTCGCAGTCCGCGGCGTGCGACGCATGCGATACTCAGTCTCGTTCTTCCTGCCTCGCAAGGCCCTGCCCGGGTGGCGAAATCGGTAGACGCAGGGGACTCAAAATCCCCCGCCGCAAGGCGTGCCGGTTCGAGTCCGGCCCCGGGCACCAACACAACTCCCATGCCGACGCTTCCTCCGGTCACCAAAGCGCTGATGCTTGTGTGCGTGGCCATCTTCTGCCTCGACATCCTGTTCCCGGTGAGCCCGATGTTCGCGCTCTGGCCGGTGAGCAGTGGCCGGTTCATGCCGTGGCAGCTGGTGACCTACGCCTTCCTGCACGGCAACGCCTCGCACCTGTTCTTCAACATGCTCGGGCTGTGGATGTTCGGCGCCGATCTGGAGCGCCTCTGGGGGCGCAACCGCTACCTGCAGTTCCTGCTCGCCAGCGTGCTGGCGGCGGCGGGCGCGCAGTTGCTGGTGACGATGCTGATGGGCTCCAACGTGGCCACGATCGGCGCCTCCGGCGCACTCTTCGGGCTGCTGCTGGCCTATGCGCTGTCGTTCCCGCGCCGCCAGTTCGACCTCGTCGGATTTCTGCCGATGGTGCTGTTCATGGTGCCGTCGTCGTTCGTCAACATGCTCGGCATGGTGCTGTTCGTGATGCTGCTGACCAACCGGCAGGCCGTACCGATCCCGCCGATGCCGATCCCGGCGATGGCGATGGTCGCCATCTTCGGCGCGATCGAGCTGCTGCTCGGGATCTTCTTCACCAGCGGCGGCATTGCGCATTTTGCGCACCTGGGTGGCATGGCGGGCGGGTGGCTGATGATCCTGTACTGGCGCAACCGCGGGCCGATCGGCCGAAGGCGTTGACCGACGGTCGCGGCGCTCAGCCGCGGGTCAGGCCGTCCGCGACGGTCGGATAGCGCAGCGCGAGGCCCAGTTCGCGTTTCAGTCGGTCGTTGCGAAGCCGCCGGGACTCGCTCATGAAGCTCAGCAGCATCGGCGACAACGTCTCCTGGGCCTGCGCACGCGTGATGCGCAACGGTCGCGGCAGATGGCACAGATCGGCCGCGAGATCGAAATAGTCGCCCATGCGCAGGTCGGTATCGTCGCTCGTGTGCACCACCCGCTGCGGCAACCCCCGATGCAGCGCGCGCACGCAGGCGCGTGCCAGGTCGTCGGCGTGGATGTGGTTGGTGAAGACGTCGTCCTCGCTCGCGAGCACCGGCGTGCCGCGCCCGAGGCGTTCGCGTGGATGGCCGCCGGGTCGATCGGTGGCATAGATGCCCGGGATTCGCAGGATGCTCACGTTGCAGTTCGTCATGCGGCCGAAGTGCCGCACGCGTGCCTCCGCATCGACACGCCGCTGCGCGCGCGGGGTTGCCGGCGCAACGGCGCGAGTCTCGTCGAAGCGCGCGCCGCCGCAGTCGCCATAGACCCCGGTGGTACTGCCGTAGACCAGCCGGGCCACACGCCCGCCGCGAGCCAAGGCGCGCAGCAGGGCCGCCGTGCGCGGATCGCCGTCGCCGCTCGCGGGGGGCGGCGCCAGGTGCAACACCGCATCGGCCAGCCCTCCGAGTCGCCCGAGCGTGGCAGGGTCGTCGAGATCGCCGACCAGGGGCTGCGCTCCCGCCGCACGCAGCGCGGCGCAGCGATGGACCGACGTCGTCAGCGCCAGCACGCGCCAACGTGCGCGCACGAGGCGCAGCACACGCATGCCGACATCGCCGCACCCGACGATCAGCAACGTCGGTCGGCGCGCACGCGACAGGGGCGTTGGTGGCGGTGTCATGGGGTCGGGTCAACGGCGGGCACAATCGCGCGGCAGTTTACGTGCGAGCCCCCTTCCGCCGACCATGAGCCTGACCGTCACCCTGAAGCCTGCCGAGCGCAGCTTCACCGTCGAACGCGACGAACCCATCCTCACCGCCGCGATTCGACAAGGCATCGGGTTGCCCTACGGTTGCCGCGATGGCGCGTGCGGCTCGTGCAAGAGCCGGCTGCTCGACGGCCGGGTGATCCATGGCGTGCATCAGCAAAAGGCGCTCTCGGACGCCGAAGAGGCGGCCGGCCTGATCCTGACGTGTTGTGCGGCGCCGCAGACCGACTGCGTGGTCGAGGCCCGCACGGTGCCCGGCGCCGGCGAGTACCCGGTGCTCAAGATGCCGACGCGGGTGATGTCGATGACGCGACCGGCACCCGACGTTGCCGTACTGCGAATGCAACTGCCGGCGAACCAGAACTTTCGCTTCCGCGCCGGCCAGTACGTCGAGTTCATCCTGCGCGACGGCGCACGCCGCAGCTACAGCATGGCCAACGCACCGAGCCATCTGGGTTCGCCGCCGTCGATCGAACTGCACGTGCGTCACATGCCCGGCGGCCAGTTCACGGATCACGTCTTCGGCGCGATGAAGGAGAAGGACATCCTGCGCATGGAAGGCCCGTTCGGCAGCTTCTTCCTGCGCGAGGACGCCGACAAGCCGATCGTGCTGCTGGCAAGCGGCAC
>JAHECD010000077.1 GCA_024641945.1 Rubrivivax sp. | reverse complement strand
CCGCCACGACGACCGTGATGCCGGCCGCGGCGGCGCTGCGCACCGCTGCGCACAGCGGGTCGGTCTGCCAGCTCTCGGTGGACGACGCGGCCAGGCTCAGGTTCATCACGCGGATGTTGTATTCCTTCGCGTGGTAGATCACCCACTGGATGCCTTCGATCGCGTCGCTCACGCTGCCCAGGCCGAGGTCGCTCAGGACCTTGACGTCGTACACGTTCGCGCCCGGCGCGACGCCGGTCGAGTCCGGCGACTGGTAGAAGCCGCGCCCCGCGGCGATCGACGCCACGTGCGTGCCGTGGCCATAGCCGTCCTGCGTCAGGTTGGTGTCGTTCGCGATCGCGGCTTCGTATGAAGCAAGCGCGGTGCTGCCGGGTTGCAGCGACGCGCTGCCGCCCGCGCCCATCCAGTTGGCGAGGTCGGCATTGCGCACATTGACGTTGCGCAGCACCCGGCTGGCGCCGAGCGCGTTGCTGAAGCTCTGGTGTGCCTTCATGACGCCGGAGTCGAGCACCGCGATGCCCACCCCCGCGCCGTCCAGGCCCGAGTACGCGGTGGTCGAGCTGTAGGTGCGCACGGTCGACGCGGTGGCGCCGGAGATGGCCTCCAGCGTGCTCGCGGTCTGGCGGATCTCGCGGTTCGGCGACACGCTCACCACGTCGGGATGGCGCGCCAGCGCACGCACCTTCTGCGCCGGGATCTGGACCGTCAGCGCGTGGATCGACGGGTGGCGCACCTGAACCGTGCCGCCCAGGCGTTTGACGAAGCGCGACAGGTCGGCCAGCGCCGGGTCGTTGGAGTCGCTCACCACGATGACTTGCAGGTAGCGCTCGGCGCCGACCTGGCGTGCCCACCGCTGCTTCGGATCGCGCACGGCGTCGATGCCGGCCGCGAGGTCGCGGGCGATGTGGCCGCGAAACTGGCGGTCGCCCGGCTTGGCGTGGGCCAGGTTGGCGCCCATCGTCAGCGCCAGCACGGCGACCGTGACCGCGGTGGTGGCCAGCAGCCGCACCAGCGCGCGCCTTTCGATGAGTACCGTGAATTCGGAGATCGCAACCATCTTCATGCTCCCTGTGGGCCGCCGGATCCGGTGTGTTGCCGTGCCGACGAACGCGTTTCGATGGACCGAACTCTAGGGAAATCCGCCTCTTCGTAACGACTTGCAACCCCGCAATCGAGGTGTATCGAGATGTATTGCCGGTGCTTTTCCGCGCTTCAAAAAAGTCCATTTCCGGTAGGCGGATTGACGCGTTTCAGCCAGCGTCTTCGGCCGGCGGAAAGAGAACTTGAGGGGCGGTGTCACGCGGCTGTCGCACGGCTTTCATAAACTCGAGCCATGACCGTCTGCACCCATGACTGAGCCGAACCGGCAACTGCCCGGCACCGCGCCACCGCTGCCTCTTCTCGACCGCGAGCGCTCGATCCTGGATTTCAACCGTCGGGTGCTCGCGCAGGCCCGGCGTGCCGACGTTCCGCTGCTCGAGCGTCTTCGCTATGTGACGATCGTGTCGTCCAACCTCGACGAATTTTTCGAGATCCGAATGGCCGACGTCGTGGATGCGGCGCGGCACCCCGATGCCGGTGCGGCACGGGCTGGATATGCCGTGATTGCGGACCTGGCCCATGCGCTGATCGACGAGCAGTACAGCTTGTTCAACGACGAGCTCACGCCAGCGCTGCTGGCCGAGGGCATCGTCGTGCTCAACCATGCGCAGCGCGATGCGGCGCAGGCGCGTTGGGTCGCCGACTTCTTCGAGAGCCAGGTTCGGCCTCTGCTGGTGCCGGTCAGCCTCGACCCGTCTCACCCGTTTCCGCTGGTGGCCAACAAGTCGCTCAATTTCATCGCGCGCCTGGGTGGCCGGGACGCCTTCGGGCGCGAGAACCCGGTCGCCATCGTCAAGGTGCCGCGCGTGCTGCCGCGGGTGATCCGGCTGCCTGATGCGCTTTGCGGCGGCCTCCAGGGCTTCGTGCTGCTGACGAGTGTGATCCGCGCCCACCTGGGGGAGCTTTTCCCGGGGCGCACCGTCGAGTCGTTCTCGCAGTTTCGCGTGACACGCGATTCCGACCTGGACGTCGACGAAGACGATGTCACCAACCTGCGTCAGGCGCTGCGCACCGGGCTGACGACGCGCCACTTCGGGCGGGCCATCCGACTCGAGGTGGTCCACAGCTGCCCACCGGCCCTCGGCGACCTGCTGCGCGAACAGTTCGATCTGCCGGTATCGGCGATGTTCCGCGTCAACGGGCCGGTCAACCTGGTGCGGCTGAACCAGCTGATCGACCAGGTTCGGGCCGACCGGCTGCGATTCGCGCCTTTCGAGCCGCGCTGGCCGGCGCGCCGTCTGCCGGCCGACCGCCCCATTTTCGACGCGTTGCGCGAGGGTGACGTGCTCTTGCACCACCCGTTCGAAAGCTTCGACCCCGTGGTGCAATTCCTGCGCGAGGCGGTGCACGACCCGGACGTGTTGGCGATCAAGCAGACCATCTACCGCACGGGCAGCGAGTCGGTGCTGATGGACCTGTTGATCGAGGCCGCGCGCCGGGGCAAGGAGGTGATGGTGGTCGTCGAGCTGAAAGCGCGCTTCGACGAGGAGGCCAACATCAACTGGGCCGAGCGCCTCGAGGCCGTCGGCGCGCAAGTGGTGTACGGCATCGTCGGCCTCAAGACCCATGCCAAGCTGCTGCTGGTGACGCGCCGCGAAGGGCCGCGAATGCAGCGTTACGTGCACCTTTCCACCGGCAACTACAACCCGAGAACGGCACGCCTGTACACGGACATCGGCTACCTCAGTGCCGATGCCGCGATGACGGCCGACGCCGACGCGGTGTTCCAGCAACTCGCCAGCCAGGCGCGAGTGCGCGCCCCGCGACTGCTGGTCACGGCGCCGTTCCTGCTGCACCGGCGAATGATGCGGCATCTGCGCCAGGTGGCTGCCGCCGCACGTGCGGGGCGGCCGGCACGGGTCGTCGCCAAGTTCAACGCGCTGACCGATCCTGCGCTGATCGGCGCGCTCGTCGAGGCCAGCCAGGCCGGCGCGCGGGTCGACCTCATCGTGCGTGGCGCGTGCATGTTGCCGCCGGGCGTGCCGGGGCAGACCGACCGCATCCGCATCCGGTCGGTGGTCGGACGGTTTCTCGAACATACGCGCGTGTTCTATTTCCGCTGGGGTGCGAGCGAGGAGGACGAAGCCCTCTACCTCAGTAGCGCGGACTGGATGAGCCGCAACATGTTCCGGCGCATCGAGGTGGCCTGGCCGGTGACCGACCGTGCCCTGCGCCAGCGTGTCATCGACGAGGCGCTGGTGCCCTACCTGCACGACGAGGTCGACGCCTGGGAACTCGATGCGCAGGGCGAGTACCACCGCGTGGCCGCGACCGGCATCAGCGCACAGCGCGCGCTGATGGAACGGTTCACCACCGGCGACCCGAACGATCGTCTGCTGGCCGAGCCGGCCAAGGGCCGGGCCGGCCCTGTGAAGACCTGAGCCGGTGATGGACCTCATTCTCTGGCGCCATGCCGAGGCCTGCGAGCCGAAGGAAGGCCAGGACGACCTGGACCGCGCGCTCACCGGCAAGGGCGAGCGACAGGCCCGGCGCATGGCCGAATGGCTCGGACGCCAGTTGCCGGCGGCGGCACGCGTGCTGGTCAGCCCGGCGCGCCGCACGCTGCAAACGGCGGCCACGCTCGACCGAAAGGCACGAACCGCAGCCGAACTCGGGCCCGACGGCAGCGTCCAGGACTTGCTCGCTGCGGTACGCTGGCCCAATGCCCGCGAACCCGTGGTCGTGGTGGGCCACCAGCCGATCCTGGGGCTCACGGCGGCCTACGTTCTCACCGGCGAATCGCAGCCGTGGCCGTTGCGCAAGGGCGCACTGATCTGGCTGCGCTCGCGCCGGCGCGCCGACGGGCGCGACGTGGTGCTGCATGCGGCCATCTCGCCTGATCTGTTGTAAGTGCGCCTGCGCGGCGCTGCGTGATGTCGCCGCCGAGCGCCGGCGGCGCCGCACTGCGCATAATCAACGGCTGTGATGCCCTAAAACCCCGGGCGTCGAAAGGGCGACCGGCCGATGCCGCAACGGGAGACCACCGACTTCAAGACGCAGCTGTCATTGCTGCAGATCGCGTTGAGCAACGCGGCGCGCAGCGTGGTGCTGCAGCTGGCGGCCATCGCGTTTGTGGTCTACGTTGGCTTGCAGGCCGGTGCGACCACCGCGGCCTGGGTCACCGGAGCGATCGGCCTGGTGACGGCGCTTTGGCGATGGATCGTCTCGCGCCGGCTGCTCGGCACGTCGGGCATCGGCCCGCGCGAGCTGGCTTCAGGCGTACGCATGCTCGAGTTGAATGCCGTCGGCGCCGGGCTGACCTGGGTGGTGGCCACGGTGGGCATCTATCCGCGGCTCGAGGGGACCACCGCGACCGCTTATGCCGTCATCGTGGTCGGGTCGATCGCCGTGGGCGCCACCTTCATGGGCCTGGTCGGCCGCGCCTTCCTGATCCTCGCGGCACTGCAGCTCGGTGCGTTGGTGCTGGTGAGTGTCCTCGGGTCTGCCAAGGGCTCGCTGCCGCTGGCGGTGCTGGTCTCGGTCTTTGGCGTCACGATCCATCAGGCCGCGGTGGCCTTCCGGCAGGCCACGTGGAGATCGATCCTGCACAGCCGTGAAGTCGATGGCGCGAATGCCGCGTTGAAGGTGGCGCTCGAGGCCGCCGAGGCCGCCAACATCGCGAAGTCGCAGTTTCTGGCGACGATGAGCCACGAAATCCGCACACCGATGAACGGCGTGCTCGGCGCGCTCGACCTGCTGCGCCGCACCCAGTTGGAGCCGCAGCAGCGGCGCCTGGTACGCACGGCATCGTCGTCCGGCGAGACGCTGATGGCGATCCTGAACGACGTTCTCGATCACTCCAAGATCGAGGCGGACAAGCTCGAACTCGCCCATGCACCGATGTCGCTGCGCGGTATCGCGGCCTCGGTGGCCGCCCTGTTCCGCAGCAACGCCGAAGCCAAGGGTGTGCTGCTGCTGCTCGACGTCGACCCCGATGCACCCGACTGGGTGCTGGGAGACGGTCAGCGACTGAAGCAGGTCCTGTTGAACCTGGTGGGCAATGCGATCAAGTTCACCGAGAGCGGCACCGTCACGCTCGAGGTCAAGGCCGCGCCTTCGGCGAACCCCGGCAGGGTCGGGGTGGCTTTCGAAGTGCGCGATACCGGCATCGGCATGCCGCCCGAAGAACTGGACGCGGTGTTCGAACCGTTCCACCAGATCGGCGCCAACAAGAGTCGGCGGCGGGGTGGAACCGGGCTCGGTCTGGCGATCAGCCAGCGCATCGTCGTCGCCATGGGGGGCAAGCGCATCGATGTTCAGAGTGTGCCCGGTGAGGGCTCGCAGTTCCGTTTCGTGCTCGAGCTCGAGCGCGATCCGGCGCCCGCGCCTCCGCCGGCGGAAGATTCATCGCACGGCACGTTCGACGAACTGTCGCGCCTGGCCGGCACGGTATTGGTGGTGGAGGACAACGAAGTCAACCGGCTGATCGCCTCGGAGATGCTCGTGTCGATGGGCCTGCACGTGCTCGAGGCGACCGATGGGCTGGCAGCGCTGGAGATGCTTTCGCGCCATGACGTCGATCTGGTGCTGATGGACGTCCAGATGCCGGTGATGGACGGCTACGCGGCCACACGAAAGATCCGCGAGCGCGAAGCAGCGGTGGGCACCCGACGCGTACCGATCGTCGCCCTGACGGCCAACGCCTTTGGCGAAGATGCCACCCATGCGTTGGCGGTCGGCATGGACGCGCACCTGGCCAAGCCCTATGTGCAGAGCGATCTGCGCGCGTTGCTCAGCCGGCTGATGTAAGCCGGTCCCGCATCGGCAGATCCTGCAGGGCAGTCAGTTCGTTTGAGGCTGCGGCGTCGCGCTGCGTGTGCCGTGCCAGGCGGTCTCGAGCTCGATGCGCTTGATCTCCTCGATGGCACCGTCCTCGCTGCCGCCGACCTTGCGAATCTGCGCCCGGGCCAAACGCTCCATTAAGCGCAGGTCGCGGTCGCCGAGTGACAGTGCACTCTCGGCCCAGTGGTCGACGATCTGTACCAGCGTTTCGTAGGCGATCGGTACGGCCATGCGCCGGGCACGCAGCGCGGCAATCATGCCGCGCCAGCGCGGGTCGACGGCCCTGACCGCCTGCTCCAGTGCCGCGTCGCCATCGCCATCGTTCACGACCATGTCGACCAAGCCGCGTGAGTGCAGCTCTTCCGCCGTATAGAGGCGCCCGGACAGGACCATCTCGTTCGCCACCGCGATGCCGGCCTTGCGCGCGATGAAATTCCACGCGCCCATGCCCGGGAACAGATTGAACAGCACCTCAGGAAAGCCGGCATTCACGCTGCGTTCGCAGATCACGCGGTGAAGCGGCAACAGGTTCTCGAGCCCGCCGCCCAGGCTGTCGCCCTGAACCAGGCCGTGGGTGAGCACGCCGTGGTCGGCTGCCGTCTCGAGCCACCAGATCAGGTCGATGCAGCGGCGGCCATACATGCGCAGCGACTCGATGTCGCGCGACCGGACGAGCAGCACGAACAACGCCAGGTCGCCGCCGAAATTGAAGACCCGCGGCACGTCGGACGCCATCACGAAATGGCGCACGATGCCGGGGTAGGCCGTGAGATCGTCGAAGACGAACTGCAGTTCGGTCATGGCCGCCAGGCTGTAGCACTGGATCGGCTTGACGTGGAAGCTCACGCGCATCATGGCGAGATCCTCATTCCAGCTCACGCGCATCGTGCGGTAGGGCCGGCCAAGGATGGCCGCCAGCGTGCTGGAGTCGGCCGCATTCATGGCAGGGTGGCGAAAACGTGGCCGAAGTGGTGGAAGTTCATCTCGGCGGACTCGACCATCGCATCGATCGCGCCCGCATCGGTCACCTGATTGACGATCTCGCGCAACTCGGCGATGTGCTGCGAATCCATGGTGGTGTGCGAGCTGATGAACGACACACCCATGTCGCCGTCCAGCAGCAACGACTCGCGGATCGCGCTGCTGAAAGGCCCCCCGTACACGGAGGCCACCACCTCGAGCGCGTACATCATGCCGAGCACGCTGGTCGGGTCGCGGTGCTCGGCCGACCAGTAGTTGTATCCCGACATGCCCAGCGTATAGGGGTTGGGTCGGTGCGCGATGGCCCTGGCGCGCGGCAGGCCCACGGCCTCGAGGTCGTTCAGCACCCAGAGCTCGTGCCCCGATTCTTCATGCATGTGCCCGTAGAGGAAATAGCGCACCTCGCGCAAGCTGTCCGGAATGCGGCTCGCGGCGACGGCGGTGACCGGGTTGAAGTGCCACACGATGTGATAAAGCTCCAGGAGGAATGCCTGGTAGCGCTCGACCGTCATGCCGTTGGCCACGGCATCGAGCAGCACGGGCTGCGAATCGAACGCGCGCCGCGCCTCGTCGGTACGTAGCACCAGTTGGCCGAAAGGGGAACTCATCGAGCACATCTCCAACGATCGTGTCTGCGCAGCGCCTTCGCACCATACCGAAGTACGGGCCGGCGGCCGTCAATGTCTTCGATTGTGATCAAAGTCGCGCCATACGGGCACTGTGATGTCTTGCAGGTTGTGGCGTGGACGCCTCGGCATCAACCTAGGTGCGAAGGACCAGTTGAAGCACGCCGGTGCGTTTCCAGGCTTCGATTTCCTCGCGGAACAGAAAATGCGTTCGCGGGTGGGCCTGGGCCCAGGCGGACCCGACCTCGAGCACGGCCTGCGATCCCTTGGCACGCAGCGACAGCGCGCCCCCGTCGACGTCGGCCCGCACGTGGCACTCGATCACGGCGAGCCGCAGGCAGATCAGCTGCCAGGCGAAGCCGTCGCGCGAGAAAGCGGCTTCCACCTTGCGCAGGCCGCCGCGATGGCCCAGCACGAGTTCGCCGACGCGGCGCTGTTCGCTTTGCGAGAAGCCGGGGGCGTCGGCATGCGATACGAGGTAGGCGCTGTGGCGGTGATGGTCGTGATGCGACACCATCAATCCGAGTTCGTGCAGGTCGCACGCCCAGCCGAGTTCGGCGCGCAGCGCCGGGTCTTGCGCGGGGCAGGCGGCGTCGAACAGTGCCAGCGCAACGGCCCGCACGCGCGCTGCCTGCGCCTTGTCGACGCCGAAGCGGCGCTGCAGTTCGGCCACGCTGCTGTCGCGCAGCTCGCCCGGGCCATGATGGTGCAGGGCGTCCAGTCTTTCGGCGAGATCGAAGATGACGCCCTGGCGCAGCGCGCCGCGGGCGGGCGCAAGCCGGTCGATGCCGAACTGTGACGACAGCGCCGAAAGAATGGAGAGCCCACCGCCGATGACGGACGCGCGATCGCCCTTCAATCCCGCGAGCTTGAGGCGGTCGATCCGGCCCGCGTCGATGCAGCGGTCGATGCACCAGGCCAGCCCTTGCGGGGTGATCGTGCCGTCGGTCACACCTGCCGCGGCGAGAACCTGGGAGATGGCGCCGGCGGTCCCCGACGAACCCAGCGCCTCGCGCCAGCGAGAGGGCGCAAATGTCGCCAGCGCCTCCTCGAACTCGGCGCCGGCGGCCACCTGCGCCTCGCGGAAGCCGGAGGCGCTGAACCGACCATCGCTGAAGAACCGCATCGAAAGGCTGACGCAGCCGACCGCAAAGGATTCCGCCGCCAGAGCCTTGGTGCCGTGGCCAAGGATGACCTCGGTCGAACGCCCGCCGATGTCGACCACCAGGCGGGGCTCCTCCGAAGGCTGAAGTCGCGACACGCCCGCATGGATGAGGCGCGCCTCCTCTCGGCCGGAGATCACCTCGACAGGGCGGCCGAGCGCTGACTGCGCGCGGGCCAGGAAATCGTCGCGGTTGCGGGCCTCGCGCAGTGTCTGCGTGGCCACCGCCCGCACCCGCGCGGGTTCGATGTCCGCCAGTCGGGCGGCAAAGCCCTGCAGGCATTTGAGCCCGCGCTGGGCGGCGTCGTCGGTGAGGTACCCGTTGGCGTCGAGGCCACCGCCCAGTCGAACGGTTTCCTTGAGGTAGTCGATGCGGCGGTAGCGTCCCTCGTGGAGCTGCCCGATCTCGAGGCGAAAACTGTTGGAGCCGAGATCCACCGCGGCAAGCGGCATGGCGTCGATGGCGGTCGCGGGCTTCATCGAGTCATTGTGCCTGCGGGCGGTCGACCCGCCGTGGCTTGACACGCTCGCTAAGATCCATGTCGACCCCGCTTTCCACGGCCCTGCGCTTCATCCGAAGCGACTCGCCTGGCGCTGCGGCGGCGGTCCCGTCGCAACATTCCGCCATGACACTTCTGTACATCGTGATTGCCACGCTCGCCGGGGGGGTGCTTTCGGTCGTCATCGCCGCGTCGCTCACCGTGGCGCTGCTCGGCCGGGTGGTCAAGGGGCTTGTGAGCATGTCAGCAGGGGTGCTTCTGGGCACGGCGCTGCTCCACGTGCTGCCCGAGGCCTTCGAGAGCAAGGCCGATCCGCACGACCTGTTCCTCACGCTGCTCGGTGGCCTTCTGTTCTTCTGGCTGCTCGAAAAGGCCGAGCTCTACCGTCATGCCCACCACCACGAGGGCGACGGGCATCATCATCACCATCATTTCGATGCCGAGCAGGCGGGCCGTGGCGGGTTGAGCGTGCTCGTGGGCGACAGCATTCACAACTTCTGCGACGGCGTGATCATTGCGGCGGCCTTTCTGGCCGACCCGAAGCTCGGACTGGTCACGGCACTGGCGATCGTCGCGCACGAGATTCCGCAGGAGGCTGGCGACTACATCGTGCTGCTGAACGCCGGTTTCAGCCGCGGCAAGGCACTGCTCTACAACGCGATTTCCGGTCTGGCAGCCGTGCTCGGCGGCGTGCTGGGGTATTTTGCGGTGGGCCCATGGGAGTCGCTGTTTCCGTTTCTGCTGGTGGTGGCCGCCAGCAGCTTCGTCTATATCGCCGTGGCCGACCTGCTGCCGCAACTCCAGCAGCGGCTCACGCTACGCGAAACCGCCGCACAGATCGCGTGGATCGGTGCGGGGTTGGCACTCGTGGTTGCGGCCCGCGGGCTCCTGCACTCGCATTGAGTGCCCGTATTGCGCAGCCGCTGCGCGCGTCTACTTGACCACCAGCACGGGCACGGTGCTGTGCGTGAGAACCTTTTGCGTCTCGCTTCCGAGCAGCATGGCGCTCAAGCCACGCCGTCCGTGCGACGCCATCACGATGAGATCGCAGTTCTGCGTCTTGGTGTGCTCGAGGATCGCCTCCCACGCATGCAGGGCTTCGACGGTGAACCCTTCGCAGGCCACGCCAGCCGCTTTCGCCGCGTCGACCGCAGTCTTCACGCGCTCGCTCGCGATGCGTTCCTGGGCGTCGTAGAACTCCTGCGGCGGCACGGGCTGCATCTCGGAGATGGCGCTGTAGGGGAACGGCTCCTTCACGCTCAATGCCGTCAGCGAGGCCCCTGTCAGGCGGGCCATTGCGGCCGCTGTCTGCACAGCCTTGGCCGTGATCTCGGAACCATCGGTGGGAACGAGGATGCGCTTGAACATGAGAACCTCCTGAACCGTTCGACTCCAAGGTGGAGCCGCTTCATTGAACAGTGTTCCTCATGCCGGCGCAGCCGGGTTGACCCGCATCAACCCCGTGCAACCGGACGCGCGGGATCGGCGCACCATTCGCTCCACGAGCCCGCATACAGGCTCGAGCCGGGCATTCCGGCATGCGTCAGCGCCAACAGGTTGTGGCAGGCCGTGACCCCCGACCCGCACTGGTGCACGATGTCGGCGGGCGGCGTGCCGAGCGCGCTGAACTCGGCATGCAATTGCGCGGCCGGTTTGAACCGACCGTCGGGCTGCAGGTTGTCCTTGAAGAAGCGCACCGTCGCGCCCGGGATATGGCCGGGCACGGGGTCGAGCGGCTCGACCTCGCCTCGGAATCGTTCGGCGTTGCGTGCGTCGAGTACGCGAACGCGACCGAGTGATGAAAGCAGGGTCGGTGCGTCGATCGATGGCATGCCCGGCGGCCGCGACGGGTAAGGCGGCAGCGGAGCGGTCGCCGGGACCTGCGTCGAGAGCCTGCCCCCACGTTCGATCCAGGCGGCGGTGCCGCCATCGAGCACGGCCACATCTTCGTGGCCGAGCCAGCGGATCAACCACCAGGCCCGTGCCGCGTACGGCAGCCCCTGGCCGTCGAACGTCACGACGGGCGTGCCCGGCGCAATGCCCAGTCGGCCGGCGGTGGCGGCAAACACCTCCCGATCGGGCAGCGGATGGCGGCCCGTGAAGAGCGGCGACCGGGGTCCGCCGGCGTGCCGCGGCGACGACAGGTCGCGGTCGAGATGCACGTATTGCGACCCCGGCAGGTGGCCCGAGGCCCAGGTGCGCGCACCGGCTTCGGTGTCGGCGAGGTCGAAACTGCAGTCGAGCAGGACGGGTGGCACGGGGCCGGACAGCAGCGCCTCGAGTTCTTCGATGTCGATCAGGGTCCGGGAGGTCATCGGGTCAGCTCCAGTCGAAGGTCAGGAATCGGCCGGGTGGACGGTGGCGGCCACCACGCGACTGCTCATGCGCGTGGCCACCAGCCCGGCCCCGACGATCAGCACCACGCCAGCGAATGCCGATGCGGTGATGGGGTCGTCGAACAGCCAGACGCCGAAGCCGAACGAGAACGCGATGCCCAGGTACTGCAGCGCGGCGTTGCCCAGCGTGCGGCCGATCGCATACGCCCTCGTCATCATCAGTTGCGCCACCGTGGCCAGCAGCCCGATGGACAACAGCAGCGCGGCGCCGGCCCAGGTGTGACCGTGCAGCCCGCCGGTCCATGCCGTCGTGCCGGCGCCGGCGACCATGCCGCCGAGCGAGAAGTAGAAGACGATGCGGGACTCCGGTTCGCCCGCACGGCCGAGGGCCGTGACCTGGAGGTACGCCAGGGCGGCCAGCATGCCCGACATCAACCCGCACAAGCCGTACCAGACCTGGCGCTCGTCGATGGTTGGCCGCAGCACCAGCGCAACACCGCCGAAGCCGACCACGACCGCCGCCACCAGCCGGCCGTCGATGCCGCTCGCGGACCCCATCAGGACCGACCCGCCGATGAGAAAAAGCGCCATCCACACGGACGACATGTAGTTCAGCGTCATCGCCGTGCCCAGCGGCAGCCCGCCGATCGAATAAAACCACAGGCACAGCGCCATCACGCCGCTGACGCTGCGCCAGAAATGCATGGCCGGAACAGACGTACGCAGCGCCACGCCCCGCCAGCGAGAGAGCGCCACGATGAACAGCGCACCGACGATTCCGCGATAGAAGACGATTTCGCCGGCCGCATATTGGGCCGACGCGAGCTTCACGCAAACGCCCATCACCGAGAACAGGAGCGACGCGCAGATCATCAGCAAAGGGGCAGGCATCGATCGATGCTACCCCGAGGCTAGCGGCCCGCGCCGCGCCGCCGGCAGCCTAAGGCTGATCGTCTCCCATCGACCCGCGGTACCACTCATGGAAGTGCTGCATGCCGTCTTCCATGGGGCTCTGGTACGGGCCGGCTTCGTCGTCCCCTCGGTCCATCAGCGCCTTGCGGCCTGCGTCCATGCGCTCCGCAATCTCGTCGTCCTCGAGCGTCGTCTCCATGTACGCGGCCTGCTGGGCGGCCACGAACTCGGGCTCGAAGGCGGCGATTTCTTCAGGATAGAAGAACTCGACCATGTTCAGCGTCTGGCGTGGCCCTTGGGGATGCAGCGTCGAGACCACGAGCACGTGTGGATACCACTCCACCATCACGGTGGGGTACAGCGTCAGCCAGATGGCGCCGTGAACCGGCGGCTTGCCGCCACGCTGCGCCAGGACGGCGTCGTGCCAATGGCGGTAGGTCTCCGACCCGGGGCGCGCCAGGGCGCTGTGCACGCCCACGGTCTGCACCGAATGCTGCGCGCCGAACTCCCAGCGCAGATCCGCACAGTCCACGAACCCCGCCAGTCCGGGGTGGAAGGGCGCCACGTGGTAGTCCTCCAGGTAGACCTCGATGAAGGTCTTCCAGTTGTACGCGCATGGGTGAGCCTTGGCCGAGTGGAAGACGTAGCCGCTGAAATCCAGCTCGGCCGCGACACCCAGCTGCGCCAGGTCGGTGGCCACGTGGCGCCGCCCAGCGCCGCCCTCGAAGACGAGCCCTTGCCACTCCTGCAGCGGATAGTTGCGCAGGTTCAGGCAGGGGTCTTCGGTGAAGTGCGGCGCGCCAGCGAGCTCGCCGTTCAATGCATACGTCCAGCGGTGCAGCGGGCAGACGATATGGCGGTCGGTGTTTCCCCGCCCGCGCAGCATGATCGCCTGCCGGTGCCTGCATACGTTCGATACGAGTTCGACGCCGCTGGCCGTGCGCACCAGCGCACGCCCGTCGCCTTCGCGTTCCAGCGCAAGATAGTCGCCCGGCTCGGGTACGGCCAACGCGTGCCCGAGATAGGTTGGACAGGTCTGGAAAATCCTTTCCCGCTCGCGATCGAACAGAAGCTCGTCGAAATAGCTGGAGACGGGAAGTTGTGAGCGGCTACGCTCGAGAGCTTGGAGACTGACGCTCAGGTCGGACATGATCCACAGGATCTCCATGAAGGTGGATGTCGAACCCCCACCCGGTGGCCCCGCGGGTGAGTTGGGATTTGAAAAGTACGAACGGGCCACGAGGGCCCGATTTCAGCGAGAGCCGGCATTCTAGCCTTGCCCTGGCGCCGGCCTTGGCGCAAGCTGCCATGCGCATAGAATTCCCCCAAGATTTCATGTCCTGAAATGGCTCGAACGCAAAAGGAAACCACGCCTGCCGATCCGCCCAACTACGAGGCCGCCGTTGCCGAGTTGGAGCAGATCGTCTCGGCGATGGAGGGGGGGCAGATGCCGTTGGACCGACTTCTCGACAGCTACCGGCGCGGGGCGCAGCTGCTCGATTTCTGCCGAAGCCGCCTCAAGGCGGTCGAAGACCAGGTGAAGGTGCTCGAAGATGGGCAGCTCAAGCCGTGGGCGGATTCATGACCTTGTCGGACTTCGGCCACTGGGCGCAGCGTAGCCAGGGCGCCGTCGACGCCGCACTCGACGCGTGGGTGCCCCCCGATGCACCGGCCGGTCTCGGCGAAGCGATGCGCTACGGCGTGCTCGACGGCGGCAAGCGCCTGCGTCCTTTGCTCGTTATGGCCGCTTGCGAGGCGGTGGCAGGCGACGCCGAAGCGGCATTGCGCGCGGCGGTATCGGTCGAGCTGATCCACGCCTACTCGTTGGTGCACGACGACATGCCCTGCATGGACAACGACGTGCTGCGGCGCGGCAAGCCCACCGTGCACGTGAAGTACGGCGAGGCCCAAGCGATGCTCGCGGGCGATGCGATGCAGGCCCTTGCGTTCGAGGTGCTGACACCCGAGCAGGGCGTCGCGCCGGCGCTGCAGGCACGCTTGTGTGCCCTGCTGGCCCGTGCTGCCGGCCACGCCGGCATGGCCGGTGGGCAGGCGATCGACCTTGCCAGCATCGGACAGCCCCTGTCGGAGGTGTCCCTGCGTGACATGCACCGGCGAAAGACGGGTGCCCTGCTCCAGGCCAGTGTCCTGATGGGGGCCGCCTGCGGCGAAGTGTCGGTTCCCGTCTGTACCGCGTTGACCGATTTCGGTGCTGCCATCGGCCTGGCCTTCCAGGTCGTCGACGACATCCTGGACGTGACCCAGCCGTCGGAGACGCTGGGCAAGACGGCCGGCAAGGATGTCGACAACAACAAGCCCACCTATGTGTCCGTGCTCGGGCTCGAATCCGCCCAGGCGTACGCAAACCGCTTGCGCGACGAGGCGCACGCTGCGCTCGAGCGCAGCGGCCTGCGCGACGTGGCGGCTTTGACGATGCTCGCCGACAAGGTGGTCGAGCGTGAGAACTGAAATGACGACGACGCCCCTCCTGCCAACGATCGACAGCCCGGCCGACCTGCGCCGCCTGCAGCGCCACCAGCTCAAGGGTGTGGCCGACGAGGTGCGCCAGAAGGTGCTCGACACCGTGAGCCAGACCGGCGGCCACCTCGGGAGCAACCTCGGCACCGTGGAGCTCACGGTGGCGCTGCACTATGTGTTCAACACGCCCTACGACCGCATCGTCTGGGACGTCGGGCACCAGACCTACCCGCACAAGATCCTCACCGGACGGCGCGACCGCATGGGAACGTTGCGCCAGTACGGGGGCATTGCGGGCTTCCCGCGCCGCGACGAGAGCGAGTACGACACCTTCGGCACGGCGCACTCGTCGACGTCGATCTCCGCCGCGCTCGGCATGGCCCTGGCCGCCAAGATCAAGGGCGAGGACCGCAAGGCGGTTGCCGTCATCGGCGATGGCGCGATGACCGCCGGCATGGCGTTCGAGGCGCTCAACAATGCCGGCGTGCCGCATGGGGGCCTGATGGCGGACATGCTGGTGGTGCTGAACGACAACGACATGTCGATCAGCCCGCCGGTGGGTGCGCTGAACAAGTACCTGGCCCGGCTGATGAGCGGCAAGTTCTATGCGGCGGCGCGCGAGGGTGCGAAGAACGTGCTGCGCAGCGCGCCGCCGCTGTTCGAACTGGCGCGCCGGTTCGAGGAGCACGCCAAGGGCATGGTCGTGCCGGGCACGATCTTCGAGGAGTTCGGTTTCAACTACGTCGGCCCGATCGACGGGCACGACCTCGAGGCATTGATTCCGACGCTGGAAAACCTGCGCGACAAGAAGGGCGCGCAATTCCTGCACGTCGTCACGAAAAAGGGTTACGGCTACAAGTTGGCCGAAGCCGACCCGGTCAAGTACCACGCAGCTTCCGGCAAGTTCAATCAGGCCGAAGGATTCCCGAAATCGGCCCCGAGCAAGCCCACGTTCACGCAGGTCTTCGGCCAGTGGCTGTGCGACATGGCCGAGAGCGACACGCGGCTGGTGGGCATCACGCCGGCGATGCGCGAAGGCTCCGGCATGGTCGAGTTCCACAAGCGGTTTCCCCAGCGGTATCACGATGTGGGCATCGCCGAACAGCACGCAATCACCTTCGCCGCTGGCCTGGCCTGTGAAGGACTGAAGCCGGTGGTGGCGATCTACTCGACGTTCCTGCAGCGGGGTTACGACCAGCTGATCCACGACGTGGCGCTGCAGAATCTGCCGGTCGTCTTTGCGCTCGACCGCGCGGGCATCGTCGGTGCCGATGGTCCGACGCACGCCGGCGCGTATGACGTCGCTTATCTGCGCTGCGTGCCGAACATGAGCCTGATCGCACCGTCCGACGAGGACCAGTGCCGCAAGGCCCTGACCACGGCCTATCGCCAGAACCACCCGGTGGCCGTGCGGTACCCCCGCGGTGCTGGCGTGGGTGCCGAAATCGACCCGGCACTGGCCGAACTTCCGTGGGGCAAGGGCGAGGTGCGGCGGCAGGGCGAGCGCATCGCGCTGCTGGCCTTCGGCCCGCTGTTGCACCCTGCGCTGGCGGCGGCCGAGCGGCTCGGCGCCACGGTGGCGGACATGAAGTTCGTCAAGCCGCTCGATACCGCACTCGTGATCGAACTCGCGCGGACCCATTCCGCGATCGTCACGCTGGAAGAGGGATGCACGATGGGCGGCGCGGGCAGCGCGGTGGCCGAGGCGCTGGCGGAAGCCGGCGTCAGCGTGCCGTTGCTCTTGCTGGGACTGCCCGACCAGTACGTCGAGCACGGTGACCCGGCGAAACTGCTGGCCATGTGCGGCCTGGACGCCGCAGGCATCGAGCAGTCGATCGTCAAGCGCTTCGGGCCCCAACTCCAGATCGTTCGGCCGGCGGTGAACGCCTGAGAACGTTCGAGCCGGTTGAACGCCGCGTATCACCTGGGTGACGCTGCGGGCGTGCATTCGGTGTCATGCTCTCTCCCCTCATGACCAATCTCACCGACGCCCTCCACATCCCGGACACCCAGAGCGCCAGGGATGAACGCCACATCGCCATCCAGCGTGTCGGGGTGAAGGACGTGCGCTATCCGCTTCAGCTGCTCGTGGCCGGTGCGGTCCAGTCCACGGCCGCGCTATGGTCCCTCGACGTTGCGTTGCCTGCGGAGAAGAAGGGCACGCACATGTCGCGCTTCATCGCCTGGCTGGACGCGCTCGACGTTCCGCTCGATGCGTCCACGCTTGCCGAGCGCCACGCCCGCATGCTCGAGAAGCTCGGCGCCGCCGAGGGCCGCATCGAAGCCGCGTTCAGTTTCTTTCTGCGCAAGCGCGCGCCGGTCTCCGGCGTGTCCAGCCTGCTCGATTACCAGGGGCGCTGGATCGCCGAGACCCGCGCGGGCGCGACCACGCTATGGATGGAGGTCGGCGTACCGGTGAAGAGCCTTTGTCCCTGCTCGAAGGAGATCTCGGACTACGGCGCTCACAACCAGCGCTCGCTGGTGACGATTCGCGTCGAGGTCCTCCGCGCGGTGGAGTGGCACGAGCTCGTTCGCTTTGCCGAGGACAGTGCGTCGAGCGAGATATGGCCGTTGCTCAAGCGCAGCGACGAGAAGTGGATCACCGAGCGC
The DNA here is from genome assembly GCA_024641945.1 of Rubrivivax sp. Classification (GTDB taxonomy): domain Bacteria; phylum Pseudomonadota; class Gammaproteobacteria; order Burkholderiales; family Burkholderiaceae_C; genus Rubrivivax. The sequence continues at coordinate 7,408 of JAHECD010000077.1, read as the reverse complement.
GCCTACGAGAACCCCAAGTTCGTCGAAGACCTGGTGCGTGACGTCGCGTTGCGCCTGAATGCCGATGCGCGTGTCGGCCGCTACACGGTGGACGTCGAGAATTTCGAGTCGATCCACAACCACAGCGCTTACGCGCGCATCGAACGCAATTAGGCGGGACGCCGGCGCGCGTTCGCGGCGCCGCGACACGGCCCGCGGGGGGGCCGCTGCGCGCACGGGTCGCCGGGTCGGATGACAGAATCGCGGGGCCGATGAACACCCTCGCCACTGCCGACGGATGGAACGACGCCCAGCGCATCAGGCGAGCCGGCCGTGATCTGCTGTCGCTGGCGCTCATCGATGCACGCAATCGCACCTTGCGATGGCTCGCGCGGTTCGAGGGTTCGCAAGTGCTTCTGGGCGGGGCGTCGTTTGGCGCCGTGCCCTTGCACATGGTCGGGCGTGCCGGCTGGTTCCAGGAGTTCTGGATCGCGCGCAATGTGCAGCGCCTGCGCGGCGAACGTGGCGATGCGACGATGCCCCGATTGCCGTCGTCGAGCGCGCGTGCCGACGAATGGTTCTCAAGTGCGGCGGGCGGTGCTTGGCGCACGTCCGACGCCCCTTGCGCCGATGACGTGCGGGCCTACCTGGTGAATACGCTCGACGTGTCGCTCGAGTTGCTCGCCGTGTCGGCGGAAACCGACGACGCGCTCTACGCCTATCGGCTGGCACTGCTGCACGAGGACCGGCTGGCCGAGGCGTTTGCCGGGGCAGCGAACTGGCATGCCATCGACCCGGGCGATGCGGCTTCGCCGTCCGGCCCGGCCCCGGCGCGAGCCCAACGCGACGCGCTTTGGATTCCCGCGCGCACGTTCGATCTCGGCTCCCAGCCCGGCGGACTGGTGCCACCCAACGAGCGTTGGAGCCACCGTGTCGACGTGCCCGAGTTCGAGATCGACTCGCAACCCGTGAGCTGGCAGCGCTTCGTCGAATTCGCCGAAGACGGCGGGTACGACGACGAACGGCTCTGGACGCGCGGTGGGTGGGCCTGGGTCGAGGCGGATGGCCGACGGGCGCCACGTGGGGTCGAGCAGCTCAGGGGCGGCGTGTTGCTGCAGCGGAGCGGGCAGATGCAGCGTGCCGCAGGCGCGCAGCCCGCCGTGCACGTGAGCTGGTACGAAGCGGATGCGTGGTGCCGCTGGGCCGGGCGCCGGCTTCCTACCGAAGTGGAGTGGGAACTCGCCGCCTGTACGAGCGCGTCGCGCGGGTTCTCGTGGGGCGACGTGATGGAGTGGGCGGCGGGCAGCGCCCGCGCCTGGGCCGCGTCACCGCTCGACGTGCCCGCACCCTTCTCGCCGGTGCCGCCGCAGCGCCCGATGCGTGTGCTGCGCGGCGCATCGTCCTGGGCGGCCCCGCGCTGCGTATTCGCCAAGGCCCGGCGGTTCGCCGCCCCGTCGCGTGACGATCTCTTCGCGGGCTTCCGCTCCTGCGCCCGCTGAACCGGCCCGCATGGCGGCATCGCAAAGGGCATCGGCGAGGCCATACCGGAAGCCTGGGCGTACGATCGAACGCAGACTTCGGCGGCAAGAATGCCGGGTCAGGGTGACGCGATGAGTCTGCGCCGTCACCTGCCCAAATTCACTATCGAACCTGTGGGAACCGCTTGCACGCACAATCCAACCAGCGAACAAGTTTGTGGCGAGGCAGACTTCCACAGGGCGTGGGCAGAGTTCAGCAGCGCCGTGACGCGGGGGTCCGGGGTGCTTGTCCCGGCGACGCCGGAATCGGCCGAACGGTTCTGACGCGCCGCCAATCGACAGGGCCAGCCTTGCGCCACGCCGCGAAATCGAATCCAGGAGACCAGACATGTATTCCTTCCAGTACCAGCGCCCGGCCGATGCGGCCTCCGCAGCCGCGGCGTTCAGCGCGGATGCGCGTTACCTTGCCGGTGGCCAGAGCCTCGTTCAGGCGATGAAGCTTCGCCTGTCGCAATCCGAGACGCTCGTCGACCTGGGAGGGGTCCAGGATCTTGCAGGTATCAAGATCGACGCGGGAAAGGTCGTGATCGGCGCCATGACCCGTCATGCCGATGTCGCAAACTCCGCGGATGTGAAGCGCGTCCTTCCGGCCTTGTCCGAACTCGCTGGCGGCATCGGCGACCCGATGGTGCGCAACATGGGCACCATCGGCGGCTCGATCGCCAACGCCGACCCGGCGGCGTGTTATCCGGCCGCTGTGCTGGCCCTGGGCGCAACCATCCACACGAATCGGCGCACCATCGACGGCGATGCCTTCTTCACGGGGCTCTATGAGACCGCGCTGGAGGCGGGCGAGTTGATTACCGCCGTGAGTTTTCCCGTGCCTACCAGGGCGGCCTACGTCAAGTTCAAGCAGCCGGCGTCGCGCTTTGCGCTCGTCGGTGTTTTTGTGAGCCAGGGGGCCGGGGGCGTACGCGTGGCCGTGACGGGTGCCAAGAGCAGCGTCTTCCGGTGTGCCGAACTGGAACGGGCACTCAGTGCCGGGTTTACGGAAGACACCGCCAAGGCCGTCAAGGTGCCGGTCACCGACATCAATGCCGATCTGCATGCCAGCGCCGAATACCGTGCCGCGATGATCAGCGTGATGGCGTCGCGCGCCGTCGCCGTCGCGAAGGCGCGCTGAGGCCCGCGGTGATGACACGCGCCAGGATTGCGTCGCGGCGCGTGTTCGTCATCGGCCGGGCGCCGGCCGGCGCGGCAGGCGAGATGGGGGTGCAGGCTCCTGCAGTGTTGGCCGCCGCGGTGGCACCCACCGTATGCTCGTTTGTCCATGAAGTGGCCTTCGAGGCATGAGCCCGCCAGCGCTCGCGTTGCCCGATTCGCCCGACGCCGTCGTTGCCGCGCTGGCGTCGCAGGACTATGTCTGTGACCGTCGGCTGGCCACTGCGCTTTTCCTCGGCCTGAAGCTCGGCCGGCCCCTGTTTCTCGAGGGCGAGCCGGGCGTTGGGAAGACCGAGCTGGCCAAGGCGCTGGCTGCCGCGCTCGGCACGGTGTTGTTGCGGGTGCAGTGCTACGAGGGGCTCGACATCGCGCAAACCGCCTACGAATGGAACGTGGCGCGGCAGATGGTCGAGATTCGGCTGGCCGAAGCGGCGCATGCGATCGACCACGACAAGCTCGTGCACACGTTGTACTCGCGCGAGATGTTGATCGAACGCCCGTTGTTGCGCGCACTGACGCAGCCCGTCTCGCCAGTGCTGCTGATCGACGAACTCGACCGTGCCGACGAGCCCTTCGACGCGTTCCTGCTCGAAGTGCTGGCGGAGCAGCAGATCACCGTGCCGGAGTTCGGAACGATCCGTGCGACGGCGCCGCCGATCACGCTGATCACGAGCAACCGTACACGCGAAATCCACGACGCACTCAAGCGACGTTGCCTCTATCACTGGGTCGAGTTCCCGGACGTCGAGCGCGAGTTGCAGATCGTGCGCCTCAAGGCGCCTGGCGCCAGCGAGCGCCTCGCCCGCCAGGTGGTCGAATTCGTGCAGCGCATGCGCACGCTCGATCTGTTCAAGGCGCCGGGCGTGGCCGAGACGATCGACTGGATGAATTCGCTCGTCGCGTTGAACGCAGACCGTCTCGACCCCGCGAGCGTGAACGACACCCTGGGCGTGCTGCTCAAGTACCAGGACGACATCGCCCTTGTGAAGGGTGCCGAGGTCGATAAGCTGCTCGACGAACTGCGTGCGCGCTCGCTGATCGAGCAGGAGTGAAGGGGCCGTGCTGCTGGCCGACAACATCGTTCACTTTTCCCGCGTGCTGCGCACCGCAGGCCTGCAGGTCGGACCGGACCGGGTGCTCGCTGCGATCGCCGCCATCGAGGCGGTCGGGCTGGACCGGCGCGACGACGTGCGCGCGGCGCTGTCGGCGGTGATGCTCGACCGCCACGAGCAGAAGGACATCTTCGATGCAGCCTTCGACGCCTTCTGGCGCGAGCCGAGACTTCTCGAGCAACTGATGGCCGCGCTGTTGCCGAGGACCAGCGACCCGCGCGAGCACGTCCGGCCGCCACGTGCCGACCGTCTGGCCGAGGCGCTTGCGGCACCGCGCCACGCCTCGCCGCCGCCGGCACCAGCGCCCGCGCAGGACGACGACGAGGTCGAGAAATTGTTCAGCTTCTCCGAGCGCGAGCGCTTGCAGCGGGCCGACTTCGAGTCGATGACCGCCGCCGAGTACGACCTCGCGCGGGGACTGGCGCAGCGGCTTCCGCCGCCGGTGGAGCCGGTACTTCGGCGACGCCACGTGCGCGCGACGCAAGGCCGCATCGACCTGCGCCGCACGATGCTCGCCATGGCGCGCCATCCCTGGACGCTCGACCCGGTATTCACGCGGCCCGAACGTGCCGTGCCGCCTATCGTCGTGTTGCTCGACATATCGGGCTCCATGGACCGTTATGCGCGCCTTTTCCTGCACTACGTGCACGGCCTGATGCGACGGCACGTGCGTGTGCACGTGTTCACCTTCGGCACGAGGCTGACGAACATCACGCGCTGCTTGCGCAACCGCGACCCCGACGTGGCGTTGAAGTTGGCCGAGGAGCAGGTGCAGGACTGGAAGGGCGGCACACGCATCGCGAGTTCGCTCGACGAGTTCAACCGCCGCTGGGCGCGCCGTGTGCTGGGTGCGAATGCGGCCGTGCTGCTGGTCACCGATGGCCTCGACCGCGACGATGGCGGGCAACTCGGCGAGGCGGCGGCGCGGCTGCGGCGCGAGGCGCACCGGATCGTCTGGCTCAATCCGCTGCTGCGTTTCGACGGCTTCGAGCCGCGCGCCGCCGGCGTGCGTGCGCTGCTGCCGCAGGTCGACCGCTTCCTGCCGGTGCACAACCTCGCGAGCCTGGCCGATCTCGGCCGCGCACTGCGCGCGCCGGCCATGAATCCTTCCACTTTGCTTCACTGAAATCCATGGAACTCCAAGGCGAACGAACCATCCCTGCCTCGCGCGAACGCACCTGGGCCGCGCTGAACGACCCCGAGATCCTGAAGGGCTGCATCACCGGCTGCGAGTCGCTCGAACGCACGTCCGAGGACAGCCTGCTGGCGCTCGTCGCCGTCCGGGTGGGGCCGGTCAGCGCTCGCTTCAAGGGCAACCTGCGCATCGCCGACGTGCAGGCCCCGCAGAGCTACACGATCCACTTCGACGGCCAGGGGGGCGTCGCCGGCTTCGGCAAGGGCTCGGCCGAGGTATCGCTCGCGAGCGTGACCGCGTCGCAGACGACGTTGCGCTATCTGGCCAAGGCGCAGGTGGGCGGCAAGCTCGCGCAGGTGGGATCGCGTCTGATCGACGCGGCGGCGTCGAAGATCGCGGAGGACTTCTTCCAGGCGTTCGAATCGCGCCTGCGCGACGAGGCGGGCCTGGCGCCGGTGGAGGCCCCAGCGCCGGAAGAAAATCGGCTGTTGTGGTGGGGCGCCAGCGCGATCATCCTGCTGGCGGCTGCTTACGCCATCTTCAAGTAGCAACGGAAGGACATGCGCCATGGACAGCTTGGACCTGCAGGTACTCGAACAGGCCCGCAACTGGCGGCGCGAGGGACAGGCGGTGTGGCTCGTCACGGTGATCGAGACCTGGGGCTCGGCGCCGCGGCCGCCCGGCGCGCTGCTCGCGTTGCGTGCCGATGGCCTGGTGGTGGGTTCGGTCTCGGGCGGGTGCGTCGAGGACGATCTGATCGAGCGTGTGCGCACCGGCGAGCGCGTGGCCAAGCCGTCGCTCGTGACCTATGGCGTCACGAAGGAGGAGGCCGCGCGCTTCGGCCTGCCGTGCGGGGGCAACCTGCGCCTGGTGCAGGAGCCGCTCGCTGACACGTCGTGGATCGACGAGGTGCTGGCACGCACCGCACGCCACGAACTGGTGGCGCGCCGGCTCGACCTCGAGACGGGTGCCGTCACGGTCGAGCCCGCGGCGCGCGGCGAATCCTTCCAGTTCGACGGCCGGCAACTGCGTGCCCTCTTCGGCCCGCGCTGGCGCCTGCTGATCATCGGCGCGGGCCAGCTTTCGCGGGCGCTCGCGCCGATGGCGCTGGCGCTCGACTTCGACGTGATCTGTTGCGACCCACGCGAGGAGTACCACCTCACCTGGGACGTGCCGGCCACGACGTTCAGCAAGTCGATGCCGGACGACCTGGTGCTCGAGCTGCAGCTCGACCCGCACAGCGCCGTCGTCGCCGTCACACACGACCCCAAGCTCGACGACATGGTGCTGCTCGAGGCGCTGAAGTCGCCGGCGTTCTACGTGGGCGCGCTCGGCTCCCGGGGCAACCAGTCCAAGCGCAAGGAGCGGCTCAGGCTCTTCGAGCTGAGCGATCTGGAGATCGACCGCCTGCACGGTCCGGTCGGACTGGACCTCGGCGCGCGTACACCGGCCGAGATCGCGGTGTCCATTGCGGCCGAGCTGGTCGCGGTGCGCAACGGCGTCAGCCTGCGGCAGAAAAAGGCCGGCTCGGCGCTGCCGTCTGCGGCATGCGGCACGACACCGGCCGCCGAACGTCAGTAGTGCCTGATTCTTACAGGCCGCCCCACCCATTGCAGGGGGTGCGCGCCGGATTCTGCGTGCGACACTTTTGTCACAGAGTGTTTCTGCAGTGTCATGAACTCCTTCGACCATACGATCCTGATGTCGCTGAACGGCCTCGCGCACCAGTCGTCCAGTTTCGACCGCATCGTGAATGCGATGTCCGGCATGCACCTGTTGAAGGGCGCCGTCCTTGCCGCGGCGCTGTGCTGGGCGTGGTTCCGTCCTGAAGATCCCGGGCGGCGCAATCGGCGGTTCGTGGTGGCGGCGCTCGTGTCCAGCGCGGTCGCCATCGCCGCCGGGCGCGCGCTCCAGTTGCTGCTGCCGTTCCGCCCGCGGCCATTGCATTCACCGGAGATCGCCTTCGTGCTGCCGTACGGCGAAGTGCCGACCGTGCTCGACGGCTGGAGCTCGTTTCCGAGTGACCACGCCGTGATGTTCTTCGCCCTCAGCACCGGGCTCTGGTTCATTTCGCATCGCGCAGGCGTGCTCGCCTACGCCTTCTCTGCCGTCATCGTGTGCCTGCCGCGCATCTTTCTCGGCCTTCACTACCCGACCGACATCCTCGCCGGCGCGGCGCTCGGCGTGGTGATCGGCGCTACGGGGTGCCGGACGATGGCGCCGCTCCCGAGCATCGGCGCGCTGCTTCGCTGGATCGACCGGCGCGCCGAGTGGGCCTACCCGGTGATGTTCCTGCTGCTGTACCAGGTGGCCGAGATGTTCGAGGACATGCGTTCGTTGACGTCGGGCGTAGCCAAGCTCCTGCGTTCGCACGGCCTGTTCTGACAGGCGCCAGTGATCGGCGGCCGGAGCGGCTCGGCTAACCTGCGCACATGTCCGGCCCTTCGCAGCGCGATTCCGACCCCGAGCGATGGTTCTCGGTG
>JAHECD010000006.1 GCA_024641945.1 Rubrivivax sp. | reverse complement strand
TCGAAGCCCTTCATGCCGATGCCCTTGCTGGGCCTGCCGGGCTGGTGCGCAGGCAACGATGACCCCACGTTCTATACGGACAAACAGGTCTTCCGGGCCTTGCGAGGCTTGAACGGGGCGCAAGGGCCCTAACATCTGCGGCATCGTCAATCCTTTCCCGCGCCAATCGCGCGGGGCTGCCATGAAGCGCATTGCCCTCTTCATCATGACCAACCTTGCAGTGATGCTGGTGCTCAGCATCGCCGCAAGCCTGCTGGGTGTGAACCGCTACCTCACGGCGAATGGGCTGAACCTCGGCTCGCTGCTAGGCTTTGCCGCGGTCTTCGGTTTCGGTGGCGCCATCATTTCGCTGCTGATGAGCAAGCCGATGGCCAAATGGACCACGCGTGCGCAGGTCGTCAACGACTCGAACGATCCGACGCACCGTTGGCTCGTCGGCACGGTCTCGGCCTTTGCCCAGAAGGCCGGCCTGCAGATGCCGGAAGTCGCGGTCTACGAAGGCGCGCCGAATGCCTTTGCCACCGGCGCGTTCAAGAACTCCGCCCTCGTGGCCGTGTCCACCGGCCTGCTGCAGAGCATGACCAAGGAAGAGGTCGAGGCCGTGCTCGGCCATGAGATGGCCCACGTGGCGAACGGCGACATGGTCACGATGACGCTGATCCAGGGCGTGATGAATACGTTCGTGGTCTTCCTGTCGCGCGTGATCGGCTATTTCGTCGACCGCGTGATCCTGCGCAACGACCGCGGCGGCGTGGGCATCGGCTACATGATCACGACGGTCGTACTAGACCTCGTGCTCGGCCTGCTCGCGGCGGTCATCGTGGCCTGGTTCTCGCGCCAGCGCGAATTCCGCGCCGATGCCGGCTCGGCTGCCCTCCTGGGCCGCAAGCAGCCGATGATCAACGCGCTCGCCCGGCTGGGCGGGCTCGACCCCGGTGCGCTGCCGCAGGCGGTGCAGACGATGGGCATCAGCGCGCGTCCCGGCGGCCTGATGGCCTTGATGTCCACCCATCCGCCGATGGAAGACCGCATCCGCGCGCTGCAGCAGGCGCAGATGCCATGAACAAAGGGGCCCCGCGGGGCCCCTTTTTCTTTCGGTGCATCGGCGCTCAGGCGGGCAGGAACCCTTCGATCGACAGGTAGCGCTCGCCGGTGTCGTAGTTGAAGCCGAGCACGCGGCTGCCGGCCGGCAATTCGGGCAGCTTCTGCGCGATCGCCGCCAGCGTCGCGCCGCTAGAGATGCCCACCAGCAGGCCCTCTTCACGCGCACTGCGGCGCGCCATCTCGCGTGCCGGCTCGGCGTCGACCTGGATCACGCCATCGAGCAGCGCGGTGTGCAGGTTGGCGGGGATGAATCCCGCGCCGATGCCCTGGATCGGGTGGGGCGACGGCGCGCCGCCGCTGATGACCGGCGACGCGGCCGGCTCCACGGCAAATACCTTCAGCGCCGGCCACGACTTCTTCAGCACCTGCGCGCAGCCGGTGATGTGGCCGCCGGTGCCCACGCCGGTGATCAGCACGTCCAGCCCCTCTGGGAAGTCGCGCAGGATCTCCTGCGCCGTGGTCGCCACATGCACGGCGATATTCGCCGGGTTCTCGAACTGCTGCGGCATCCACGCGCCGGGCGTGGCGTCGACGATCTCCTGCGCACGCGCGATCGAGCCCTTCATGCCCTTCTCGCGCGGCGTGAGATCGAAGCTTGCGCCGTAGGCCAGCATGAGCCGCCGGCGCTCGACGCTCATGCTGTCGGGCATCACGAGGACCAGCTTGTAGCCCTTGACCGCGGCCACCATCGCCAGCCCGATGCCGGTGTTGCCCGACGTGGGCTCGACGATCGTGCCGCCCGGCTTGAGCGCGCCGCTGGCTTCGGCCTGCTCGACCATGGCCAGCGCGATGCGGTCCTTGATCGAGCCACCGGGGTTCGCCCGTTCGGACTTGATCCAGACGTTGTGTCCGGGCCCGAAGAGCCGGTTGATGCGGATGTGCGGGGTATTCCCGATCGTCTGCAGGATGTGGTCGGCGCGCATGTCGATGCTCCTCGTCTTGGAACCCGCATTGTGGCGCGGTCGATGGGACAATGCAGCCGGTGAAGCAAGCCAGACCGCCGCTGGTGCGAACGTGGAAACACGGCACTGGAGGAAGGTCCGGACTGCACAGGGCAGCGCAGGAGTTAACGGCTCTCCACCGCGAGGTGAGGATCAGAGCAACAGAGACGAGTCGGTGCCGCAAGGCACCGGGTGAAACGGGCAATCTCTGCGCGCAGCAACACCGAATAGGCACACGCCGAGCGGCACGGCATCGTCCGTGCTCAACAGAACCCCGGCCCGGGGCGAGTGTGCGGGTAGGTGGCACCGAGCCGGGCGGGCGACCCCCGGCCCAGAGGAATGGCGGTCACGGCCGGTGCGTCGAAAGATGCACGGGCCGCACAGAATCCGGCCTATCGGCTTGCTTCACACTTTTTGTCAGTCCGGCACGACGACGGCGTGCTGCACCTGCCAGCGCAGCCCGTCGCCGCTGGCGGGCTGGAGACGCATCGCCAGCGCGGCCTGGCCGTCGGCGTCGAGTTGGCGCCAGAGGAAGTCCCGTGCGTTGCCGGGGTCCCCGGATACGAACAACTGCGAGGTCCACTCGCCGAACGTCGCGTGGCGCACCTTCACGTGGATGTGCGGCGTTCGTCCGGGGTACGCCACCGGCTTGATGGTGCGGAAGCGCGTGCGCCCTTGCGCGTCGGAGCGCGCGGCGCCAAAGCCCTGAAAGCCCGGGTCGATGTTCGGCGGATCGGCCCGCACCGACGGGTGCCGGTAGGCCGCGAGCGTGTCGCACTGCCAGATTTCGACCTCGGCACCATCGATCGCGCGCCCATCCCCGTCGACGATCTGGGTGTCGAGTGCGAGATGCTCGCCACGGGCCACCAGAAGCTGTGTGCCGCGCTGCACGCGCGTGAGATCCGCATCCCAGTCGGCGGTGGCGGAACGCCATCTCGCCGGGGGGTAGAAAGGGCCATCGGTCATTTGCGGCGCAGCCGCTCGGCGCGCGGCCGCGAGCCCCGGAAATCCGGTCCACGCCACGGCCAGCGCGGCGGCGACGAGGGCATGACGGCGGTGGGCACCTGGGCGTTGCATGGGCTGCTCCTGAAAGCCTGACTGACAGGATTGCAGCACTTCCGGCGCGTCCCGTCTCACGCGGGGTCGGTCGTTACACTGGGTGCAATGCATCCGCAAGCCCAGACGCTCTGGCGCGGCCCGCGCTGGACGCTGGCGTTGCTGTTGGCCTGCCTGGGCATGCTCGGGCCGTTTTCGATCGACACCTACCTGCCGGCGTTTTCGGGCATCGCCGCGCAACTCGGTGCGACGCCGGTGCAGATGCAGCAGACGTTGTCGGCCTATCTGTTCGGATTCGCCGTGATGAACCTGTTCCACGGGGCCCTGTCCGACAGCTTCGGGCGCCGGCCGGTCGTGCTCTGGGCGATGGCGGTGTTCACACTCGCTTCGGTGGGCTGTGCCATGAGCACGACGATCGGCACGCTGGTGTTCTTCCGCGCACTGCAGGGCATGTCGGCCGGCGGTGGCATGGTGGTCTCGCGCGCGGTCATCCGCGACCTGTTCGCGCCGGCCGACGCGCAGCGGGTGATGAGTCAGGTGACGATCTATTTCGGCATCGCGCCGGCGATCGCGCCGATGGTCGGTGGTTTTCTCTTCGTGCACGCCGACTGGCATGCGATCTTCTGGCTTCTCGCCGCCGTGAGTGCCGCGCTCGGCCTCGTGATGTGGCGCAAGCTGCCGGAGTCGCTCGATCCGGCGCAGATGCAGTCGTTTCACCCGATGCACCTGCTGCGCGGCTACTGGCAGATGGCCTCGAGTGCCAGGTTCCTGGCGCTGGCGCTCGCCAGTGGCGTGCCGTTCAATGGCCTCTTCCTGTACATCCTGTCGGCGCCGGTCTGGCTCGGCGAGCACCTGCGTCTCGGGCCGACCCAATTCTTCTGGTTCTTCGTGCTCAGCATCGGCGGCATCATGGGTGGCGCCTGGTGGAGCGGGCGGCTGGCAGGACGCATCAAGCCGAAGCGGCAGATCCGCATCGGCTTCACGATCATGGTCGCGACGTCGGTCGTCAATCTGGCGCTGAATGCGGCATTGCCGCCTGACGCCGCCTGGGCGATGTTCCCTGTGGCGCTGTTTGCCTTCGGCTGGTCGCTGATGGTGCCGGTCGTCACGCTGCTCGTGCTGGAGCAGGTGCCCGAGCGCCGCGGCATGGCATCGTCCGTGCAGTCCTTCATCGGTGCCATGGCCAACGGGCTGGTTGCCGGCGTCATCTCGCCGCTCGTGATGCATTCCACCTTCGCGCTTGCATTCGCGTCGTCGGTGATGCTGGCCGTGGGCGTGATTTCGTGGCTGTGGGTGAAGCCGCAGGTCACCTGAACGGGCCGCAGGGTCTCAAGCGGCCCATGCAATTGCCGATATCGGAGGTGGAGATTGCCTCGATGTCAAAACCTGCACCGACCCCCCGGACCCGCCATCTGCCGCTCGCTGCGGCCCTGGCCTGCGCACTGTTCACCATGGCGTCAGCCCGCGCGGCCGACCACGGCGATGCGCATGCCGACCATGCGCCCTCGGCCGTGACGAAGGAAAAGCCTGCGGAAATGCCCAAGGCTGCTGCCGCCAAGGGGCATGAGGGTGCGGCCGAGGTCACCAAGAGTTCGTCGGCCCACGGCGACCCCGCCGCGGGCAAGACTGCAGCCAGCGCGGGTGGCGCGGCCATCGAAGCGCCGGTCGACCCGCTCGACGCGGTGCGGGAAAAGCTGGCCGCTCGCCTCGGCGGCACCAAGGCGCCGGACAGCAAGAATCCATATGTGGTGCGTGTGGCCACCCGTGCCACGGGCGAGTTGCAGGTGGCCGCCAACAAGCCGACACCTCGGACCATCGCTCATTCGCAGACCGTCGCCGCGGTGGATGCCGCCGCACTGGCTGCGGCGCACCGTGCCGGCACCTCGGGTCCGGCACACGCCGCGGGCGACGCCCACTGGAGCTACAAGGGCGAGGGCGGGCCGCAGGCCTGGGGCTCGATGAAGCCGGAGTTCAGCGCCTGCTCGACCGGCACGCGGCAGAGCCCGATCGACATCCGAGACGGCATCACGGTCGACCTTGATCCCGTGCAGTTCGACTACCGGCCGAGCGGTTTCGGCGTCATCGACAACGGACACACCGTGCAGGTCAATGTGGCGCCGGGCAACTCGATCCAGGTCATGGGCCGGCGCTTCGACCTCGCACAGTTCCATTTCCACCGCCCGTCCGAAGAGCGCATCAACGGCCGCCAGTTCGACATGGTCGTGCACCTGGTGCACAAGGATATGGAAGGCCGCCTGGCGGTCGTCGCCGTCCTGCTCGACCGCGGCAGCGCGCAGCCGCTGGTGCAGACGGTGTGGAACAACCTGCCGCTCGAAAAGGGCGAGGAAGTGCCCGCCCGCGTCTCGGTGGACCTGAACGAACTGCTGCCCAAGGATCGCCGCTACTACACCTACATGGGGTCTCTCACGACGCCGCCGTGCAGCGAGGGCGTGCTCTGGATGGTGATGCAGCAGCCGGTGCCGATTTCGCCTGCGCAGATCGACATCTTTTCACGCCTGTACCCGATGAACGCCCGCCCGGTGCAATCGGCCTCGGGCCGGCTGATCAAGCAGTCGAACTGAGGGCCGCGGCGCCACCGCGGCGAACCGGGTGCCCGTGCTCGCGGCCCGGACCGCGAATTGCACCGTCCGGGCGGATGCCTTCTTTCGCGGCCGGTGAAGCCGGCGTGCTACGGACCGGGTGACGACAACGCCGAGATCGGGACGTCCTTCCAGTAGATCGGCAAGGACGGTGTCTTCCAGCGCAGCTTGACCGTCGACGAGCCAGTGCCGTCGTAGTGCTCGATCCTGATCGGCAGCGCCGTGCCCGCGCTGACGTTCATGGGCGGGAGCAGGTATTCGACGTTGCCGGCGTTGAACCATGCATCGACGACCAGGTGGCCGTCGAACCAGACCCGCACACCGTCGTCCGCGGTCACCTGCAGGACATAACTGCCCGCGTCGCTGAACGCCAGCGTGCCGGTCCAGCGCACCGACCAATAGTCGGCGGGTACGCCGGGGCCTGGGGTGGCCGGGTTCGTCTGCGTGAGCAGCGGGGCTTCGTACCGTGTCAAGACCGGCGTGCCGCTGAGCGCGGCGTTGTCGAAGTAGCTCGCCAGCAAGCCCTCGACCGACGGTGCCGACACCTGCGTGGTGACGGCCGCGCTCAGCACGGTCGCGCCGAGGTTGTCGGTGGCGCGCGCCGTGAGGCTGTGCAGCCCGGACGAGGCCGGGGTCCATTGCACGCTGTACGGCGCGCTGGTATCCGATCCGACGAGGGCGCCGTTGTCGAAGAACTCCACCAGCGTGACCGAGCCATCGGAATCGCTTGCAATGGCCGTCAGCGTCACGGCCACCCCGGTCGTGGCGGTGGCGGGCGCCGTGACGACGGCCGTGGGCGGGCTGTTCGCGACCGAGGATGCCAGCGCCGAGATCGGGACGTCCTTCCAGTAGACGGGCGAGGACGGTGTCTTCCAGCGCAGCTTGAATGTCGACGAACCGGTACCGTCGTAATGCTCGATGGTGATGGGCAGCGCCGTGCCCGCGCTGACGGTCATGGGGGGAAGCACGTATTCGACGTTGCCCGCGTTGAACCATGCGTCGACGACCAGGCGGCCGTCGAGCCAGACCCGCGCACCGTCGTCCGAGGTCACCTGCAGGACATAGTTGCCCGCTTCGGCGAATCTCAGCACGCCGGACCAGCGCACCGACCAGCCGTCCGCCGGCAAGCCGGGGCCGGGGGTGGCCGGGTTCGTCTGGGTGAGCAACGGGGCTTCGTACCGTGTCAGCACCGGTGCGCCGCTGAGCGAGATGTTGTCGAAATACGCCGCCATCAGACCGTCGGCCGAAGGCACCGACACCTGGGTGCCGACGGACGCGCTGAACGTCGTCGCGCCCAGGTTGTCGGTGGCGCGCACCGTGAGGCTGTGCAGCCCCGTCGACTCCGGCGTCCACTGCACGCTGTACGGGGCGCTGGCATCCGATCCGACGAGCGCACCGTTGTCGAAGAACTCCACCAGCGTGACCGTGCCGTCGATATCGCCGGCACTGGCCGTCAGGGTGACCGGCACGCCCAGCGTGGCCGTCGCGGGTGCGGTCACGGCGGCTGTCGGCGGGGCGTTCACGACCGTCAGCACCGTGGCGACGGTGGTCGTGGAGGCGCCAAGGTTGTCCGTGGCACGGGCCGTCAATGCAAACGTGCCCGAGCCCGGGGGTCGCCAGTCGAGGTGGCAAGGCGTGGCCGCGCAGGAACCGATCGGGCGGCCGCCCTCGAGGAACTCGATCTTGGCAATCGTGCCGTCGCTGTCTGCCGCGCTGGCGTCGAGCGCTGCCGCGCTCCCGAACGCAACCGTGGACGGCGCCGACAGCGAGACGACCGGCGGATTGTTCGTCGGCACGCCGCTTTCCTCGACGAGATACCACCCCGTGTCGTAGAGCGGCCCGGTGACGAATTCGACGTAGTCCCCGTTGCGCACGACCGGCACGCTGGCCTTGCGCGCACCGGTGCGGTCGAGCGCCGTCACGACGAGGTTCTTCGGCGTGGGGATGCGCACGGTCGCGGGAACGGCCTCGATGCGCGGTTCGGCCGTGCCCTGCGAGAAGGTGGTCTGGCCGGGGCTGCGCGGGTATTCGCCGGGGACGGTGAAATGGCCGCTCAGCGAGAGCAGCATCTTCGACGACGGCAGCGCAGCGTCCTTGATCAGGGATGTCAGTTGCACGACGGCGTAGTTGTTCATCGTGGTGCCCACGTCGACCCGGATGCCGCCGCCGAGGTCCGCTGACGTGCGCGAGAACAGACCGATCGCGGTCTTGGTCATCGGCGTGTCGACGACGATGCGGTCCTGCGGCTTCCAGTAGATCTCGCCGGTGGTGGCGGTGTAGGTGGCGGCAGCCGTGCCGCCCGTCACGACGTTTTCCTCGCCGGGATCGTCCACCGTCTGCTGGTACATGTTCATCATCAGCGGGGCGCGGATGCCGCCGCCGAAGTGGAAGTTGAGCAGGTTGTACTGGCGCCACTTGGTGCCTGCGTCGAGGTAGGACTGCTTGGTCTTCTTCAGTACGAAGGGCTGGCCCGGCGTCATGTCGCCGCGGCGGAACGACAGGGCCGCGGTCACGCGTGACACCGCCGCCGCCGAAACGTTGTAGTAGCCGGTGAAGTAGTCGCGCCGCTGGTTGAGATTCATGCTGTGACCATCGGTCAGGAAGATCGCATCCAGATCCTGAAAGCCGGCATACGCACTGACGAAAGATTCCGCTTCGGCGACATGCTGGTTGCCGACACGCGAGGCGTGTTCGGTCAGGAATGCGGGTTTGCCGGGTGTCTTGCGCTCGTGCGTGCCGAAGAGCCCCGTGTCTTTCGGATCGGCGAAGGACAGCACCGACTTGTTCTGTACCTCGATGACCGGCGCGCCATTCACGGGGTTGAGTTCGCCGGTGAGCGTGCCCACATCGCCGAAATAGGAGTTGAAGGAAGAGATGTCTCCTTCCCGTGCATAGGCCTGGAGATAGTGGCTCTGCGTGCCCATGACGAGGCTCTTCGTGCCGACATCGTTCTTCAGGTAGGCGACCATGCCCGCGTAGTACGCCGCATCGGTCTCGCCGGTGAATTGCAGCCAGTCCCGGTACAGCGGGGCCACCATCGTGGTCTTGTCCTTCGCGAGCGGCGCCTTCAGGTCGTCGAACGAAAGCAGCGCCTGGCCATACGCCGCCGCCGCCGCATCGATGGTGACGTACTTCGCCTGTACCCAGGTGCGCCAGAGCGCTTCGAGCGGTGCGCCGTATTTGGGATAGCGCACCGGATCGGTCAGGTAAGCATCGATCGTCCCCTTGGACCAACGGTGCGACAGCGAGTCTTCGTTGTTCACCTCCAGGGCCGCGACCGCGGCATCGTCCTTGTACGCCTTGCCCGTGTAGGGGTTGACGTGGTTCAGGAACGCGGCCGAGAACGCCTTTTGCGACTGGATCAGCGAAGGCAGGTAGACGTCCAGTCCCTCGCAGGTGTCGACGCAGTCAACGGCCTCGAGGTAGTGGCGGCCCGAGTGCAGTGGGATCACCAGGTAGATGCCGGCCTGCTCCAACTGATAGACGAAGTGGTCGAAGTGGTCCAGCGCGTCGCGATTCAATGTCTGGTCGGTGTTCAACATTCCTTGGGGCCGGGATGTCACCGTCCAGGTGTTGGCTTGTGCCAGCAGGCCGTCCCAGCTGACGAAACGCACCGCGTTGAAGCCCTCCTTGCGCAGTCGCGACGCGATGTTCACCGCGTCGGCCTTGGAGGGCATGACGGCACCCAGGAACATCGCGACGCCGTACAGGCGCAGGCGCTGGTCGCCTGCGTACAGCTTGCCGCCGACGATGTGCACCGGGCCGCGCTCGCCGGCCTTGTGGTCGTTCAGGAACGCCAGGCTGATCGGCGTGTCGGCGCTTTCGATCGCGTAGCTCGAGTGGCCGACGTAGAAGTCGCCGACCGCTCCCGGCGTATTGGGATCGGCGGCCGCGGGGTCGACGGCGGCCGCATGCTCCCTTGTCTGGGCCGTCTGGTCATGGGCGCCGGCTGCCGCCGGATCGACGCTGCTGCCACCGCCGCCGCAGCCACCGACCAGAAGCAACGCGGCGACGAGTGTGATGCCCCGCAGCGCCCTGCCAAGAGAGAGGGCGGAGAGGGCGCATGCTGGATACGGGCGATTCGAGAAACGGATGAGCATGGTTTCTGTCCTTTGCCGTCAGAGCCGGCACCCCGCAGCATATGAACACGCGGTCGTGCGCCGTTGATTCAGGTCAACCCGGTCGACGCCGGGCGACCGGGCGAGCGACTCGGGGCTTCCGCGTCGTTCACGGTGTCTTTCGGCGCGTGAACCCTCGCGCCAGCACCTCGCCACCCGTGTCGTCGGAGACGGCATGTGGTGCACCTGGCGGATGCGGTTTGGTGGCCGGCCCACGCCTGGACCTTGTGGGCCCGCACCTCCAGTGTGCCCGTGCAGGTGTTCGGCCGCCACATCGGGTTTTCCGGGCGCGGGAGCGGTTGCTCCCGGCCGCACCGTCCGGCGCAGCCTGTCGGACTCGGTTCAGGGTGGATCATGGCGGGTTGCACCCCGTGCCGTGACCAGCAGTGCCGGCCACAGCCACAGGCTCGCCAGCCACAGGCCGAGTCGTCGCAGGCCGAGCGGGCGCGTCTCGTGCCGCGCGACACGCGCGAACAGCACGCCGGCGCCCGCCACCACGTAGAGCAGCAGCACGCCATACGCCGCCACCCGTAGGCCATAGCCGCCACCGAACGCCTCGCCGGCCCAGCTGCCGATCATTGCCGCGATCGGCACCGACAGGAGCAGCGAAAGCGCCACACCCAGGATCGCGTGGCGAAGGCGCCAGAGCGGATCGCTTTCGTGAATCAATTCACAGGCCCCACGGCGGGGGACTCGTGAGAAACAGCTTTCACTGAATTGCGCAAGTAGTTCATTTTAATGATGTTTTGACTTTGCAACTCTCTGAAAGATCGCTTCTAAGTATTTGATTCCATTGAATTTTCAGTCCACGAGCCATTGACCGGCCTGTGACAGCTCGGCTACAGTGCATATTCGTGCAAGTTTGTGGGGCTTCGTGTCTTCTTTCGACTTCAATGGTGGTCCGGTACTGACGCTGGACGGGAAGGGTCGCATCACCGTCCCGGCCCGGTATCGCGACGTGCTGATGGCCACCGTCGACGGCCGGATGATGGTCACGAAGAACACCGAGCGTTGCCTGACGCTCTTTCCGAGGCCCGTGTGGGAAACCTTTCGCACCAAGCTGGCCGCGCTGCCCGAATCACGCAACAGCATCAAGCGCCTGTACATCGGCAGCGCCACTGAAGCGGTGATCGACGGTTCGTCGCGCGTGCTGCTGCCGCCCGAACTGCGCGAGTGGGCCGGGCTGGAGCGTGACGTGATCTTCATGGGCATGGGCAACCGCTTCGAATTGTGGGACAAGGCGCGCTACGCCGCCGTCGAATCTGCCGAACTGGAGCAGGGTCTGAGCGCGCAGCTCGACGGCCTGTTCATGGAATGAGCGGGCCGGCCGGCGCATGCACCCATGTCACCGTCCTGCTCACCGAAGCCGTCGAGGCCTTGGTGACGCAGCCGGCGGGCACCTACGTGGACGGAACCTTCGGACGAGGTGGGCATGCCCGCGCGGTGCTGGCGCGGCTCGCGCCCGGCGGGCGCCTGGTGGCCTTCGACAAGGACCCGGACGCGGTGGCCGCGGCGCGCGCGATCGACGACCCGCGTTTCGTGATCCGGCATGCGGGCTTCGCGACGATGCGCGAGGAGCTCGCGGTGCTGGGCATCACGCGCGTGGACGGCGTGCTGCTCGACCTGGGTGTCAGCAGCCCGCAGATCGATACCCCGGAGCGCGGCTTCAGCTTCCGCTTCGATGCGCCGTTGGACATGCGCATGGATACGACCCGCGGCGAGACCGCCGCGGAATTTCTGGCCCGCGCGGATGAGCGCCAAATTGCCGAGGTGATCCGTGACTATGGCGAAGAACGGTTTGCTGTTCAGATTGCAAAGGCGCTTGTTGCTCGCCGCGAAGGCGGGAGCCCTGTTCGAACCACAGGCGAGCTATCCCACGTCGTGGCTCGTTCGGTCAAGACCCGCGAGCCGGGCCAGGACCCTGCAACGCGCACATTTCAAGCTCTTCGGATTTACGTCAACGCCGAGCTTGAGGAGCTCGAACAAGGGCTGAAGGCTGCGCTGGCCCTCCTGGTCCCGCAAGGACGACTGGTCGTGATCGCCTTCCATTCGCTCGAGGACCGCATCGTCAAGACCTTCATCGCGCGCGAGAGCCGCGACGAGGTGGACCGGCGCGCCCCGTTCGCGGCGCCGCGCCCGATGAAACTCGTCGCGCTCGGCCGCACGCGCGCCGGCGCGGACGAGATCGCCGCCAACCCGCGCGCCCGTTCGGCCATCCTGCGCGTCGCCGAGCGCACCGAGGTGGCGGCGTGACCAAGCTCAACCTGCTGTTGCTGGCACTGCTGATGGGCAGTGCGCTGTACCTCGTGCGCAGCTCGTACGAGTCGCGCCGACTGTTTGCGGCGATCGAGCGCGCCCGTGTCGAGGAGCGCGCGCTCGATATCGAGTTCAAGCGGCTCGATGCAGACCGGCAGACCCAGGCCACCCACCTGCGCGTGGAGCGTGTCGCACGCGACAAGCTGAAGATGCGCACCGCCACGCCGGGCGTCACGCACTATGTCGTCGACACCGTGGCCGCGGCGGCCGCGCCGGCGTCGGAGGGCGGCAAGTGAAGCGCCGGGCCACGGGCGCGCGCAGCGTCCACTACGCCACGAGCCCGCTGCTGGCGAGCAAGACACCGCCGTGGCGCTCGCGCTTCGTCGTCGTGCTCGTGGCGCTGGCGTTTGCGGGGCTGGCGGGCCGCGCGGTGTACATCCAGATCGTCGGCACGGACTTCTATCTGAAGCAAGGGGCGATGCGCTACGCGCGCACGCTCGCGCTGCCGGCCAGCCGCGGTCGCATCCTCGACCGAAACGGCAATGTGCTGGCGACCAGCGTGCCGGTGCCGTCGGTGTGGGCGATCCCCAAGGACTTCGAAGCCAACACGACACAACGCCGCGCGCTCGCGCGCTTGCTGGACCTGACCGGCACCGAATTGAAGGACCGCACCGACGGTGACGGTGAGTTCGCCTGGCTGCACCGACAGGTCGACGAATCGGTGTGGGAGCAGGTGCAGGCGCTCGGTGTGAAGGGCGTGCACCAGGTGCGCGAGTACAAGCGCAAATATCCCGAAGGCGAAGCCGCGGCCCATGTCGTGGGTTTCACGAGCATCGAGGAGGCCGGGCAGGAAGGCATCGAACTCCGCTTCCAGAAGGAGCTCCAGGGCAAGACCGGCTCGCGTGGTGTCGTGAAGGACCGCCTCGGGCAGGTGGTCGAGGACCGCGGCGAGCGCCTCGAGCCGGTGAACGGCCAGGACATCACGCTGTCGATCGACAGCAAGGTGCAGTTCTTCGCCTGGCAGAAAGTGCGTGATGCGGTGCGCGCACACCATGCGCAGGCTGGCAGCGTGGTCGTGCTCGACGCACGCACCGGCGAGGTGCTGGCGCTGGCCAACTACCCCAGCTTCGACCCCGGCAAGCGTTACCCCAAGGGCAGCCCGCTGCTGCGCAACCGCGCCATGACCGACATCTTCGAGCCCGGATCGACGATGAAGCCGTTCATCGTCGGCTGGTCGGTCGAGAGCGGCCGCGTGACGCCGAATACGGTGATCTCGACCCAGCCCTTCCAGGTCACCGGCACGACGATCCGCGACGAACACGCCAACCCGCAACTCACGGTGGCCGGCATCATTCAGAAGTCCAGCAACGTCGGCACCGTGAAGCTGGCGATGCAGATGGACCGCAAGGAGATGTGGGAGCTGCTGTCGTCGGTCGGGTTCGGCCAGCGCCCGCAGATCGAATTCCCTGGGGCCATCACCGGGCGCCTGCGCCCCTGGAAGACTTGGCGTCCGATCGAGCAGGCGACGATGGCCTATGGCTACGGCGTCTCGACCTCGCTGTTCCAACTCGCCCGTGCCTACACGGTATTCGCGCACGACGGCGAGCTGATGCCGGTGACGATCCGCAAGGCCGACGGTCCGGTGCAGGGCCTGCGCGTGATGTCGCCGAAGACGGCGCGCGAGATGCGCCAGATGTTGTCGATGGTCACTTCCACCGGCGGCACGGCGCCGCTTGCGCAGGCCATCGGCTATTCGGTCGGCGGCAAGACCGGCACCGCCAAGAAGAGCACCGCCAAGGGTTACAGCGGCGACAAGCACCGCGCCTGGTTCGTCGGCATCGCCCCGATCTCCGACCCGCGCATCGTCGTCGCGGTGATGGTCGACGAACCCACCGTGGGCGGCTATTTCGGCGGCCTGGTGGCGGCGCCGGTCTTCAGCGAGGTGGTGCAGCACACGCTGCGCACGATGGGCGTGGCACCCGACATCGAGGTCAAGCCGCAGATCGTCGTCAAGCCCGGCGACACCGCGCAGGAGAACCTGTGATGGCGCTGCACCTGACGTCGCCCGCTGCCGCCGCGCAATGGCTCGCGCAGCGCTGCACCGGCACGCTGCGCACCGACAGTCGCCAGGTGCAGCCCGGCGACGCGTTCATCGCCTGGCCGGGTCGCGTGCACGACGGCCGCGCCTTCGTGCCGGCCGCGTTGGACGCGGGCGCCACGGCCTGCCTGGTCGAGGCCGAAGGCCAGTCCGCGTTCGGCGTCGACGACGATCGCGTGGGCACGCTGCAGGCACTCAAGGCTTGTGCCGGCACGGTCGCCGACGGCTTCTTCGGCGCGCCGAGCGCTGCGCTCGATATCGTGGCCAGCACCGGGACCAACGGCAAGACGTCGACCGCGTGGTGGGTGGCGCAGGCGCTGCACGCGCTGGGGCGCCGGTGTGGCGTGGTCGGCACGCTCGGCGTGGGCGTGCCGCCCGACGTGGCGCCCACCGGGCTGACGACGCCCGATCCGGTGGCGTTGCAAGCCGCGCTGCGCCGGTTCGTCGACCAGGGCCTCACGGCCTGCGCTCTCGAGGCCTCGTCGATCGGCCTCGTCGAGCACCGGCTCGACGGCACGCGCATCGATGTCGCGCTGTTCACCAATTTCACGCGCGACCACCTCGACTTCCACGGCACGATGTTGGCGTACTGGGAAGCCAAGCGACGTCTCTTCGCCTGGCCGGGATTGAAGGCTGCCGTGCTGAATGTGGACGACGAGCACGGCGCGGCGCTCGCGTACGAACTCGCCGCCCGCGGCACGCTCGACCTCTGGCCCGTGAGTGCGAGCGACCAGTCGGCGCCGCCGCCGCGCCTGCACGCCGCCGACGTGCGGTATGTCGACGGCGGCCTCGCGTTCGAGGTCGTCGAAGGCACGCAGACCGTGCCACTGCGCAGCGGGTTGATCGGTGACTACAACGTGCACAACCTGCTTGTCGTGCTGGGCGCGCTGCGCGCGCTTGGTGTCCCGCTGGCCGATGCCGTCGCAGCCGTGCCGGGCTTGACGCCGGTGCCCGGGCGCATGCAGCGGGTGAACGCCGGCGGCCCTGCCGGCCCGGCCGTCATCGTCGACTATGCCCACACACCCGATGCGCTCGAAAAGGTGTTGCAGTCGCTGCAGCCGCTCGCGGCTTCGCGCCGCGGCGCGCTGTGGTGTGTGTTCGGCTGCGGTGGCAACCGCGACGCGACCAAGCGCCCACTGATGGGCGAAGTCGCCGTGCGGCTCGCGCAGCATGTCGTGATCACGAGCGACAACCCGCGCATGGAGTCGCCGCATGCGATCGTCGCGCAGATCGTCGCGGGCACCAAGGGGGTGACCGATGTGCCGCAGACCTTCGTCGACCGCCGTGCGGCCATCGCACACGCGCTGCGTGCGGCGGCGAACGACGACGTCGTGCTGATCGCCGGCAAGGGCCACGAGGACTACCAGGACATCGGCGGCGTGAAATACCCGTTTTCCGATGCCGACGAGGCGCTGCGTGCGCTGGAGCGCCGCGCATGATGACGCTGGCCGAGGCGCAGGCCCTCATTCCCGGATCGACGCTGGTGGGCGACGGAGCTATCGCCTTCCAGCGTGTGCACAGCGACACCCGCACCCTGCGTGCGGGCGACCTGTTCGTTGCGCTGCGCGGCGAGCGGTTCGACGCCAACGACTTTCTGCCGCAGGCGCGTGGCGCCGGTGCGGTGGCCGCACTTGCCGAGCGGGGCCTGGAGAAGGCGGGGCTGAGCGGCCTGCAGGTGCCGGACGCATTGCTCGCGCTGCAGACGCTGGCCGCCGGCTGGCGCCGCCGTTTCGACCTGCCGCTGATCGCCGTCACCGGCAGCAACGGCAAGACCACCGTGACGCAGATGATCGCCTCGATCCTGCGTGCGTGGGTCGGCGACGGGGCGCTCGCCACCGAGGGCAATTTCAACAACCACATCGGCGTGCCGCTGACGCTGCTGCGCCTGCGCCAGGACACCACCGCGAGGCACCGCGCGGCCGTGGTCGAGCTCGGCATGAACCACGTGGGCGAGATCGCCTTGCTGGCGCGCCTGTCCGCACCGACTGTGGTGCTGGTGAACAACGCGCAGCGCGAGCACCAGGAGTTCATGTCCAGCGTGCAGGCGGTCGCTCTCGAGAACGGCAGCGCCATCGAGGCCCTCGGTGCCACCGGCACGGCGGTCTTTCCCGCCGGCGATGCGCATGCGTCGATCTGGCAGCGACAGGCCGGTGCCCGCAAGACCTCGACCTTCTCGCTCGATGGCGCCGCCGACATCACGGCGCAGGCCGCGTGGACGCCCGCCGGCCACTGGTCGGTGGTTTTGCGCACGCCGTCGGGCGACGCCACGCTCACGCTGCGCGTGGCAGGCCGCCACAACGTGAAGAACGCACTCGCCGCTGCCGCTTGTGCACTCGCCGCCGGCGCGCCGCTGGCGGCCGTCGTGCAGGGGCTCGAGGGGTTCAGCGCCGTCAAGGGGCGCTCGCAGGTGGGCAGCGTCGCCATCCACGGGCAGACGGTCACGCTCGTCGACGACAGCTACAACGCGAACCCTGACTCGGTGCTGGCGGCGATCGACGTGCTGCGCGACCTGCCGGCGCCGCGCTGGCTGGTCCTCGGCGACATGGGCGAGGTCGGCACGCAGGGCCCGGCCTTCCACGCCGAAGCCGGCGTGCGTGCACGCGACTGCGGCATCGAGCATCTCTGGTGTGCCGGCGCGCTGAGCGCCGATACCGCGCGTGCATTCGGCCCCGCGGCCCGCCATTTCGCCGACAGCGCGGCGCTCGTCGGCGCGCTCGTGCAGGCACCGAAGGTGGCATCGATCCTGGTCAAAGGCTCGCGTTTCATGGCGATGGAGCGTGTCGTCAAGGCGCTGCAGTCGGGGGCGATACATGCTGCTTAGCCTGAGCCAGTGGCTGTTGTCGCTGTACCCCGAGGAACTCGGTTTCCTGCGCGTCTTCCAGTACCTCACGTTCCGCGCCGTGCTGGCAGCGATGACGTCCCTGCTGATCGGCCTGGCCTTCGGTCCGTTCGTGATCCGCTGGCTGGCCGCGATGAAGGTCGGCCAGCCGATCCGCGAATACGGCATCCAGGCGCACCTCGGCAAGAGCGGCACCCCGACGATGGGCGGCGTGCTGGTGCTCATCGGCATTGCCGTGTCGACGGTGCTGTGGTTCGACTGGACGAACCGCTTCGTCTGGGTCGTGATGCTCGTGACCTTCGGCTACGGCGCGGTCGGTTGGGTCGACGACTACCGCAAGGTCGTGCGCAAGGACCCGGAGGGCATGCCGTCGCGCGAAAAGTTCTTCTGGCAGTCGCTGATCGGCCTGATCGCCGCGCTGTACCTCGCGTTCAGCGTCTCCGAAACGTCCAACCTTCGTGTGCTGGAGCTCTTCATCCGCTGGGTCACGAGCGGGTTTTCCAACGACCTGCCGCCCAAGGCCGACCTGATCGTGCCGTTCTTCAAGACCATCAGCTACCCGCTGGGGGTTTTCGGTTTCATCGCGTTGACCTGGTTCGTCATCGTCGGCACGAGCAACGCGGTCAATTTCACCGATGGGCTCGACGGCCTGGCGATCATGCCGGTGGTGCTGGTCGGGTCCGCGCTCGGCATCTTCGCGTACGTCACGGGCAGCGCGGTGTTCTCCAGGTACCTGCTGCTGCCGCACATCCCGGGCGCGGGCGAACTGCTGATCTTCTGCGCCGCGATGGCCGGTGCGGGCCTGTCGTTCCTGTGGTTCAACGCCAATCCGGCGCAGGTCTTCATGGGCGACGTCGGCGCGCTGGCGCTCGGTGGCGGCCTGGGCACCATCGCCGTCATCACGCGCCAGGAAATCGTGCTCGGCATCATGGGCGGCATCTTCGTCGTCGAGGCGTTGAGCGTGATCGTGCAGGTGCTCTGGTTCAAGTACACCAAGCGCCGCTACGGTGAGGGGCGGCGCATCTTCCTGATGGCGCCGCTGCACCATCATTTCGAGAAGAAGGGCTGGCCCGAGACGCAGGTGGTCGTGCGCTTCTGGATCATCACGATGCTGCTGTGCCTCGTCGGCCTGGCCAGCCTGAAGCTGCGATGAAGACGCTGAACGGCCTGCACGTGCTCGTCCTCGGCCTCGGTGCGTCCGGGTTGGCGATGGCGCGCTGGTGCGCGCGCCACGGGGCGCAGGTCAGCGTGTGGGACTCGCGCGAGCAGCCGCCGCAGGCCGCGGCTTTGCACGCCGAGGTGCCGGCCGCGACGCGGCTCGGTGGCGCGCTCGACGCGTCCGCTCTGAACGGGATTCAATTCGTGCTCAAGAGCCCGGGCCTGGCCCCGCACGATGCGCACATCGTGCCGCTGCTCGACGCGGCGCGCGCCAGCGGCGTGCGCATCGGCGGCGAACTCGACCTGTTTGCACTTGCGCTGGCCGACCTGAAGGCCGACTCCGGCTACGCGCCGCAGGTGCTCGCGGTCACGGGCACCAACGGCAAGACGACCACCACCGTCCTCACCGCGCTGCTCGTCGAGCGTGCCGGGCGCAGCGTGGTCGCCGCAGGCAACATCGGCCCCACCCTGCTGGACACGCTGGCCGGGCGCATCGACGCGAACACACTGCCCGACGTGTGGGTGGTCGAGCTGTCGAGCTTCCAACTCGACGCCGTGCAGGGTTTCGAGCCGGCCGCCGCGACCGTGCTCAACGTGACGCAGGACCACCTCGACTGGCACGGCACGATGGCAGCCTACGCCGCAGCCAAGGCGCGCATCTTCGGCACGGCGGCAACGATGGTGATCAACCGCGACGATCCGCTGGTGGCCGCGATGGAGCCGGCGCCGGTGACGGGCAAGGCGCCCAAGGGTGCGCCCAAGGCGGTGCCACGCACGGTGTTGCGCTTCGGGCTCGAAGCGCCGAGGCGCCCGGGCGACTTCGGCCTGGTGGTCGAGAACGGCATGGCCTGGCTCGTGCGTGCGCTGCCGGCCGACGAGACCGTGAAGCGCCGCAAGGACGAAGACGAGGAGATCCACCTGCAACGGCTGATGCCGGCCGACGCGCTGCGTTTGCGCGGCAGGCACAACGCTGCCAACGCGCTCGCCGCACTGGCGCTGGCGACCGCCATCGGTTGCCCGCTCGCGCCGATGCTGCATGGCCTGCGCGACTATCGTGGCGAGCCGCACCGGGTCGAACCCGTGGGGCTGGTCGGCGACGTCGAGGCGTTCGACGACAGCAAGGGCACCAACGTGGGCGCCACCGTGGCGGCACTCGTCGGCCTCGGCGCGGAGAAGGCACCGGCCCGGCTGGTGGTGATCCTCGGAGGCGACGGCAAGGGGCAGGACTTCGCGCCGCTCGCACCCGCCGTCGCGGCGCATGCGCGCGCGGTCGCGCTCATCGGCCGCGATGCGCCGGCCATTGAGGAGGCCCTGCGCAGCACAGGCGTACCGATGGAGCGCCACGCCACGCTCGAAGCCGCCACGGCCTGGTGCTTCGAGCGTGCCCAGCCCGGTGACGCCGTGCTGCTGAGCCCGGCCTGCGCCAGCCTGGACATGTTCCGCAACTACGCGCACCGCGCCGAGGTCTTCGTGGCCGCGGTGCAGGCGTTGGCGGCCGACCGGGGCGAGGTGGGCGCATGAGCGCGCCGGGCCGCTCCCAAGCGCTCGTCCCGGAGCCCGTGAGGGGCGAAGGTACTCCATGAGCGCCGCATTGCTCGGCCACCCGCTGGAGCGTCTTCGCGCGTGGTGGGGCACGCGCCGCGAGGCCGCGCAGTCGCGCCGTGGCCTGCCGGTGCGCGACGGCTTCGATCCGCGCGGCGGCACGGTGGCGCGCATCGCCGGTTTCGACCAGGCGATGGTCGTCGTCGTGATCGCGCTGGTCGCGCTCGGGTCGGTGATGGTGTTCTCGGCATCGGTGGCGCTGCCCGACAACCCGCGTTTTTCGCGCTACACGCCCACGCACTTCCTGAACCGGCATCTCTTCTCGGTGGCGCTGGCCTTCGTGCTCGGCCTGGCCATGGTGCAGGTGCCGATCGCGTTCTGGGAAAAACACGCCTCGCGCATCTTCATCGTCGCGCTCGTGCTGCTGCTCGCGGTGTTGATTCCGGGGGTCGGCAAGGTGGTCAACAAGTCGCGCCGGTGGATCCCGCTCGGCGTGATGAACTTCCAGCCGTCGGAGCTGGCCAAGCTGGCGATGGCGATGTACGCGGCGAGCTACATGGTGCGCAAGATGGAAGTCAAGGAGGACTTCGTGCGCGCGGTGTGGCCGATGGCGCTGGCCACCGCCTTCATCGGCCTGCTGCTGCTGCGCGAGCCCGACGTCGGGGCGCTCGTCGTCGTGGCGACGATCGCGATGGGCATCCTGTTTCTCGGCGGCGTCAACGCGCGCATGTTCTTCCTGATCGTCGGCGTGCTGGCGGTCACCGCGGGGTTGTTCCTGTACTTCGACGATCTGCGGCGCGAACGCATCCTGGCCTTCCTCGACCCCTGGAACCCCGAGTACGCGCAGGGCAAGGGTTACCAGCTGACCCATTCGCTGATCGCGTTCGGGCGCGGCGAGATCTTCGGCCAGGGCCTCGGCAGCTCGGTCGAGAAGCTGCACTACCTGCCCGAGGCCCACACCGACTTCCTGCTCGCGGTGATCGGCGAGGAACTCGGCTTTCTCGGCGTGGCGTGTGTCATCACCGCGTTCTTCTGGCTCACGCGGCGCGTGGTCGGCATCGGCCGCCAGGCGATCGCGCTCGACCGCGTCTTCGCCGGCCTGATGACGCAGGGCATCGGCATCTGGTTCGGCCTGCAGTCGTTCATCAACATGGGTGTCAACCTCGGCGCGCTGCCCACCAAGGGCCTGACGCTGCCGCTGATGAGCTACGGCGGCTCGGCCATCCTGCTCAATTTCGTCGCCCTCGCCATCGTCCTGCGCGTGGACATCGAGAACCGCCAGCTCATGCGCGGAGGCCGCGCATGAGCCGCACGGCATGGCACGGCCATGGCGGGCAGCGCGGCGTGCGCATGGCGCGCGTCGCTGGCGTGCTCCGGTGCAGGCTCATGTCGCGACGCGACGTGAAGCGCACAGCGTGCGCGTGCCGAAACCAGAACCGCCAGCTCATGCGCGGAGGCCGCACATGAGCGCGCCGGGCTGCTCCCAAGTGCGAATCCCGCTGCGCGTTGCGCGGAGGGTCGTCCGATGAGCCATCTGGTGGTCATGGCGGCGGGCACCGGCGGGCACATCATGCCGGGCCTGGCCGTGGCGCGCGAGATGCAACGGCGCGGGTGGACGGTGAGTTGGCTCGGCACGACCCGCGGCATGGAAAACCGCCTCGTGCCGCCGGCCGGGCTGCCGCTCGACACGCTGGCCTTCAGCGGCCTGCGCGGCAACGGACCCGTGCACATGCTGACCGGCGGCCTGCGCCTCGTGAAGGCGCTGTGGGACAGCCTGCGCATCCTGCGCCGCCGCGGCACGAGCGCGGTGCTGGGCATGGGGGGTTACGTCTGCTTCCCCGGTGGCCTGGTGGCCGCACTGCTGCGCAAGCCGCTGATGCTGGTGAATGCCGACGCCGCGCTGCTGCTGAGCAACAAGTCGCTGCTGCGTTTTGCCGACCGCGTGGCTTTCGGCTTCGACGGCGATGCGGCGTCCCAGGTGCCGCAGGCGGTGGTCACGGGCAACCCGGTGCGCGCCGAGATCGAGTTGCTGCCCGCGCCGGCGGAACGGTTCGCCGGGCGCAGCGGGCCGTTGAAGCTGCTCGTCGTCGGCGGCAGCCTCGGCGCGAAGGTGCTCAACGAAACGCTGCCACGTGCGCTGGCCCTGATGCCGCCCGACAAGCGGCCGCTCGTCACGCACCAGACCGGCGGCGCGCATCTCGAGTCCGTCACGGCGGCCTACGCGCAGGCCGGTGTCGAGGCCGAACTGCTGCCGTTCCTCGACGACATGCCGGCGCGCCTGGCCGACTGCGATGTGATCGTCTGCCGGGCCGGCGCGATCACGGTGAGCGAGTTGTGCGCGGCGGGCGTGGCCAGCGTGCTCGTGCCGCTGATCGTGAGCACCACCTCGCACCAGCGCGACAACGCTCAGTGGATGGCGCGCCACCAGGCCGCCTTCCACCTGCCGCAGACGGAGCTCTCGCCGGAGAAGCTGGCCGACGTGCTGGCGTCGATGCACCGCGTCGGCCTGCTCGCGATGGCGATCCGGGCGCGCAATCTGGCCCGCCCGCACGCCGCGCAACGCGTGGCCGACGAGATCGAGCGCTTGATGGGGAGGGCGCCGTGAAACACGCGGTCAAGCACATCCATTTCGTCGGCGTCGGCGGCGCCGGCATGAGCGGCATCGCCGAGATCCTGCACAACCTGGGTTATGGCGTGTCGGGTTCGGACGCGAGCGAAAGCGCCACCACGCGGCGGCTCGCAGGCCTGGGCGTGCGCGTGGCGATCGGCCACGATGCGGCCAACGTCGCAGGCGCTGAAGCGGTGGTCACGTCGACGGCGGTGAAAGGCGACAACCCCGAGGTCGTCGCGGCGCGCGCGCGCCGCATCCCGGTGGTGCCACGCGCCGTGATGCTGGCCGAGCTGATGCGCCTGAAGCAGGGCATCGCGATCGCCGGCACGCACGGCAAGACGACGACCACGTCGCTCGTCACCAGTGTGCTCGCCGAGGCCGGCGTCGACCCGACCTTCGTCATCGGCGGCAAGCTGATGAGCGCGGGCGCCAACTCGCGTCTCGGCGCGGGCGACTACATCGTCGTCGAGGCGGACGAGAGCGATGCCTCGTTCCTGAACCTGCTGCCGGTGCTGGCGGTGGTGACGAATATCGACGCCGACCACATGGAGACCTACGGCCACGACTTCGCCCGGCTGAAGGCGGCCTTCGTCGAGTTCATCCACCGCATGCCGTTCTACGGCGCGGCCATCGTCTGCACCGACGACCCCGGCGTGCGCTCGATCGTGCCGATGATCTCGCGCCCGGTCGTCGGCTACGGCTTCGGCGCCGATGCCGCGGTGCGCGCGGTCGACGTGCAGGCCCTGCCGGGCGGCCTGATGCGTTTCACCTGCCAGCGGCGCAACGGCGAGGTGCTGCCCGACCTGGACCTCACCGTCAACCTCGCCGGCGAGCACAACGTGCTCAATGCGCTCGCCGCAGTGGCCGTGGCGAGTGAACTCGAACTGCCCGACGACGCCGTCGTGCGGGCTCTGGCCGGCTTCAGCGGCGTCGGACGGCGCTTCCAGCGCTACGGCGAACTGCCGGTGGGCGCTGCCAGCGGCGGCGGCACCTTCACGCTGATCGACGACTACGGCCACCACCCGGTCGAGATGGCCGCGGTGCTGTCGGCCGCGCGCGGCGCGTTCCCGGGGCGGCGTCTGGTGCTCGCCTTCCAGCCGCACCGCTACACCCGCACCCGCGACTGCTTCGAGGATTTCGTCAAGGTCATGGGCACGGCCGATGCGCTGCTGCTGACCGAGGTCTATGCCGCCGGCGAGAGCCCGATCGTGGCCGCCGACGCTCGCTCGCTCGCACGCGCGTTGCGCGTGGCGGGCAAGGTCGACCCGGTCTTCGTCGACGACGTGGCCGACCTGCCGCAGGCGGTGCTCGACTTCGTGCGCGACGGCGACGTGGTCATCGCGATGGGCGCCGGCTCGATCGGCGGTGTGCCGCAGAGGGTCGTCGACCTGGTGGAGGAAGCCCGGTGAATATCGACACCAAGACACTCGGCAAGACGGCGGTACTGATGGGCGGCCGCAGCGCCGAACGCGAGGTCTCGCTGATGTCGGGCGCGGGCGTGCTGAATGCGCTCAAGGCGCAGGGCGTCGATGCGCATGCGTTCGATCCGGCCGAGCGCGACCTGGTCGAGCTCAAGCGCCTGGGCTTCAAGCGCGTATTCATCGCGCTGCACGGGCGCATGGGCGAGGACGGTTCGGTGCAGGGCGCGCTCGAACTGCTCGGCCTGCCCTACACCGGCAGCGGCATCATGGCCAGCGCGATCGCGATGGACAAGGTGATGACCAAACGCGTCTGGCTCGCCGAGGGCCTGCCGACGCCGCGCTGGGTGTGGCTCGCGCCCGACCGCCAGCAGCGCGGGGACGTGGTCGCGGTGCCGGATACGCTGGGCCTGCCGCTGATCGTGAAGCCGCCGCGCGAGGGCTCGTCGATTGGCGTCACCAAGGTCGTCGGGTATTCGCAGATGCAGGATGCGGTGACGCTCGCGGCGGCCTACGACCCCGACGTGCTGTGCGAGGAATTCATCGAAGGCGACGAGGTCACCTGCCCGGTGCTCGGCAGCGGCGCGGATGCGCAGGCGCTGCCGGTGATCCGGATCGTCGCGCCCGAAGGGGCGTACGACTACCAGAACAAGTACTTCACCGACGTCACGCAATACCACTGCCCGAGCGGGCTGCCGGCCGACGAGGAGGCCGAGATCCAGCGCATCGTGCTGGCCGCCTACCGCACGCTCGGCTGCCGCGGCTGGGGGCGTGCCGACCTGATGATCCGCGCCAGCGACCGCAAGCCGTTCCTGCTGGAGATGAACACGTCGCCCGGCATGACGGGGCATTCGCTGGTACCGATGTCGGCCCGCGCCGCCGGCATCAGCTACGAACAGTTGTGTGTGCGCCTGCTGGCCGACGCTGCACTGGATACACCGGCCAAGGAGGCGCAAGCCTGATGGCCACCGTCGCCCTGCCGTCGGACGTGCGCTTGATGAATGGCGTGTCGACCGCCGTCTTTGCGCT
This sequence comes from Rubrivivax sp., assembly GCA_024641945.1. Taxonomy (GTDB): domain Bacteria; phylum Pseudomonadota; class Gammaproteobacteria; order Burkholderiales; family Burkholderiaceae_C; genus Rubrivivax. The sequence continues at coordinate 61,069 of JAHECD010000006.1, read as the reverse complement.
CGCCGGCGTGACGCTGGCGGCGGCGGGCGTGCTGTGGCTGGTGCGCGCGCCGTGGTTCCCGGTGCGTGCGATCCAGCTCGAAGGCGACCTGCAGCGCAGCAGCGTGACGACGATCCGTGCCAACACCACGCCGCGCCTGAAGGGCAACTTCTTCAGCTTCGACCTCGGCGTCGCGCGGGCGGCCTTCGAGTCCGTGCCCTGGGTGCGCCACGCGGTCGTGCGCCGGGTCTGGCCCGACCGCATGGCGGTGCGTCTGGAGGAGCACCGGGCCGCGGCGCGCTGGGAGGGCGAGGACGAAGAGGAGAAGCTGGTCAACGATTTCGGCGAAGTCTTCGAGGCCAACGTGGGCGACGTCGAGGACGAGGGCCTGCCGCTGCTGGCCGGCCCCGAAGGACGGTCGGCGCAGATGCTGGCGATGCTGCGGCGCCTGCAGCCGCTGATGCAGCGCCTCGACCGCGAGCTGATGGAACTGCACCTGTCCGGCCGCGGCTCGTGGCGCGCCGAGCTCGACGGCGATACGGCGGTCGAACTCGGCCGCGGCAGCGACGACGAGGTGGTCGCGCGCGCCGACCGCTTCGTGCGCACCTTTGCGCAGGTGAACGGACATTTCAAGAGCCCGCTGCTGTACGCCGACCTGCGCCACCCCGACGGGTATGCGGTGCGGCTGCGAGGCATCACAACGACGGCCGCCGCGAGCGCGCCCCAGAGGAGCAACTGATGGCCAAGGACACGAAGGACATGGTCGTCGGCCTGGACATCGGAACCGCCAAGGTGATGGCCGTGGTGGGCGAGGTCATGCCGGACGGCGGCCTGCGTGTCGCCGGCCTCGGCGTGGCCACCACGCACGGCCTGAAGCGGGGTGTCGTCGTCAATATCGATGCCACCGTGCAGAGCATCCAGCAGGCCTTGAAGGAGGCCGAGATGATGGCTGCCTGCAAGATCACGAGCGTCTACACCGGCATCACCGGCAGCCACATCCGCGGCCAGAACTCCACCGGCATGGTGATCGTGCGCGACAACCGCGAGGTCACGCCGACCGACGTGGCGCGTGTGGTCGAGACGGCGAAGGCGATCAACATCCCGAACGACCAGCGTGTGCTGCTCGTCGAGCCGCAGGAATTCATCATCGACGGGCACGAGGTGAAGGAGCCGATCGGCATGAGCGGCTCGCGCCTGGAGGTCAAGGTGCACATCGTGACCGGCGCGCAGAGCGCGGCCGAGAACATCCTCAAGTGCGTGCGCCGTTGTGGTCTGGAGGTCGAGCGCCTCGTGCTGAACCCGAGTGCCAGCGCCTCGGGGGTGTTGACCGACGACGAGAAAGACCTCGGCGTCGCGCTCGTCGACATCGGCGCCGGCACCACCGACGTGCAGATCTATACCGACGGCTCGGTGCGCCACACCGCCGTGATCCCGATTGCCGGCGACCTGATCACGAGCGACATCGCGATGGCGCTGCGCACGCCGACGAAAGATGCCGAGGAGATCAAGGTCGAGTACGGCGTGGCCAAGCAACTGCTGGCCGATCCGTCGGAACAGGTCGAGGTGCCCGGCCTCGGCGACCGCGCACCGCGCATGCTGAGCCGCCAGGCTCTGGCGGGTGTGATCGAGCCGCGGGTGGAAGAGATCTTCTCGCTCGTGCACCAGGTGATCCGCGACAGCGGTTACGAGGAACTGCTCTCGTCAGGCATCGTTTTGACGGGGGGCTCGGCGGTGATGCCGGGCATGGTCGAACTGGGCGAGGACATCTTCCTCAAGCCCGTGCGCAAGGGGTTGCCCACGTACAGCGGTGCGCTGTACGACATGGTGTCCAACCCGCGCTCGGCCACCGCGATGGGGTTGTTGGAGGAGGCGCGCATCGCGCGCACGCGCGGCCAGAAGGCCGCCGGTCAGGCGGGAGCGGTCAAGAGCGTGGTGAGCCGCGCCAAGGACTGGTTTCTCGGAAATTTCTAAGGATTCGTTTTCATGAGCGGCGCGAGGACCGAAGAACAGGGGCAAACACCCGCGCCACGTTGTTTGTGTATGGATGGCAACTGCTAACCGGCAAGGAGAGAGCAAATGGCAATCGAAATGATCGAGGAATTCGACCAGGGCACCCAGATCAAGGTGATCGGCGTCGGCGGCGGCGGCGGCAACGCCGTCGAGCACATGATCACGCAGAAGGTGATCGGCGTGGAGTTCATCGCTGCGAATACCGACGCGCAGTCGCTCAGCCGCAGCAGCGCCGGCACGCTGGTGCAGCTGGGCACGTCGGGTCTCGGTGCGGGTTCCAAACCGGAAGCCGGACGTGCGGCGGCCGAGAGCGCGGTGGACAGCATCCGCGGCGCGATCCAGGGTGCGCACATGCTCTTCATCACCGCCGGCATGGGTGGCGGCACGGGCACCGGTGCGGCGAGCGTGATCGCACGTGTGGCCAAGGAGATGGGCATCCTCACCGTCGGCGTGGTGACCAAGCCGTTCGAGTTCGAAGGCCCGCGCCGCAGCAAGCAGGCGGACGTCGGCGTGCAGGAGCTCGAAGCCAACGTCGACTCGCTGATCGTCGTGCTGAACGAGAAGCTGCTCGAGGTCATGGGCGAGGACGTGACGCAGGAAGCCGCCTTCGCGCACGCCAACGACGTGTTGAAGAACGCGGTGGGCGGCATCAGCGACATCATCCACATGGACGCGCTCGTCAACGTCGACTTCGAGGACGTGAAGACGGTGATGAGCGAGCCGGGCAAGGCCATGATGGGCACCGCCATCGCGACCGGTCCGGACCGCGCCAAGAAGGCGGCGGAGGCGGCCGTGGCCTGCCCGCTGCTGGAGGGCATCGACCTGTCCGGCGCGCGCGGCGTGCTGGTGCTGATCGCGGCCGCCAAGGGCACGTTCAAGCTGATGGAGTCGCGCACCGCGATGAATACGATCCGCATGTACGCCGCCGACGACGCGCACGTGATCTACGGTGCCGCCTACGACGAGAGCCTGGGCGACCAGCTGCGCGTGACCGTGATCGCCACCGGCCTGTCGTCGGTGTCGCGCAAGGCGCAGGCGCCGCTGACCGTGGTCCAGTCCCATGCCGTGGCGCAACCGATGCAGGGCCTGCGCACGGGCACCGACAACCATGTGCCGGTGCTGAACCAGGCGATCGCCACGCCGGGTACGCCAGGCGGCGCGCCTGCGGCCGACTACACCGGGCTCAACACGCCCAGCGTCTGGCGCAGCGCTCGCTCCAAGGTCGAGGCACTGTCGAGCAACGGCATGGACGAGATCGAGATCCCGGCCTTCCTGCGCAAGCAGGCGGACTGACCGGGCCTCACCCGCGGCGCCGGCGGCATCCGCCTTTTCGGGCGGGCGCCGCCGGTGAACCTGCCTGGCCTGCGTTGGCGGTCCGCCTGCGGTGTTGTCCCGGGTGCGGGACAATCCGTCCATGCTCGCTCAAAGAACCATCAAGAGCCTGACCCGCGCTGTCGGCGTGGGCGTGCACAGCGGCCGCAAGGTCGAGCTCACGCTGCGGCCGGCGCCCCCCGACACCGGTGTCGTCTTCCGCCGTGTCGACCTGCCGGTGCCCGTGGATATCCCCGTGAACGCGATGGCGGTCAGCGATACCCGCATGGCGTCCACCATCAGCGCGGGCGGCGACCCCGGCGCACCCAAGGTGCAGACCATCGAGCACCTGATGTCGGCGTGTGCCGGGCTGGGCCTGGACAACCTGTTCGTCGACATCTCGGCGGAAGAGGTGCCGATTCTCGACGGCTCTGCCGCGAGCTTCGTCTTTCTTCTTCAGAGCGCGGGCATCGAGGTGCAGAAGGCGCCCAAGCGCTTCATCCGCGTGAAGAAACCGGTCGAGCTGCGCGAGGGCGAGGGCACCTCCCTGAAGTGGGCGCGTCTCGAGCCGTTCGACGGCTACAAGCTGACGTTCGAGATCGAATTCGACCACCCGGCGGTCAACGCGACGGGCCAGCGGGTGGAGTTCGACATGGGCTCCGGGCGCTACAAACGCGACATCGCACGCGCCCGCACCTTCGGGTTCACGAAAGACGTCGAGATGATGCGCGCGCGCGGGCTGGGCCTGGGCGGCAGCATGGACAACGTGATCGTGGTCGACGACTACCGGGTGCTCAATTCCGACGGGTTGCGTTACGACGACGAGTTTGTCAAACACAAGATCCTCGACGCCATCGGCGATCTGCACATCGCCGGCAAGCCGATGCTCGCGCACTACGTCGCGTTCAAGAGCGGGCACGCGTTGAACAACCGGCTGCTGCGGGCACTGCTGGCCGACGAGAGTGCCTATGACATCGTCACGTTCCAGGACGAGTCGAAGGCACCGGCCGGTCTGGCCGCGCTGGCGCCCGCATGGTGACGCCGGCCCGGCACACGAGGTCCGGTCGCTCGCGCCGTGCGGTGGCGTGCGGTCCGGTCCATGCGCTCACCGGAAGGTCGCGGCTCGAATGCTGATCTTCCGCCTCGTGTTCGGCCTGCTGCTGCTGGCGGGCATGCTCTGCTTCGGCATGTATATCGCCACGAACGAGGTCGCGTGGCGGCGGCGCGGGCTGGTCATCGTCAAGTGGACGGTGCTGGCGGCGTTAGGATTCTTCGCGGTGCTGATCCTCGAACGGCTGGCCGTGATGCTGTAGTGCGGCGCGCGGCTGCGCTGCGTCCGGCGCTGCCGCGTCGACTTCAGAACAGCGCGCTGGCCAGGAACGCCGTGGCACGGCCGTGCGAGAGCGCGGCGCTCGGCGCGTGGTACGACGCCCGCGCCCAGCAGTTGAAGCCGTGGGTGGCGCCGGGGTAGACATGGATCTCTGCAGGCTTGCCGGCCATCGCCTGCCGCACCGATTCGACGGCGCTCATCGGAATGTTGTCGTCGCGCTCGGCATAGTGAAACTGCACCGGACACTTGATCGAGCCCACGCGGTCGAGTTGTGTCTGGATGCCCCCGCCATAGAAAGCCACCGCAGCGTCGACGTCCGAAGTCGCGGCGGCCAGGTAGGCCAGTCGCCCGCCCATGCAATAGCCGACGGCACCGACCCTGGCCGCGCCGACCTCGGGCCGCGCACGCAGCGTCTTCACGCTCGCCGCGATGTCGGCCAGCGCGTCCGGCCCGGCATAACCCTGCATCAGCGTGAAAGCCTGCTGGCGGTCGGCACCGTCGTAGCCGAGTTCGACCCGCGGCGCCTGGCGCCAGAAGACGTCGGGCGCGAGCACGACGAAGCCGTCGAGCGCGTACTGTTCGGCCACGGCCTGGATGTGCGCGTTGACGCCGAAGATCTCCTGGAACAGCACCAGGCCCGGGCCGTGACCGGCCGGCGGCAGCGCGAGGTAGCCCTCGAATCCGGGGGAGATCGAAATCCATTGGGTGCTCACGGGGGCGTTCATCATCGGGACTCCTGGGTACTCAGTAGACGCGGCCCTTGCGGTACTGCGCATGTTGGCGCCGCTGCAGCGGCGAAGCTTGGGCCAATGCCGTCAATGATGCACCGGCATGGGCATGCGAGATCGCCAGGCCGAGCGCGTCGGCGGCATCCTTGCCCGGCAGGCCGGGCAGCGCCAGCAGGCGGCGCACCATTTCCTGCACCTGCGATTTGTTGGCCAGGCCGTGCCCGACGATCGCTTTCTTCATCTGCAGGGCCGTGTATTCCGACACCGGCAGGCTGCCCGAGACCAGCGCGGCGAGCGCGGCACCACGTGCCTGGCCCAGCAGGAGCGTGCTCTGCGGATTGACGTTCACGAAGACGATTTCCACCGACGCGCACTGCGGCTGGTAGCGCTGCACGACCTCGGCCACGCCGTCGAAGATGAGCTTCAGTCGTCCCGGCAGGTCGCCGCGCGGCGCCTCCAGCGTGCTGATGGTGCCGCTCGCCACGTAGGCCAGGCGCGGGCCATCGGCGTCGATGACGCCGAAGCCGGTGCGCTGCAGGCCGGGGTCGATGCCGAGGATGCGCAGCGCCATCGTCACGCGCTGAAATACCAGCGCACCGAGTGGAAGAAGATCGGCGCCGCAAAACACAGCGGCGCGACGCGGTCGAGCAGGCCCACCGCGCCAGTGACCGAACTGCGGTTGCCCCACCAGCGCACGCCGGCGTCCTTTTTCAGCGCGCGCATCACCAGGTCGCCGAGCGTCCCGCAGGCGCCCGAGAGCGCGGCCATCGCGGCGGCGCGCAGCGCATCGAAAGGTGTGATCCACCAGAGCGCCGCACCGACCAACGCTGCGGCGGCGACGCCCCCGAGCCAGCTGCGCACGGAGAACGAGCGGTCGATATGGCGCGCCACCGGCCGCCGACGCAGCCGCCGGCTGGCGAGTTCCTGAGAGATCTGTGCGACGGCGGCCACCACGACCAGGAAGAACAGCAGAAAGGCGCCGCGCCCGTCGTAGCCTGGCAATTGCAGCAGCAGCAGCGCCGGCAGGTGGCTCAGCCCGTATACGCAGACCATGATGCCCCACTGGATCTTGGCATTGCGCTCGAGAAAGCGCTCGGGGTCCCCGGCCAGCGCACTGGCCACGGGGATCGCGAGAAACACATACACCGGAATGAAGACCGAGAAAAGGTCGAAGCTGCGTGTGCCGACGAAGATGAATTGCAGCGGAAGCACGACGAAGAAGGCGAGCAGCAGGCTGCGGTGATCACCGCGGCGGGTGTGGACCAGCGTGATGAATTCGCGCAGCGCAAGAAAGGAGAACAACCCGACCGCCATGGTGGCGCCGGTGGCACCCGAGATCCAGGCGATCCAGAAGACCACCGCGCCGACCCACACGGCGCGCAGGTCGCGCATGAACTGCGCCTGGCGCAGGGTCGTCGCATAACCATGTTCCCGCAGCGAACTCAGCACTGCGGCGCCGGTGACGAGGACGAGCCCGCCGAAAAGCGCGACGAACAGGGCGCTCACCTGCTCGTTGACCGTCAGTCGGGCCAGCCAGTTCATGATCCGGCAGGCTTGAGCGCGATGGCTGCAGACCGTGCACGATCGAGAAAATCGCGCTTGTCTTCTCCCGGCTGCAGGTGCATCGGCGCGCCAAAGGTGGCCGTGCAAAGGATCGGCACCGGCACGACCTCACCCTTGGGCATGACCCGCTGCACGTTGTCGATCCACACGGGCACCAGCGGCACCTGCGGGAACTGCTCGGCCAGGTGGTAGATCCCGCTCTTGAACGGCTGCGGCTCGCCCTTGTTGCTGCGTGTTCCCTCGGGAAAGATGACGAGGGAGTCGCCGTTGCGCAGCGCGTCGATCAGCGGCTCGAGCGGGTCCTGGTCGTCGGTGCGCTGGCGGTTGACGTACACCGCATTGAAGACCTCGCGCGTGAGCCAGTGCCTGAAGCGGCTGCTGGTCCAGTAGTCACGTGCGGCGATGGGCCGCGTCTGCGCGCGCAGGTCGTGCGGCAGCGCGGCCCAGATCAACACCCAGTCGAAGTGGCTCTGGTGGTTGGCAAAGTAGATGCGCTGCTCCGCCATCGGCGGGCTGCCCTTCCAGTGGCCCTGCGCCCCGGTGATCAGGCGCGTCAGGAACGCCATCAACAGGCCCATCAACTCGGCAAGCGACATGGGACGCATGCTACCTTCTGGACTCTTGGTCCCGGCACCCGCGCCAGCGCGCGCTCGACCGCCCTGGCACAGGGCGGGCCATCCCTGAAGAGCCGCGACATGAAGCGTCGACATGTCGACGCGGCACCGTTCTCGGCCGGCGCGATGGTCGTCGTGCCGGACACGCCGGCGCAGGCCGCCACCGACGTCTTTTCACTCGGTGGGTTCGAGCGCGGTGGCGAATCGACCGGCACGTTCAGTGCTGACGACCTCGACGGCGACGGCGTTCTGCTCGGCGGCGCCCTGGCCGACTCTTCGCGGCCCCGCGGCCCCGCGGCCTCGCGGGTGCGAGGCGCGACGAGCCGGCACGCCGCCGTCAGTGGCGGAAGTGCCGCGCGCCGGTGAAGACCATCGCGATGCCGCGTTCGTCGGCAGCCGCGATCACTTCATCGTCGCGCATCGAACCACCAGGTTGAATGACGCAGGTGGCGCCGGCCTCGGCCACCACGTCCAGGCCGTCGCGAAACGGAAAGAACGCGTCGCTCGCGACCGCCGATCCCGTCAACGACAGACCCGCGTTCTCGGCCTTGATCGATGCAATGCGCGCGGAGTCGATGCGGCTCATCTGCCCGGCACCCACACCCAGCGTCATGCCGCCGGCGCAGAAGACGATGGCATTGCTCTTGACGTACTTGGCCACCGTCCATGCGAACAGCAGGTCGTCGAGCTGGGCGTCGCTGGGCTTCACCTTGGTCAGCACCTTGAGTTCGTCGCGCCGGACTTCGCGGTTGTCGGCCGTCTGCATCAGCAGGCCGGATCCCACCCGCTTGGTGTCCATCAGGTTGCGACCATTGAGCCAGTCGGTCGCGCCGCCGGGCGGCAGCGCAATCTCGAGCAGGCGCGCATTGGCCTTGGCGGCGAAGATCGCGCGCGCCTCGTCGGTGAACCCGGGCGCCATCAGCACCTCGACGAACTGCTTGTGGGCCCCGATGCGCCGCGCGGTATCGCCGTCGAGCGGCCGGTTGAGCGCCACGATACCGCCGTACGCCGAGGTCGGGTCGGTCTTCCACGCCTTGGCGTAGGCCTCCTCGATGGTGGCGCCGACTGCCACGCCGCACGGGTTGGCGTGCTTGACGATCACGCAGGCCGGCGCTTCGAAGCTCTTCACACATTCCCACGCCGCGTCGGCGTCGGCGATGTTGTTGTAGCTGAGCTCCTTGCCCTGAAGCTGGCGCGCGGTGGCCAGTGATCCGGGCGCTGGATGGAGATCGCGGTAGAAGGCCGCCCTCTGGTGCGGGTTCTCGCCGTAGCGCAGGTCCTGCATCTTGACGAAGCGGCCGTTCGTCTGGGCCGGGAATGGCGACCGGGTGCCGTCCGGCTGGAGCGAGGACAGGTAGTCGCTGATCGCGCCGTCGTAGTTGCTGATGCGGTTGAACGCCGACACGGCGAGCGTGAAGCGCGTGGCGTCGCTCACGCGCCCGCTGTCGCGCAGCTCGGCAAGCACGCCGTCGTACTGCGCCGCGTCGGTGAGCACGGCCACGTCCTTCCAGTTCTTCGCGGCGCTGCGCACCATCGCCGGGCCGCCGATGTCGATGTTCTCGATCGCATCCTCGAGCGTGCAGTCGGGTTTCGCGACGGCGGACTCGAAAGGATAGAGGTTGACGACCAGCAACTCGATCGTGCCGATGCCGTGGCGCTCGATGGCGGCCATGTGTTCCGGCACATCGCGCCGGGCGAGCAAGGCACCGTGCACATTGGGATGCAGCGTCTTGACACGGCCATCGAGCATCTCGGGGAAACCGGTCAGCTCGGCGACCTCGCTCACCGGCAGGCCCTGGTCGGCGAGCAGGCGCGCAGTGCCGCCGGTCGACACCAGGCGCACGCCCAGCGCATTCAGCGCGCGTGCGAAATCGACGATACCGGTCTTGTCGGAGACGGAGATGAGCGCAGTGGTCATTTGATCAGCTTGTGGTCGAGTAGTTTGCGGCGCAGCGTATTGCGATTGATACCCAGCCACTCGGCGGCCTTGCTCTGGTTGCCTTCGGCGTAGTGCATGACGACGTCGAGCAGCGGCTTCTCCACCGCGTCGATGATCATCGAATGCACGCCGTGCGGCTCGGCGCCGCGCAGGTCCTTGAAGTACTGGTCGAGCGACGCGCGGATGCACTCGTCGATATGTTTCCTGCTCATGCCTGCCTCGACAGGTGGGCGTCGTTGGCGGCCGGGAGGTCGGGGTATTTCACGGCAAGATCCTCGAAGAATGTCGCCACGGCACGCAGCTGCGCGTCGCAACTCTGCAGCGTGTTCATCACGCTTCTGAATGCCTCGCCTCCAGGCAGCGCGCGAACGGCCCAGCCGATGTGCTTGCGCGCGGTGCGCATGCCGGTGAGCTCGCCATAGAGGCCGTAGTGATCGTGAAGGTGCTCGGTCAGCCAGTGCTTCACGTCGTGGGTGGCCGGCGGCGCCAACAGCTCGCCGGACTCGAGGTGGTGGGCGATCTCGCGGAAGATCCACGGGCGGCCCTGCGCGGCGCGGCCGATCATCAATGCATCGGCGTTCGTGTGTTGCAGCACCGCACGTGCCTTGGCGGGCGAGTCGATGTCGCCGTTGGCCACCACCGGAATGCGCAGTGCGGCCTTGACGGCCGCGATCGTGTCGTACTCGGCCAGGCCGCTGTAACCCTGCTCGCGCGTGCGGCCGTGCACCGTGACCATCGCGACCCCGGCGCCCTCGGCCGCCCGCGCCAGCGCCACGGCGTTGCGCTCTCCGTCGCAGCGCCCGGTACGCATCTTCAGCGTCACCGGCACGCCGAGCGGTGCGCAGGCCTGCACCACGGCCTGCACGATGCGCAGTGCCAGTGTCTCGTTGCTCATCAGCGCCGAACCGGCCCAGACATTGCAGACCTTCTTGGCCGGGCAGCCCATGTTGATGTCGATGACCTGGGCGCCGCGGTCGATGTTGTAGCGCGCGGCGTCCGCCATCTCCGTCGGGTCGACGCCGGCGATCTGCACCGCGATCGGCGCGCTTTCGCCGTCGTGGTCGGCACGGCGGCTCGTCTTCAGGCTGGCCCACAAGGCGCGCTGCGACGTCACCATCTCGCTGACCGCGTAGCCCGCACCGAGGCGCTTGCACAACATGCGGAAAGGGCGGTCCGTCACGCCCGCCATCGGGGCGACGAAGAGCCTGTTCGGCAGTTCGATCGGGCCGATGTTCATGGGCAGGGAGCTGGCGGCGAGGTGCTGAAAAAGGAGGCAGCAGTATAGCGGCCGGGGTCCGCCCGCCGCCTGCCTATCATCGGCGCCCATGGAAGCCTGGTTGCATGCGCTTCTGGGCACGCTCGCGCTGCCCAGGTTCGGTTTGAGCACGGTATTCGTGGTGTCGCTGCTGTCGGCCACGCTGCTGCCGCTCGGCAGCGAATGGGTCGTGCTCGGGCTCGTCAAGATCAACCCGCAGATCTTCTGGCCGACCATGCTGGTCGCCACGGCGGGCAATACGATCGGCGGCGCGATCACCTGGTGGATGGGCTACGGCGCGGAGGCCGCTTACGAGCGCGTGGCCCACCGCAAGCCTCACGAGGCACGTGCACTGCAATGGCTCGAGCGCTTCGGCCCGAAGGCCTGCCTGCTGTCGTTCCTGCCCGTCGTTGGCGACCCGCTGTGCGCCGTCGCCGGCTGGTTGAAGATGCCCTTCTGGCCCTGTGTCGTGTACATGGCCATCGGCAAGTTTGCGCGCTATGTCACGATGACGGCGGCCGTGCTGTGGGTGTTTCCCGGTGCGTACACGCCGTGACGGGCGTGACGCGACAATCGAAGGGCCGATCAGCCTCCCCTGGAACATGACGCCATGAGCACCGAGACCCCTGCCTACGATGCATTGAGCGCCACGTACACGCGCCTTCACCGCCTTGGCCATCTGCAGTCCATTGCCAGCTGGGACCAGGCGGCCAACATGCCGCCCAAAGGCAATGAGGCCCGGGCGGCGGCGATGTCGGAAATGGCCGCATTGCTGCACCGTCTGCGCACCGACCCGGCCATGCAGGCGCAAATCACGCGCGCAGCAGGCGAGCCGCTGTCGCTGCTCCAGCAGGCCAACCTGCGTGAGATCCGGCGTGACTGGTTGGCGAGCAATGCACTGCCCGAATCATTGGTGCAGCGCCAGTCGATGGCCACGGCGCGCTGCGAGCATGCCTGGCGCGCGCAGCGGTCGGCCAACGATTGGGCGGGATTCTTGGAGAACTTCCGACCGGTGCTGGCGCTGGCACGCGAAGAGGCGGCACTGCTGTCGGACGAGACCGGCCTGTCGCGCTATGACGCGCTGATGGACAGGTTCGAGCCCGGCATGACGTCGGCGCGTCTGCGGCAGATCTTCGGCGACGTGCGCCAATGGCTGCCGGCATTGATCCGGCGCGTGCTCGACAAGCAGTCGGGTGAGCCTGTGATACAGCCCGTGGGCCCGTTCGCCGTGGAGGCCCAGCGCCACTTGTGCGAGCGCACGATGCGCCTGCTCGGGTTCGACTTCGAGGCCGGCCGGCTCGACGTGAGCACCCACCCTTTCTGCGGCGGGGTGCCCGAGGACGTGCGCATGACCACGCGCTTCCGCGAGGACAACTTCTTGTCCAGCCTGATGGGCACCATCCACGAGACCGGGCATGGCCGATACGAGCAGAATCTGCCGCGCGGTCTGGTCGGCCAGCCGGTCGGCCAGGCGCGATCGATGGCGCTGCACGAGAGCCAGTCGTTGAGCTTCGAAATGCAACTCGGCAGCCACCCGGGTTTCGTTGCCCACCTGGCGCCGATGCTTGCCGAGGCCTTTGGCGCGCAGGCGGCTTTCGAGCCGCAGAACCTGCAGCGCCTGCTGACGCGGGTGACGGCCGGGACCATTCGCGTCGACGCCGACGAGGTGACGTATGCGGCGCACGTGATCCTCCGCTATGAAATCGAGCGTCCGCTGATCGAAGGCGAGATCGAGGCCGAGGACATCCCGGCACGCTGGGACGCCGCGATGATGGAACTGCTGGGCGTCGATACACGCGGCAATTTCAGGGACGGCCCGTTGCAGGACGTGCACTGGCCCAGCGGCATGTTCGGTTACTTTCCTTGTTATTCGCTCGGCGCGATGTATTCGGCCCAATGGTTCGCGGCCATGCGCCGGTCGATGCCAGACCTGGACACGCGCATTGCGGCGGGCGACCTCGGCGCCGTGTTCGACTGGCTGCGCGACAAGGTGTGGAGTCAGGCCAGCCTCTGGCAGACGGACGAATTGACGATGCGTGCGAGCGGCGAGGTGCTGAACCCCGCCCACTTCAGGGCGCACCTGGAGCAGCGCTACCTGGGTTGAACGGGGTCCGGGCGCCGGGCGGCGCGTGCGGCTACGCGCCGCGCTGATCCGCGGTCGCCGCCAGGAACTCGCTGTGGCTCATCTCGACCACGAGCACGTCGTCATCGTCCATCGGCGGCGGTGGTGGCGTCGGCGCCGGCGGTGGACGTCGCGGTCGCTCCGCGCGCACCGTCACCAGTCGCAGCAGGAAGGACTGAAGGTGCTGAAGCGGCTCGTCCGCCGGCGGCAGCGGCAAGCTGGTGAGCTGGGCACAGATCTTCGAGAGCACGGGCAGTGTCACGTGGTCGAGGCAGGCCGCACCGTGCTGGCGCAGCGACGTCTCGAGCGCCGCGAGGTGCGGCAGCACTTCGCGGGCACCTTCCACACGGTCGAGCAGCGCCGCAAGCGACGCCGCCATGGCTTGGGCGCGGGGCAGGTCGACGTCGTGCAGGGCGGTCATCGTGCAATGGCGGTGGACGGGTGTGGATGGAGTCGGGCCGGCCCAGACGGGCTTTGGTCCGGGTCCTTGCACCTTCATCGGCGCCGGTGCGCGCAACTTGAGTGCGCGCCGCCCTTCACGGCCTCGCGACGAGGGCGCGGTCGAGGTCGTCCAGCACTTCGTCCAGCCGTCGCAACGTCTGCGCGCCGCGGTTGCGCGCTGGCGCACGTCGGCCGACGAGCGTGCGTTTTGTGTCATCCAGCACGCCGTCTGCCAGATCCAGCCCGTGCCGGGACAACGCCGCGCGCAAGGTGCTGCGCCGTGAGCGCAGGTCGGCGCGGGTGCGCTGATAGGCATGTTCGGCCAGCCAACGCCGCTGCGAATAGCCGAAGGTGTTGGCAAGAAACATCTCGGGATCGCGGTGGTCCGGTTCGAACAGGAGGATGTCCGTGCCGGGGTGGCTCGCTTCGTAGCCCTTCATGCCGAGCTCGAGGCGCGAGTGGATGAGTGAACGGAAGGTCTGGCTCAGCACCACCGGCAGTCCTCCTTCGACGAGGTGAGGAATGCGCTCGTCGCCGCTCGACAGCACCCGGTGCCTTTCGGCATGCGTGGCGTCGAAGGGCACGAGTGGATTCAGGCAGATCACGACGTCCAGATCCATGTCGAGCAGCACGCTGGCGTGCAGCGTCTTCTTGAGTGCGCCGTCCACGTACCAGCGCCCGCCGATGGGCACCGGCGGGAACAGGCCGGGCAAGGCCGCGCTCGCGGCGATCGCCCGGGAGATCGGCACGTGGTCCCAGCCCGGCTGCCCGAACGGCGCAGCGGCGCCGGAGTCGAGATCGGTGGCCACCAGCACGAGCCTTCGCTGCAACGCGCGAAAGTCGTCGCTGCGCCCAGGCGCCTGCAGCAGCCGGCGCATCTGGCGCTCCAGTGGGGCATTGCTGAACAAGCCGGTCGGCAGGGCACGCCCGAGCCGCTCGGCCGCCGCGAGCAGCGAGCGCCGCCCGAAGGCATAGCGGTAGGCGGCCTGTGCCGCCAGGCGAGGAAGCGATGCGGCCCGGTGCGCAAACTCACCCCACGCCGGATGGGCAAACAGCGAAGGGTCGATCGCGTCACGCCGGCCGCGCCCGGTCTCGATGAAGGCCGTGCACAACTGGCGGGGTGTCATGCCATTGGCCAGCCCGGCGGCGATGAATCCGCCGGCCGATACACCCACATAGCCCTGCAAACCCGTGAAATCCACGCCGACGAGCGCCTCTTCGAGTGCGCACAGGGCGCCGATCTCGTAGATGGCCCCCATCGGCCCGCCGCCGGCCAGTGCCAATCCGATGCGCGGCGTCTTGCGGGTCTTGCTGCGTCGTGTCTGCGGCATCTGGCTTGCCCCGGTTCAGCGGACGGAAAAAGGGGCGCCGAAGCGCCCCCAGTCATTGCACACCGTGCGGCCTCAGGCGGCAGCGCGGCGCGGGGCGCGCTTGGCCGCTGCCTTGACTGCCGGCTTCGCAGCCGGTTTGGCCGCGGCCTTCTTCGCGGCCGGCGCGGCCTTCTTCGCCGGCACCGGCTTGGAGAGCTTGGCGACGGCCGACGCGAGCTGGTCGACGCGCTTGGCCAGCGCATCCACGTCCTTGGCCGTGGGCACGCCGAGCTTGTTCATGGCCTTGGCGGTGCGTGCTTCGAAGATCGACTCGAGCTTGTCCCAATGCTGGCCGGCCTTGCTTTGAACGTCGCCGGCCATGCTCGTCATCTTGCCGGTGACTTCATTGATCTTTTCCTCGGCCATGCCTTGTGTCTTGCGCTGCAGGGCGGTGCCTTCCTTGATCAGGGCCTCGAAGACCTTGCCGCCTTCGGCCTGCGCCTTGCTGAATGCGCCCATGCCGGCGAGCCAGATCTGCTGCGCCGAATCCTTGACCGAGCTGGCGAGCTGGCTGTCCATCAGCCCCGACGCCGACGTCGCCTTCTTCTGTGCCATTTTCTGGAGCTTCTTGACCATGATGCGTTTCCTCGTTGGGTTGGTGGGGTGACTTTCACAGGGCAGCCATCACCCCGTCGCTGGATGTGAATATAGGGTTGCCCCGTGGGGAACGCAGCCTAAATCCCTAGGGGCGCACCTCTACGAATGAGTCGCCTCGCTTCGGGTTAGCGCCGACGGAAGGCGCGCCTCGATGGACAAGAATCCGCGTTTCAAGTGCCCGCTCGTCAGGAGGATCGCATGCAGTATTTCGTTACCGGTGCCACAGGGTTCATCGGCCGCCGCCTCGTCAAGGCATTGCTTGCGCACCGTGGTTCGGTCGTGCATTTCCTGCTGCGCCCGGAGTCCGAGGGCAAGGTGCCAGAACTGCTCGCGTACTGGGGAGTGAGCAAGACCCGTGCGGTGCCGGTATTCGGCGATCTGACGAGCAAGAAGCTGGGCGTCGCGTCGGATGCGATCAAGGCCCTCAAAGGCCAGATCGATCACCTCTACCACCTGGCTGCGGTCTACGACCTCGGCGCCGACGAAGAGAGTCAGGTGCGCGTGAACATCGAGGGCACGCGCAACGCAGTCGACTTTGCCAGGGCGATCGATGCCGGGCATTTCCAGCACGTCAGCAGCATCGCCGCGGCGGGCCTCTACGAAGGTGTGTTCCGCGAGGACATGTTCGAAGAGGCGGAAGGGTTGGAGCATCCGTACTTCATGACCAAGCACGAGAGCGAGAAGATCGTGCGCAAGGAGTGCAAGGTGCCGTGGACGGTGTACCGCCCCGCCGCCGTGGTCGGCGATTCGCAGACCGGCGAGATGGACAAGATCGACGGCCCGTACTACTTCTTCAAGGCGATCCAGCGCATGCGCCAGATCCTCCCGCCATGGATGCCGGCGGTGGGCCTCGAGGGCGGGCGCATCAATATCGTGCCGGTGGACTTCGTCGTCGGCGCGCTCGTGCACATCAGCCACCACCAGCGCGCCAACGGCAAGTGTTTCCATCTCGTGGACCCGGCGGGGTATCGCGTGGGCGACGTGCTGGATATCTTCAGCAAGGCTGCGCACGCGCCGAAGATGAACCTGTTCGTCAACGCGGCGTTGTTCGGTTTCATTCCCAAGAGCGTGCGCAAGGGGATGATGGCGCTGGCGCCCGTGCGGCGCATCTACCGCGCGGTGATGAAAGACCTCGGGCTGCCCGAGGACATCATGACGTTCGTCAACTACCCCACGCGCTTCGACCGCCGCGAGACCGATGCCGCCCTCAAGGGCAGCGGCATCGAATGCCCGAACCTGCACGATTACGCCTGGCGCCTGTGGGACTACTGGGAGCGCCACCTCGACCCGGCGCTGTTCGTCGACCGCACGCTGAAGGGGACCGTGGGCGGCAAGGTCGTGCTGGTGACGGGCGGCTCGTCAGGCATCGGCCTGTCCGCTGCGTGCCGCTTTGCCGAGGCGGGTGCGATCACGATCATCTGCGGGCGCGATACCGACAAGCTGGTCGCCGCGGTGAAGGAGATCGAGGCCTATGCAGGCAAGGGCGCGCGGGTGTTCAGCTACTCGGTGGACATCGCCGACGAAGCCAGCTGCGCCGAGTTCGTCAAGACGCTGCAGGCCGAGCATGGCGGCGTCGATTTCCTGATCAACAACGCCGGGCGATCGATCCGCCGCGCCATCGAAGCCAGCTACGAGCGGTTCCACGACTTCGAGCGCACGATGCAACTCAACTATTTCGGTGCGCTGCGCATCACGATGGGCCTGCTGCCGGGCATGGTGGCCAAGAAGAAGGGCCATGTCGTCAACATCAGCTCGATCAGCGTGCTCGTGAATGCGCCGCGCTTTTCTGCCTATGTGGCCAGCAAGGCGGCGCTCGACGCCTGGACCGCCTGCGCGTCGAGCGAGTTCGCCGACCAGGGCATCACCTTCACCACCGTGAACATGCCGCTCGTGCGCACCCCGATGACGGCGCCGACGAAGATCTACGACAGCATGCCGCTGCTCAAGCCCGAGGAAGCCGCCGACATGGTGGTGCGCGCCTGCATCGAGAAGCCGGTGCGTGTGGCGACGCGTCTGGGCATCTTCGGCGAGATCCTGCACGCTGCCGCGCCGCGCATCACGCAGATCGTCATGAATACGACCTTCCGCATGTTCCCCGACAGTGCGGCGGCCAAGGGTGAGAAAGCGCCGAAGGCGCAGCTGTCGGCCGAGGCGATCGCCATGGCCGAGATGATGCGCGGCATTCACTTCTGATTCGGGTCGGTGTTGCTTAGAGCGGAAGGCTGCGCCGGCATTCGGCCTGCTGCGACCGTTCGCGTTCGATGTTTTGTGCGGGAACAGCGCGCCGGGGCGCTCTCTTGCGCTCATTCCCCCGGGGCGGCCTGCGGCCGCCCCTTCTCCTTCACTTCGCTCCAGAGAACGCCCCGTCACCCTGATCCGACGCGTGTGGCCGGTTCGACCGTCGCTTGCCCATCCGGTGTCTGGCCGAGGACGGCGGGCGAGTGCCGCAGCGAAGTAAAGGAGGAGGGCTGGGCGCGGCCCCGTCCGGGGGACATGAGCGGAGGCACTCGCCCGGCGGCCTCGGACCGCGCAGCGTCGCCGAAGCGACGCATGAGCGGCTGCAACGGGTCGAGCAGAGGCGATCGCCAAAATCCTATTGCAAACGCCTTGGACTGAGCGCGCAGGACCGACCCGCGACCGGCGAGGTGTCAATCGGGGACAAGGAAACGCCCTGCGGTCAGTCGCCTGATCGAGGCGCGGCCGCGGCCACCTGCTGACGACCGCGCGCCGGCGCCTGCGCGCCCGTCGCTCAGGGGGCCTTCTTGATCACGGTGACGACGTACTGCCCGTCGATCTTTGCGGCATCGAATTTCACTTTGTCGCCCACGGCCAGCGCGTCCAACTCCTTCGGGTCCTTGACGCGAAAGACCATCGTCATCGGCGGCATGTCCACCGACTTGATCTCACCGTGCTTGAGCGTGATCTTGGACTGGGCCCTGTCGATCTTGCGCACCTCGCCTTCGGCGCTCTGGGCCAATGCGGCGGATGCCGAAAGGACCAGCGCCAACGTGGTCACGAGATGGTTCATGCGAATCTTCATGAGGATCTCCTTGGGGTATTCAACGGTAACGGGCCCACACGCGTGCACGGCCGTCGCGCAGCACGAGCACGACGTCATAAGGATCGCGTCGTCCGTTGTAGGCTGGCCCGTCCATGCCGGGCGAGCCGACCGGCATGCCGGGCACGGCCAGCCCGATCGCGTCGGGTTTCTCCTTCAGCAACTCACGTATGTCGCTCGGTGGCACATGGCCTTCGATGGCATAGCCGCCGATGAGGGCCGTGTGGCAGGAACCGAACTGTTCCGGCACCTTCAGGCGCGCGCGGGCGGCAGTGTTACCGGTCTCGAAGGTTTCCACCTCGAACCCGTCCTTCTGCAGGAGAGCGATCCAGTCCTTGCAGCAGCCGCAGCTCGGGTCCTTCCAGACCTGCATCTTCGGCAGCCTGACCGCAGCAGGTGCCCGCCCGCTGGCGAGCAGGAGCAGGGTGGCCGCACTGCCGGTCAGCAGGTGGCGGCGCGATACGAACGTTTGATCGGTGCTCACGGTTTCACTCCTTCACGGTGATGGTGGCCTTCATGCCGGCTTCCCAATGGCCCGGGATCAGGCAGCCGGCCTCGAACGTGCCGGCCTCGGTGAAGACCCAATGGATGCGCTGCGTGCGGCCCGGCGTCACGTGTGCCATGTACGGCTCGTCATGTTCCATGCCGGGGTGCTTCTTCATCAACTCGGCGTGCTCACTCAGCGCCGGCAGCGTACCGATGACGAACTCGTGCAGCGTCTTGCCGGTATTTCGCACTTCGAACGCTACGGTCTGGCCGCGGCGCACGGTGATGTGGTCCGGGCTGAAACGCATCGTGTCGGCCATCGTCACGCGGATCGTCTTCGTCACGGCCTTGGGGTTGCCTTCATGGCCCCAGGCGTGCTGTTCGGTGGAAATCGCGGACGGGCGTTTGGGCACATGGGCGGCATCGCCATGGGCCAGCACCGCAAACGGGCTCGCCAGCCATGCGGCCATGGCCACGTGGATCACGGTTGCAGTCTTCAATGGGAATGCCCTCCTTGGGGTTTTCGGGCGCGCCACGTCGGGGCGCCTGCAGGCTGGGTCGTCTCTGATCCGTCGGTGCGTGAGGTGGGGGCGCGCTCGGTGTTCTGCAACTGCCCGTTCCACTCGTAGGCCACCGTGCCCGGCGGGTGCTTGTACCAGCCAGGATCCTTGTAGTCGTCGCGGCCCAGGCCTTCGCGTACCTTGATGGTGGTGAACATGCCGCCCATCTCCAGCGCGCCCATCGGGCCCTGACCGGTCATCATCGGCAATGTGTTGTCGGGCAGCGGCATTTCCATCGCGCCCATGTCGGCCATGCCTTTGTCGCCCATCGCCATGTAGTCGGGCACCAGGCGGCCGATCTTCTTGGCGAATTCGGTCTGGTCCACCCCGATCATGGTCGGCACGTCGTGCCCCATGGCGTTCATCGTGTGGTGGCTCTTGTGGCAATGGAAGGCCCAGTCGCCAGGCTCGGTGGCGGTGAACTCGACGGCACGCATCTGGCCCACGGCAACGTCGGCCGTCACCTCCGGCCAGCGCGATGCCGGGTTGGTCCAGCCGCCGTCGGTGCCGGCGACGACGAACTCGTGCCCGTGCATGTGGATCGGGTGGTTGGTCATCGTCAGGTTGCCCACGCGGATGCGCACCCGGTCGCCCAGGCGCACCGCGAGGCTGTCGATGCCCGGGAAGACGCGGCTGTTCCAGCACCAGAGGTTGAAGTCGAGCATCGTCATGATCTTGGGCGTCGCACTGCCGGGCTCGATGTCGAAGGCGTTGAGCAGGAAACAGAAATCGCGATCGACCGGAGCGTAGCCCGGCGTGCGCTTCGGATCACGCGGATGGGTGATCCACAGGCCCATCATGCCCATCGCCATCTGCGTCATCTCGTCGGCGTGCGGGTGGTACATGAACGTGCCCGACCGCCGCGCCTCGAATTCGTAGACGAAGGTCTTGCCCGGCTGGATCTGCGGCTGCGTGAGGCCGCCCACGCCGTCCATACCCGAGGGCAGGCGCTGGCCATGCCAGTGCACGGCGGTGTGCTCGGGCAGCTTGTTCGTGACGAAGAGGCGCACCTTGTCGCCCTCGACGACCTCGATCGTCGGACCCGGCGAACTGCCGTTGTAGCCCCAGAGCTGCGCGGTCATGCCGGGCGCGAGTTCGCGCTGCACCGGCTCGGCGACCAGATGGAATTCCTTCCAGCCGTTCTTCATGCGCCACGGCAAGGTCCAGCCGTTGAGCGTGACCACGGGCTGGTAAGGCTGCCCGTCCTTCGGGTGCAGCGGGACGGCGGTATTGGCGGTCGGCAGCGGCGCCGTCGCAATGTCGGGCACGGCGGCGAGCGCCGAGCGGCCGACGGCCGTGGCGCCGACGATCGCTGCTCCGGTCAGAAAGTTTCTGCGCGACGTCATCTCAGTGCCCCCCGTTGTTGTCATTGGCAGCAGGCATCGCAGCCTGCATCCCCGGCGCGGCCGAAGGCGCACCGAGGATGGCCGCATCGAGCGCTGCGCTGGCGAGCCAGAAATCGCGTTGTGCCTCGATGGCACCGATCACCGCACTGGCCGAAGCGCGGGCATCGGCGAGCAGCGCAAACACGCTCGAAAGCATGCCGTTGTAGCGCAGCAGCATCTCGTCGGCGATGGTCTTGCGCAGGGGCACCACGCTGTCGCGGAAATGGGTCGCCAGCCCGTGGGCCGTGAGGTAGGCCGCGTGTCGTTCACGCACGGTCGATGTGGCATCGATGCGTGCCTGGGCGACACGGTGTCCTGCTGCCAGCGCGGCAGCACTCAAGCCCTGGCGCTGCAGCACTGCTGCGCCCGGCGCGGCGATCGACAGCGCGATCTCTCCACCCCGTGCACTGCTGCCGCCGGTGGCGGTCTCCTTCTTCAGGGCCAGTTCGGCATCGAGCACCCCCGACCATGCGTTGCGGTCCCGGCCGGAGGCCGCCTGCCACTGCGCCTGTGCGACGGCCACGTCGAGGCGTTCGCCGGAAGCGGCGCGCACGACATCAGACTGCTCGCGGGGGGTCTTCGGCAGATCGGGTACATGCTTCGGCCAGCGCAGATTTTCCGCCTCGTCGGCCGTCAGCCCCATCAGGCGAACGAGCGCTTCGCGTTCGGTCGTCGCCGCAAGCCGCGCGCGCGCCATCTGGGCCTGCGCATCGGCCAGGAAGGCCTGTTCGCGCATGCGCTGCAGCGCGCTGAAGTTGCCTGCCTTCTGCAGCCGCAGCGCGAGGTCGTCGCCGGCCTCGGCCACCTCGAGCAGTTGTGCGTGATAGTCGAGCAGTTGGCCTGCCGATACCGCGCGCACCCATTGTTGGCGAACCGCCGCGTGCAGCGCCAGCAGGTCACGCGCCAGCTGAACACGCTGCACGGCGAGCTGACGGTCGGCTTCGGCGCGGCGCAGCGGGAGCGTCACCAGTTCGGCCAGACCGACCGACAGCGTGCGCGTGAGCACGACGTCGCCGCCGCCGGACATGCGCTCGAAGGCCAGACCGATCCGAGGCCAGGTCGCACCTTGTGCGGTGGCCGACTGCATCGCCCACCCGTCGGCCAGCAAGGCCTGGACAGCGGGGCTGCTGCCGAGGGCGAGGTCGAGGGCAGCGGCTTCGGTGAGATCCCCTTGCAGCGTCCGTCGCCGAGCATCGGCCAGTTGCGCACGCGTGCGGTCGTCGATCGCCATCCGCGGCGCCGGCGAGCCTGCCTGCTGGACCCATCGGTCTGCGTCGACCAGGGCCTTGTCGGCGGGTGCCGTGGCGCATGCCGAAAGAAGCAGCGCCAGCGCGCTGCCAAAAAGGGTGTTTTTCATCGTCATCCGTCGGTCCTGAATGGCACCCCGAGTGGGGCACCGATGCCTGACGCCCGAGCGCAGGCCCGCGAGGCCCGCACGCAGCGGGCCGACCGGAGTGTCAGGCTCTGGGAGGACGGAAGAAGGGGGGCGGCTCGCCGGCCAGACGAAGCGACGGCGCAAGGCCCACCATGGGATGCCTGGCCTCCTCGGTGCCCACCGCTGACGTCAGCTGCGACAGGGCCATCCCATTGCAGAGATCACAAAGGCTGCACGCAGGCACCGACGGTTTGGATGACGTGTCGGCCTGGTCTCCGTGGCAGGCGGCGTGCGCGGCCCCCGTCACGACAGCGCTGTGCTCGGGCGCCACGGGCATGTGCATCGTGACGTTGGCCCAGCCGCGCAGCGGCAGCATGGCCAAAGCCAGCCACGCAAGCCAAACGCTCCAACGACGGCATCGAGACAACATCTGAAAATGTTAGCGCATCAGAAGGCATCGCGACTTGCGGTGCCGCAGATCCCGTGCAATCGGACCGGGTTCCAGCCGTCGCCTTCTTACAATGCCGCCTACCCTACCGCCGGTACCCCACCATGAGCACCGTGTCCGAACACCCCCTCGACCACATCACGCCGCGCGACCAGGCCGAGATCCTGGCACAGGCCTTGCCCTACATCCGCAAGTTCCACGGCCGCACGCTGGTGATCAAGTACGGTGGCAATGCGATGACCGACCCTGGGCTGCAGCAGGACTTTGCCGAAGACATCGTGTTGCTCAAGCTGGTGGGCATGAACCCGATCGTGGTGCACGGCGGCGGGCCGCAGATCGACGAGGCGCTGACCCGCGTCGGCAAGAAGGGCACCTTCATCCAGGGCATGCGGGTCACCGACGAGGAGACGATGGAAGTCGTCGAATGGGTCTTGGCGGGACAGGTCCAGCAGGACATCGTCGGCCTCATCAACGCGGCCGGCGGAAAGGCCGTGGGCCTGACCGGGCGTGACGGCGGGCTGATCCGGGCTCGCAAGCTGAAGATGGTGGACAAGAACGACCCGGCGAAGGAGCACGACGTCGGCCAGGTCGGCGAGATCACGTCCATCGACCCGAGCGTCGTCAAGGCGTTGCAGGACGACCAGTTCATTCCGGTGATCAGCCCGATCGGCTTCGGCGAGGCCAACGAAAGCTACAACATCAACGCCGACCTGGTCGCCAGCAAGCTGGCCGAAGTGCTGAAGGCCGAAAAGCTGATGCTGTTGACCAATACGCCGGGCGTGCTCGACAAAGCGGGCCAGTTGCTGACAGACCTGTCGGCGCGCGAGATCGATGAACTGTTCGCCGACGGCACCATCAGCGGCGGCATGCTGCCCAAGATCAGCGGCGCGCTCGACGCCGCCAAGGGTGGCGTGAACGCGGTCCACATCATCGACGGCCGCGTGCCGCATGCGATGCTGTTGGAGATCCTGACCGATCAGGCGTACGGCACGATGATCCGGTCGCACTAGGGCGCCACAGCGTGCAGGTGCCTGGCCCGGTCTGGCTTTTCGACCTCGACAATACGCTGCACAACGCATCTCACGCGGCGTTCGGCGACCTGACCGAGCGCATGAGTGCCTACATGGTCAGCGAGCTCGGCGTCGATGCCGCACAGGCCGACGAATTGCGCCGCCAGTACTGGTTGCGCTACGGTGCCACGCTGCTGGGGTTGATCCGCCACCACGGCGTCAAGGCAGCGCACTTCCTGCATCACACCCATCTGCTACCGGGTCTGGAGGCACGGGTTCACGGGCATGCACACGACTTCGCGGCGTTGAAGCGCCTGCGTGGACGGCGGTACATCCTGACGAATGCCCCGCTCGCGTATGCGTGTCGTGTGCTCGGCGTGCTCGGCATCGGGCGCTGGTTCGATGGCGTGATTTCGATCGAGGACATGCACATGTTCGGCCACCTTCGGCCCAAGCCCGACGCCAGGATGCTGCGACGCACGGCGGCCCGTCTGCGTGTACACCCGTCGCGCTGCGTGCTGGTGGAAGATACGCTGGAGCACCAGAAGTCGGCCCGCCGGGTGGGCATGCAGACCGTGTGGATGCAACGCTGGGCCTGTCAAGCGTTGGCGGGCCGACCCGAGGCGGCAAAGATGCGGCGGCGGCCGGGCTATGTGGACCGTCGAATCCGCGGTCTGCGCGACCTCCATTCGCGGGGGTGAAGTCAGTGTTTACCAGCCCCAGTTCGCGCACGGGCCGTGTGCAAGAATCGTTTGCACCCCCCTTGCCGAACAGTCCAACGCGATGTCCGAGACACCCGAAGAAGACGCTGTCCCTGACGCCGCGCACGTCCCCGATGCCCCGGCCAGAAAGCGGCCGCGCCCCGGCGAGCGGCGGGTACAGATTCTCCAGACGCTGGCCAGCATGCTCGAGCAACCGGGCGCAGAACGAATCACCACCGCGGCCTTGGCTGCCAGGCTGCAGGTGAGCGAGGCTGCGCTGTATCGGCACTTTGCGAGCAAGGCGCAGATGTTCGAGGGCTTGATCGAATTCATCGAATCGAGCGTCTTCACGCTCGTCAACCAGATCGTCGACCGCGAGCCGTCGGGTGCGGTCCAGGCGCAACGCATCACGACCGTCGTGTTGCAGTTCGGCGAGAAGAATCCTGGCATGACACGTGTGATGGTGGGAGACGCCCTCGTCTTCGAGCACGAGCGCTTGATTGCGCGCATGAATCAATTTTTCGACCGTGTCGAGTCCCAGCTGCGGCAGAGTCTGCGCATGGCGGCCGAGGCCGCCGGTTCACCGACCCCTACGGTGGACGCTGCGGCGCTCGCATCGGCACTGGTGGCCCAGATTGCGGGCCGCCTGCAGCGCTATGCGCGTTCGGGCTTCAAGCGCTCGCCGGTGGAGCATCTCGAGCTCACGCTCGACCGCCTTACCCACTGAGTGTGCGGTCATGTCGAGGTCCCTGACCGTGCAGGTCGGCGGACGACCGCTGACGCTGCTGGCCGAGCGTGCGGCGTGGCTGCAGGACGAGCGAACCTTGCTCGTCGCGGATGCCCACCTCGGCAAGGCCCAGTCGTTCCGCCGACTCGGGGTGCCGGTGCCGGGCGGGACGACGGCAGCGAACCTGGCGCGACTCGGTGCGCTGATCGACCGGCTTGCGGCGCGTGAAGTCCTCTTTCTCGGTGATCTGCTGCATGCGCGGTCCGGGCGCTCGCCACGTGTGATGACCGCCGTTGCGGACTGGCGCGCGCACCACGCAGGCGTTGCGATGCGCCTGGTACGGGGCAATCACGACCGGCATGCCGGTGATCCGCCGAAAGAGTGGCAAATCGACGTCGTCGATGAACCATGGTTCATCGGGCCGCTGGCTCTGTGCCACCACCCGAAGCCCGTTGACGGTGCCTATGTGCTGGCGGGGCACCTGCATCCTGGCGCGGTCGTCGGACAGGGGCTCGACCGGATGCGCCTGCCGTGTTTCCACTTCGGCCCTGACTTGGGTGTCCTGCCGGCGTTCGGCGATTTCACCGGGCTGCACGTGGTGCGGCGCGGGCCTGAAGACCGCTGCTTCGTCGTTGCAGACGACGAGGTTCGGCCCCTGCCCTGAATACACTGCGGTCCTATGAGTTCGATCGAAAACCTGATGGCGCGCGCAGAACGCGTGCTCGAGCGGCTGGAGGCGGTGCTGCCGCATCCCGCCTCACCGCCGGACTGGGCAGCGTCCGTCGCGTTCCGCTACCGACGCCGCGGCCACGTGGCGGTGCTCGAGCCGGTGCGGCATGTCGGCACGATCCGGCTGTCAGATCTGAAGGAGATCGAGCCGCAGAAGGAGCGCCTCGTACGCAACACCGCGCAATTCGTGGCCGGGCGCGGGGCGAACAACGTGTTGCTCACGGGTGCTCGGGGCACTGGCAAGAGCTCGTTGATCAAGGGTTGCCTCAACGAGTTTTCGGGCCGGGGGCTGCGCTTGATCGAGGTGGACAAGGGCGACCTCGTGGACCTGCCCGACCTGGTGGATCTGGTGGCCGAGCGACCGGAGCGATTCATCGTCTACTGCGACGATCTGAGCTTCGACGAAGGCGAACCCGGCTACAAGGCGTTGAAGTCGATTCTCGACGGCTCGGTTTCGCAGTCGAGCGACAACGTGCTGATCTACGCCACCAGCAACCGACGCCACCTGCTGCCGGAGTACATGAAGGAGAACCTTTCCTATCAGCACACCGAGGACGGCGAGGTGCATCCGGGCGAGGTGGTCGAGGAGAAGATCTCGTTGTCCGAGCGCTTCGGGCTCTGGGTCAGCTTCTACCCTTTCACGCAGGCCGAATACCTGGCGATCGTGGCCCAGTGGCTGTGCAGCTTCGGTGTCCCTGAGGACGCCATTGGCGTGGCACGCCAGGAGTCGCTCGTGTGGGCTTTGGAGCGCGGATCGAGATCCGGCCGGGTGGCGCAGCAGTTTGCGCGCGACTATGCGGCGCGCCTGGCATGAGTCGCGCCGCGGCGATCGACGGTTCGCAAGGCGCGCCCCAGGAGGCTCCGGTGGACCGGGCGCCCTCGCCAACGCGCAGGCCGGTGGACGTGGCGGTCGGCGTTCTGGTGCGACCGGACGGCGCCTTCCTGTTGACCAGCCGGCCCGAAGGCAAGGTGTTCGCGGGCTATTGGGAATTTCCGGGCGGCAAGCTCGAGCCTGGCGAGACCGTCGACCAGGCGCTGCGTCGTGAATTGCATGAAGAGATCGGCATCACGATCGGTGCCGCGCACCCGTGGCAGGTGAAGGAATTCGACTACCCGCACGCCCGGGTGCGCCTGCACTTCTGCAAGGTGTTCGACTGGACCGGCGACTTCGAGATGCGCGAGGGCCAGCAAATGGCCTGGGAGACCTTGCCGGTCGCGAGCGCGCCGGTGTTGCCCGGCACGGTTCCCGTGCTCGACTGGTTTGCCGCCGAGCGCGGCCATTCCGGGCCGACCCACTAAACTCGGTGCATGAGCTGGCTCGACGATATCCACTGGGACCGCGATGGCCTTGTGCCCGTGATCGCGCAGGAGGTCGAAAGCAACGACGTGCTGATGTTCGCCTTCATGAACCGCGAGGCGCTGGCACTGACCGCCGAACATCGCCAGGCGGTCTACTGGAGCCGCTCGCGGCAGCGCCTGTGGCACAAGGGCGAGGAATCGGGTCATGTCCAGACGGTGCATGACATCCGCCTGGATTGCGACAACGACGTGGTGCTGCTCAAGGTGACGCAACTGGGCCACGAGCCAGGGATCGCCTGCCACACTGGCCGGCATTCATGTTTCTACCAGCGGCTGGATGGGGCGCAGTGGCGGGCCGTCGACCCGGTGCTCAAGGACCCCGCCGCAATCTACCGCAAGCCATGACCGACGACACGACGTCCGATGACACGCTGGCGCGTCTCGCCGCGGTGATCGAATCCCGCCGCGGCGGCGACCCCGAAAAGAGTTACGTGGCGCGCCTCTTCGCGAAGGGCGACGACGCGATGCTCAAGAAGGTCGGCGAAGAGGCTACCGAGGTGGTGATGGCGGCCAAGGACCGCGACGCACTCAAGCTCGTCGGCGAGGTCGCCGACCTGTGGTTCCACTCGATGATCGTGCTGGCGGCGCACGGCCTTCAACCGGCCGATGTTCTGGCCGAGCTTCGCCGCCGCGAGGGCCTGTCCGGGCTCGAGGAATTCGCCTTGCGCAAGGTGCGTGCGCGCGAGCAGCAGGAGGGCCCGTGAACGACGTCGTCGACGCAGGCGGCCGGCCGGCGCGCTCGGCAGAAGAATTGGCCGGACTGAAGAACGTGACGATGGTGGTCTACGTGCTGCAGGCGCTGGGTTACATGACCGGCGGCTTCACTGCCCTGGTGGCAGTGATCGTCAACTACGTCAAGCGCGACGACGTGGCTGGCACCATCTACCAGAGTCATTTCGACTGGCAGATCCGCACCTTCTGGTGGGGGCTGGTGTGGGGACTCGTCGGTGGTGCGCTGGTCTTCGTGCTCGTCGGGTTCGCGATCTGGTTCGCCGCCTGGGTATGGATGATCTACCGCGTGGTCAAGGGCTGGCTCAGGCTGACCGAGGGCCAACCCGTCTTTCCCGTATGAAAGGCCGAACCGAATGAGTGCCGATCCGAACTGCGTCTTCTGCAAGATCGTTGCCGGGCAGATCCCGTCACGCAAGGCCTACGAGGACGAGGAACTTCTCGCGTTCCACGACATCAACCCATGGGCACCGGTGCACGTGCTCGTGATCCCGAAGGTGCATGTGGCAACGCTCGCGGATGTCCTTCCGGAACACGATGCCTTGCTGGGCCGGATGCTCGGTCTCGCGCCACGGCTCATGCGGGAACTGGGCGTCGAGAATGGTTTCAGGACGGTCATCAATACCGGGCGCGACGGGGGGCAGGAGGTGTACCACTTGCACATGCACGTGTTTGGCGGCCCACGCCCCTGGACACGCGGGTGATGCGCCCCTCCCCTAGAATGCCGGGTTCCCCTTCAGGAGAATAGACATGGGTTCCTTCAGCATCTGGCATTGGCTCATCGTGCTGCTGGTCGTGGTGCTGATCTTCGGTACCAAAAAGCTCAAGAACATCGGGTCGGACCTCGGCGGCGCGGTCAAGGGCTTCAAGGATGGTGTCAAGGGCGCCAACGACGCTGCGGACGAAGCCGCAGAGCCCACGCAGCAGGTCACTGCCCGGAAGTCGAACGACGCCAATACGGTGGACGTCGAAGCCAAGACGAAGAGCTGACGCTCAGCCGATGCCGCGCGCCATTGCGCCCCGCGGGGCCCCATGATCGACTTCGGATTCGACAAGATCGCCCTCATCGGGGCGGTGGCGCTCATCGTCATCGGCCCGGAGAAGTTGCCCAAGGTCGCCCGCACGGTGGGCCACCTTTTCGGCAAGGCACAACGCTACGTGGCCGACGTCAAGGCCGAGGTCAACCGGTCGATCGAGCTCGAGGAGCTCAAGAAGATGAAGACCGAATTCGAGGATGCGGCCCGCAACGTCGAGCAGACCGTGCAGCAGGAAATCAACGAGGCATCGACCGCCTTCGACAAGGACTGGGCCTCGGTGACGTCGTCCCTCGACGGATCGGCGGGCACGTCGCTGCATGACGGCATGGAGCCCGGCGCCCCTTCGTACCGGCACCCGAAAAAGAACTGGCGCCTCAAGCGGGGAGCCATGCCCCACTGGTACAAGCAGCGGCACGGGGTCCGCGCCAAGGCGCAGTCGGGCGCCGCCCGCGTGGCCCGCTTCCGGCCGCCGGGCGTGAAGACCGCCCGATGAGCGCCGACGACATCAAGAAGGACGAGCTCGAAGGCACCGAGGCGCCGTTCGTCACCCACCTGGTCGAATTGCGCGACCGAATGATCCGCGCACTCATCGCGGTGGGCATTGCCTTTGGCGTGCTGGCGTTCTGGCCCGGACCCGCCGGCCTGTACGACCTGCTGGCCCAGCCGATGGTGGCGCACCTGCCGCAAGGAGCCAAGCTGATCGCCACGAACGTGATCTCGCCTATCCTGGTGCCGCTGAAGATCACCTTGATGGCGGCCTTTCTTGTCGCCCTGCCGGTCGTCCTCTTCCAGGTGTGGGCGTTCGTCGCTCCGGGCCTGTATTCGCATGAGAAGAAGCTCATGCTGCCGCTGGTGATTTCCAGCACGATCCTGTTCTTCGTCGGCGTGGCGTTCTGCTACTTTCTGGTGATCCCTGGCATGTCGAAGTTCATCCAGGCTTTCGCGCCATCCGCCATCACCGCGGCGCCAGACATCGAGCAGTACTTCGGTTTCGTCCTGACGCTTTTCCTCGTCTTCGGCATTGCCTTCGAAGTGCCGATCGCGGTGATCGTGCTTGCGCGCATGGGCATCGTGTCAATCGACCAGCTGAAGAAGATGCGCGGTTACTTCGTCGTCGGATCGTTCATCGTCGCGGCGGTCGTGACGCCGCCGGACGTGATCTCGCAACTGGCGTTGGCCGTGCCGATGTGCATCCTCTATGAGATCGGCATCGTCGCCGCGCGGATGTTCATCAAGCATACGCAGGCTCCCGACGCAGAAACCGAGGCCTGAGCAGCGCCTCAGCGTGGTCCAGGGGGTGGTCGCTGCCCCACAGTCAGGGCGAGTTCGACCGCCTTGCCGCTGCGCTGCACGGCAACACTGACCGTGGCTTGCGGTCGCAGCGACGCCACGGCCTTCAAGAGCTCGACCTGGGTCGTGACGGGCACGTTGCCGATGCGCGTGACCACGTCGCCAGGACGGAGTCCGGCGGCGCTGGCCGGGCCGTCCTGCAGCACACCGGTCACGAGCACTCCACTGTTCACACCCAGGCCAAGTGATTCGACGATCTCGGGCGTCAGCTCGCGTGACTCCACGCCGATCCAGCCGCGAATCACCCGGCCGTCCTTCAGGATCGCGGTCATGACCTCGCGCGCCACGTCCACCGGTACGGCGAAACCGATGCCCAGGCTGCCTCCCCCCTGGGAATAGATGACGGTGTTGATGCCGACCAGCGCGCCGCGCACGTCGACCAGCGCGCCCCCCGAGTTTCCGGGGTTGATGGCGGCGTCGGTCTGGATGAAGTTCTCGAACGCCGACAGCCCCAGTCGATTCCGCCCTAGCGCGCTGACGATGCCGGCGGTCACGGTCTGCCCGACGTTGAACGGGTTGCCGATCGCGAGTACCGCATCGCCGACCTGCAGCCGTGCCGGATCGCCCAGCGCGACGACGGGCAGCGCGGGCAACTCGATCTTGAGTACCGCAATGTCCGTTTCGGGATCGGAGCCTACAAGGCGTGCACGTGCCTCGCGGCCGTCGGCCAACTGCACGTCGATATCGTCTGCGCCGTCGATTACATGGTGGTTGGTCAGGAGGTAGCCCTCGGATGCCACGATGACCCCCGAGCCGAGGCCGATCTGCGGCTGCGCGAATTGCGAACGGTCGCCGAAGAAGAACCTGAATGCCGGGTCGTCCATGTGCGGGTTGCGCACGGGTGCCTTCTGCGCCGTGATGCTCGCCACCGCCGGCATGGCTGCTCGTGCGGCGGCGCTGAAGCTCATGGAAGAGACGCTCGATGCACCCGATGCTGGCCATGCGGGCGCCTCGACGAGCGATACCGTCGGGGGCAAGGGTGCGCGCCCTCGAAGCCATTCGGGCTTGAGCGTGACGAGCACGAACAGCACCGCCAGCGCGACAGTGACGGCTTGGGAGAAAATCAACCAGGTTCTGCGCATTGCTAGAGCAACTACATGGCCCAACGTTCGGAGATCGACGCCTATCTGCGCGAATTGCTCGCAGCGGACAGCTTCAAGGATTATGGGCCGAACGGCCTGCAACTCGAGGGAAAGCCCGAGGTCCGGCGGCTCGTCTCAGGCGTCACGGCGAGCCTGGCGTTCATCGACGCGGCGGTCGATGCAGGTGCCGATGCCTTGCTGGTCCACCACGGGCTGTTCTGGCGCGGGCAGGACGGCCGCATCACCGGCTGGCTGCGTGAAAGGCTTGCGCGCCTGATCCGGCACGACATCAGCCTCTTTGCATTTCACCTGCCGCTGGACGCCCACCCGGAACTCGGCAACAACGCGCAGTTCGGTCTCCGGCTGGGCCTGCGCGCGGACGCCAGGTTCGGGGACCAGGCGCTGGGTTTCATCGGTCCGGCGCTCGAGCACACCACCGCTGCCGGGCTGGAAGTCCGCGTCTCTCACGTCCTTCAGCGAGCGCCGCTGTGCATCCCCGGCGATGGCCGGCCGCTGCGCCGACTGGCGTGGTGCACCGGCGGCGCCCAGGGATACTTCGAAGCGGCCATCGCCGCCGGTGCGGACGCGTACTTGACGGGCGAGATTTCCGAGCCTCAGGCCCACCTCGCGCGCGAGACCGGCGTCGCGTATCTGGCGTGCGGACACCATGCGACAGAACGTTTCGGCGCGGCGGCGGTGGCTGCCGACGTGGCGCGGCACTTCGGTCTCGAGCACCGGTTCATCGACATACCGAATCCCGCATGAGTGCAAGCGGCAGCTCCAACGCGAAGGTTCCGGAACGCACGGCGCGCAGCGCCGAACCGCGAGCAGCGTCCGATGAATCGAACGCGCGCCCCATGCTGCTCACGATGGGCGACGCCGTCGGCATCGGTCCCGAATGCATCGTGAAGGCATTTGCGCTCGGTCATGCAAAGGGCTGTGTGGTGATCGGCGACGCGGGCGCGATGCGGCGTGCGGCAGCACTCGTTCCGACCGCGCCGGTCATCGCTGTGATGGGCGATCTGTGCGATGTCACCGAGGTGCCTGACGGATGCATTCCGGTGCTCGAACCCGCAGGCCTGCCGCCGGATCTGGGGTCGCTGCCGTGGGGCCGCGTCGATGCCCGCGCCGGTCAGGCGGCGGCGGTCTGCATCGAGGCTGCGACAAGCCTGGTTCTGGCGGGGCGTGCCACCGTGCTGGTGACGGCTCCGATCCACAAGGAGGCACTGGCGGCTGCCGGCATCCCGTTCCCGGGACATACCGAGATGCTTCAGGCGCTGGCCGCGCGAGGGGGTGATGCGCCGGCCGTGCGGATGATGCTGGCGAACGAGGAGCTGCGTGTCGTGCTGGTGACGATCCACCAGTCTCTGCGCACCGCCATCGAGGCGGTCACATTCGAGGCCGTGCTGCAGACGCTTCGCATCGCGCATGCGGCCGCATCGGGCTGGGGCCAGCCTCGGCCGCGCATCGGCGTTGCGGGGTTGAATCCGCACGCAGGTGAGGGCGGACTCTTCGGCGACGAGGAATTGCGCGTCATCGGCCCCGCCGTGCGGGCCGCGCAGGCTGAAGCCATCGACGCGCGCGGGCCCTTCGCGCCCGACACGGTCTTCATGCGTGCGCGGCATGTACAGGGGCATCCGGGCGAATTCGACATCGTCGTCGCGATGACACACGACCACGGCCTGATCCCTGTCAAATACCTGGGTGTCGAGTCCGGCGTGAATGTGACGCTGGGGTTGCCATTCGTCCGCTCCAGCCCCGACCACGGCACGGCGTTCGACATCGCCGGGCGAGGCTTGGCGGATGCCTCCAGTCTCGTGGCGGCGATACGCTACGCCCGGGCCGCGGTCAGTGCAGCGCTGCCGACGGCCTGATGGTTGCCAACTGGCGGCGCGCCCGAGCCGTCGCCCGCTCCAGCAGATACGCACTTTCAAAGGCTCGCAGCCTGTTGCCGTCGCACAGCCGCACCAGCATGCGCTGTGTCAGCGAAATCGCCTGCTTGTGGCGTTTGCCACGCGTGAATACGAAAAAGGTCCGCCCAGGGCTCACGTGAGTCAGCCGCACCTTCTGCCACTGCCCGTCGATGTGCATCTGGTAGGCGAAGCCGATCTGCACATGGTCGGCGAGCGAACGGCCTTGTGTGGGCTCCACGGCCTCGGGCTGCGGCATGCCGGCGATGGCGATATCGCCTTCCGTGACGGGCGCCTCTGCAGTCAGATCGACGTCGACCTGTGCGTTCCAGTCGACGGCCCCCTCGGAAAGAAGTCCGATTTGTTGCGCCTCCTCGGCAGTGAACGCCGGCAGGATGGCGTCTTCGTGGATCATGGACGGGTCGCCGACCGGCGACAGATCGGCTGGCGACGGCACGGGCTGCTCGAACACCTGGTCGACTTCGCGAGCGAGCAGGTTGAAGTCCAGGGTTCGAAGTCCCTCGCCCTTCAGCGACTGGGCATGGGCCGGCAACAGCAACCCGAAGAAAGTCTTCTTGGCCGTTTCGGGCCAGCCGATGAGGTTCATGCCCTCGTTGATTTCCTGCATCAGTTTGGGCAACTGAACCAGAAAGTCCTTGCGCTGCGCCGACGTTCCCTTGGGCTGCACGCTCATGAAGAGGGCGCGGCCCGCATGCCGCATGCGGGCCGCACGCGGGCTGTCCGAACCGTCCTGCCTTGTCGCCTTTAACAGTACCTGGCTCCAGACGTCGGCCAGAAAATCGCGCACGAAATCAGGCACCGAGAGCGGCTGCAGGCCACCTTGAAGCTGTTCCGCATAGCGTTGCTGAACGCGAATTTCACCTTCCTTGTGCGCCAGCAGGGCCACGGCGTCGCCCTGCTCGGCGACTTCTTCCTGGGCCTGCTCTGCGACGAATCGCTCGAGTTCCGCCAGCTTGTGTTCGTAGACGTCGGCCTGGTCGAAGTCGCCGTCGACGATGCCCTGGACCAATTCGCGCACGAGCTTCAGGAACTTGCGGCCGCGCTCGTCGTCAAGATCGTCGAGCGCTGTCGCGAGCGAGGCGATGCGGTTGATGAACCGGCGCACCGGGTGCTTGCGGGACGAGAAGAAGGACGGGTCGCCGAGCGCGGTGCGCAGCACGGGCAGCTGCAGGCGGCCGATCTGGCGCGCCAGTTGTGGGGGCACCTTGGGATCCGACAGGATCTGGTCGAACAGGCTGCCGACCACGTCGATCACCATGTGATCGAGAGCACCACCCGAGGCCTGCCGCAGTTCCTCGCGGTGGGCGCGGATTACATTCGGCGCCGCCAGGCGCAGCCCTTCCTCGGTGACTTCCTCGAAGCTGTCCGGGCCGCTGTCAAACGCGCCGGTTTCACCCGCCTTGTAAGCGTCGCTGCTCGTCAGCCGGCGCATCAACGCCATCAGTTCGGCATCGACCTGTCCCATCGGGGCCCGGCGATGACCGTAGGCATTGGCCACTTCCGCGCGGGTCGCACGGCCAAAGCCGCTGGCTGACGCGAGCCCCGCTCCAGTACCGCGGCCGCTCGACCTGAACGGTGCCTGACGCTGCGAATCTGAGAAATCCGGAGCCCGCCGCGGTAAATGCGAGCCGCTACCGTCAAATTCGCCCGGCCGCGAACGGCCGGCGTCGTGCTGGGGACGATCGGTCTGGCGCACGCCCATGCGTGCCGCCTGGATACCTGAGCCTCGCAGGTCCGCGATCAGACCTGCGTAGGTTTGCGACATGGTCGCCGCCCACGAGCGGGCCAGTTCGCTCTCCAGGACCTTGCGGACCTCGGGTCTTTCGGATGTCGATTCGATCGCCCGAATCATGGCGTAACCAATCGTTTCGGGCCGAAGCGGGTTTCGATCCAACCCATGCCGGCGTGCGCCGGCCGCGGCCAGGAGACCGGACACGTAACCGTCGAGTTCGCGAAGTTCCCAGTCGCACCCCTGGCTGATTTCCAGTCCGAAACGCTCGGCCACGACCTGTGCCTCGACCTCATGGTCGTCGACCAGACTCAGCGAGTCCCAGCTTGCCGGCGACTGCGCGTCTGCCACGCCCGACGGACGTACCTCGCGTACCAGACGTTCGTCGAGGGTCTTGCCAAACGTCAGGAGAAGCAGCGGCGCCTTTCGATTGAGTTCGAACTGGGCCGCAAGCAGGGCGTCGCGCTGAAAGACGTTTGCAGCCGCCAGGGCGGACAGCCCCAAGCACTCGATCGTGCGCTCGCAGGCCACCGCCGCAGCGGCTTTCAAGCGCTGCGAGGGTGGTTCGAGAACGGCAGGAAGTCGGACGACGGGCGCGGCATGCATTCGTGAGACGCGGGCCTCCATCCAGGAGGCCGCGCTGTCTCAGATATCGGCACGGCCCGCACCGCGCCGTAGGGTGAAGTTGTTACTTTTTCAGGCTGTCGCGGATCTCGCGCAGCAAGACGACATCTTCTGGCGTCGGCGCCGGCGGGGCTGGCGGCGCTTCAGCCTTCATGCGATTCATCTGCTTGACCATCAGGAAGATGATGAAAGCCAGAATGATGAAGTTGAATGCCACGGTGATGAAGCTGCCGTAGGCCAGCACGGCGCCGGCCTTTTTCGCTTCCACCAACGTGGCAGCGGTCTGGCCGGAAAGTGGGATGAAATAGTTGCTGAAGTCGAGACCGCCAAAGATCTTGCCGACGATCGGCATGATCACATCGCCGACGAGGGAATCGACAATCTTGCCGAATGCCCCGCCAATGATCACGCCCACGGCGAGATCCATCACGTTGCCCTTGAGCGCAAACTCCTTGAACTCTGAAGTAAAACTCATTTTCTTCGATCCTCTTGTGTTGTTTGACTGCTTCGTCGAGCGAAGCTGCCAGCGCGATCCCGCGAGGCGGGCGGACGGTAGGCGGGTTTGCAGTGGCCGTCAAGGGCGGGGATCGAAGGAAGGTGCCTCGACGCTCCGCTAGAATGCCGGGTTGATTCGCAAGCTGAGCCAGTCCAGAGGAACTTCATGAGTGACGCCGTCGCAGACCCGAGCCGCCGTACTTGGATTGCCATCACCTGCGGTGCCGGCGCCGTCGGTGGTGCTGCCGTTGCAGTGCCTTTCATCAGCACGTTTACGCCGTCCGAACGCGCCAAGGCCGCCGGTGCGCCCGTACAGGTCGACATTTCCGTCGTGAAGCCGGGTGAGAAGCTCACTGTCGAGTGGCGCGGCAAGCCCGTCTGGATCGTGCGGCGCACGCCGGAGCAACTCGAGTCGCTGAAGCTGACCGAGCCTCAGCTTGCCGACCCGGCTTCCAACCGTACGCAGTACCCGACGCCACCCTATGCAAAGAACCAGTACCGCTCGATAAAGCCGGAAGTGTTCATTGGCGTGGGCATCTGCTCGCATCTTGGATGCTCGCCCGGCGACAAATTCCAGCCTGGGGCGCAGCCGTCGTTGCCGGACGATTGGCACGGCGGCTTTCTGTGTCCTTGCCACGGCTCGACGTTCGATATGGCTGGGCGCGTATTCAAGAACAAACCTGCGCCAGACAACCTTGAAGTTCCGCCGCACATGTATTTGTCCGACACCTTGGTCGTGATCGGCGAAGACAAGAAGGCGTGACGCGCGCCGCTATCCAGCGACGAACAGCAAGAATTCTCAGAGGACTCCATGGCTGAATACAAGGAAGCTCCAGCCGATGCGCCGATGGCGCTCAAGCTGATGACGTGGGTGGACAACCGATTCCCGGCGACGAAGCTCTTCAAGGAGCACATGTCGGAGTACTACGCACCGAAGAACTTCAACTGGCTCTATTTCTTCGGATCGCTGGCGATGCTCGTTCTGGTGATCCAGATCGTGACCGGCATCTTTCTCGTCATGCACTACAAGCCGGACGCGAATCTTGCGTTTGCTTCGGTCGAATACATCATGCGCGACGTGCCGTGGGGCTGGCTCGTGCGCTACATGCATTCCACCGGCGCCAGTGCGTTCTTCATCGTCGTCTACCTTCACATGTTCCGCGGCATGCTGTACGGCAGTTACCGCAAGCCGCGTGAACTGGTGTGGATTTTCGGTTGTGCGATCTTCCTTTGTCTGATGGGCGAGGCCTTCTTCGGCTATCTGCTGCCCTGGGGCCAGATGAGCTATTGGGGTGCACAGGTCATCGTGAACCTGTTTGCCGCCGTTCCTTTCATCGGACCCGACCTGGCCTTGTTGATCCGCGGCGACTACGTCGTGAGCGATGCGACGCTGAACCGATTCTTCAGCTTCCACGTCATCGCGATCCCGTTCGTGCTCGTCGGTCTGGTGGCAGCTCACATCATTGCGTTGCACGAGGTCGGCTCGAACAACCCGGACGGCGTCGAGATCAAGGCAAAGAAGGACGCGAAGACCGGTATCCCGCTGGACGGCATCCCGTTCCATCCGTACTACACCGTGCACGACATCATGGGCGTGGTCGGTTTCCTGATCATCTTCAGCGCCATCATCTTCTTCGCGCCGGAGATGGGCGGGTACTTCCTCGAGTACAACAACTTCATCCCCGCTGATTCGCTCAAGACACCGGCGCACATCGCCCCCGTGTGGTATTTCACGCCTTACTATTCGATGCTTCGCGCAACGACGGACCCGATGGTCAATGTCTTTGTCGGGATCGTTGCGCTGGGCGCCGTTGCCGGTCTGCTGTTTGGACGCCTCAAGGGTGCCGCAAAGGTGGGACTCTTGATCGGCGCGTTGGTGACGATTGCCCTGCTGAAGACTTTCGACGCCAAGTTCTGGGGCGTGGTGGTGATGGGCGGCGCGGTGGTGATCATGTTCTTTCTGCCCTGGCTGGACCACAGTCCGGTCAAGTCGATCCGCTATCGGCCGACTTGGCACAAGTTCATCTACGCGATCTTTGCCGTTGTCATGGTCATCCTCGGATACCTGGGCATCCAGCCGCCGTCGGAGGCCGGTACGCTGATCGCGCAGACGGGTACCGTTTTCTACTTCGGATTCTTCGTGCTGATGCCCTGGTGGAGCCGGATCGGTGAGTTCAAGCCGGTGCCCGACCGCGTGACGTTCGCACCGCACTGAGGGCCTTCGCAAGCATGTCAACCATGAAGAAAATCCTCCTAACGCTGCTTGCAGCGCTTGCCTTCGGCGCGACCGGCGCCAGTGCCTCCACCGGGGGCATTGCCTGGGACAAGTTCCCGAAGGACCGCGTGACAGACATGGCCGCGCTGCAGAGCGGTGCCAAGATCTTCGTCAACTACTGTCTGAACTGTCATAACGCCGGCTACATGCGTTACAACCGGCTGCGCGATATCGGCCTCACGGAGGAGCAGATCAAGGCGAACCTGCTCTTCACGGAGTCCAAGGTCGGTGACACGATGAAGGTCTCTTTGGACGCGAAGCAGGCGAAAGAATGGTTTGGAGCGCAGCCGCCCGACCTGACCGTGATCGCGCGGTCGCGATCTGGCGACGGCGGTACCGGCGCGGATTACATCTATACCTTCCTGCGCACGTTCTACCGTGATGAGACCAAGGCCACGGGTTGGAACAACCTGGCGTTTCCGAGCGTCGGCATGCCGAACGTGCTCTGGGAACTGCAGGGCCAGCAGCGGGCCGTCTTCAAGGAGATGAAGGATCCGCATGACCCCGCCAAGGTGACGCACGTCTTCAGCGGATTCGATCCGATTTCGGCGGGCTCGATCCATCCTGCGCAGTTCAACGAGCGCGTCGCCGATCTGGTGGCCTACCTGCAATGGATGTCCGAGCCGGTTCAAAACGACCGTGTGCGTCTGGGCGTATGGGTCCTGCTGTTCCTGGCCGTGTTTTTCGTGATCACCTGGCGGCTCAACGCCGTGTTCTGGAAAGACGTCAAGTGACCATTGTGGGCCCGGCGGAGTTGCCGGGCCGATTCGCGCAGTGGCGGCTCCGGCCTCCACTGCGTTTGCCGTTTGAAGGGGCGCTTGTGCCCCGCTGTTGATTGGGAAATCCGACGCCATGATGGTCCTTTACTCCGGAACCACCTGCCCCTACTCGCACCGTTGCCGCTTCGTGCTGTTCGAGAAGGGAATGGACTTCGAGATTCGCGACGTCGATCTCTTCGCAAAGCCCGAAGACATTGCGTTGATGAATCCGTACAACGAGGTGCCAATCCTTGTCGAGCGCGACCTGATCCTGTACGAGTCGCACATCATCAACGAGTACATCGACGAACGCTTTCCGCATCCGCAACTGATGCCCGGCGACCCCGTGGCGCGGGCGCGGGTGCGCCTGTTCCTCTTCAATTTCGAGAAGGAACTGTTTGCGCAGGTGAATCTTCTCGAGGGCCGTGGGGTCAAGGCGACCGAGCGGCAGCTCGAAAAGGGGCGCGAACAGATCCGTGACCGGCTGACGCAATTGGCGCCGATCTTTCTGAAGAACAAGTACATGTTGGGCGATGACTTTTCCATGCTCGACGTGGCGATTGCTCCATTGCTCTGGCGCTTGGACTACTACGGCATCGAGTTGTCCAAGAACGCTGCGCCGCTGCTCAAGTACGCCGAGCGCATCTTTTCGCGCCCCGCATACATCGAAGCACTGACCCCGTCGGAAAAGGTCATGCGCAAGTAGCGCGCGTCGAGTGTCCGGCATGAATTCGCCGCCCTCCCAGGACGCCCAAGGCACGTCCACACGCCCCTACCTGATACGGGCCTTGCACGACTGGTGCACGGACAATGGATTCACGCCTTACGTCGCCGTCTATGTCGATGGCCGTGTGCAAGTCCCGATGGAGTACGTCAAGAACAACGAAATCGTGCTCAATGTCGGTTTCGAGGCGACCAGCGGACTGAAACTTGGAAACGAGTCCATCGAGTTCAAGGCTCGTTTTGGCGGGGTGGGGCGCGACATCGTCGTACCGGTCGACCATGTCGTGGCCATTTACGCCCGTGAGAACGGGCAAGGAATGGCGTTTCCGGTGCCCACGGCCAATGGCGACGCGTCCGCGGATGCGTCCACGGGGCCGTCCACCGAAGTCCGCACTGCCGCCACGACCACCGGGCTGCGGCTGGCCGCTGTGGATGAGCCAGCCCGACAGGACGAGTCAGGCCCTGATCAGCCCGACGATGACCCGTCATCACCACCCCCCACGGGTGCGCGACCCGCGCTCAAACGGGTGAAGTAGGCACCCGCCTACAATATTGGGCCATGGCGCCAAGCCGACTTAGCTCAGCTGGTAGAGCATCCGCCTTGTAAGCGGGAGGTCATCCGTTCGATTCGGATAGTCGGCACCACATCCCATTTCCGGCGGGCAGATCGGAACGCGGCGGAACTTCGTCGTAGCGGGCAGGAGACGAAGCATGCAAGTCCTGATCACACACAGCTCCTCCACCAGGAGCCGTGTTCTCCAATTCAGTCGGTTGCAGCTGCTGGCCGCCGGTGCCGCATTGACGGTCGTGCTGCTGCTGCTGTCCGGAACCATTTACCACTACCTCTTTCTGAAGGCGGCGCGTGAAGGGTGGCCGGTGGTCAGCCAGGTGGTTCGGTTGGTGGTTCGAGATGAGTTCGCACAGCGAGACCGATTCATGCGCGAGAACCTCGATGCAATGGCGCAGCGCCTGGGCGAGATGCAGGCCAAGCTGGTCAAGCTGGATGCCATCGGCGAGCGCGTTTCTGGTCTCGCGGGCGTCAAGCCGGCCGATTTGGCGCCGCTGCGGCGCTCGTCCGCCGCGTCGTCTGCGCAGGGCGGGGTTTATCTGCCGCTCGACACACCGTCACTCGAGCAGTTGCAGGCGTCCGTTGCCAGCGTCGATGAAGCGGTCGATCGCAGCGCGGACATCTTCACGCTGGTCGAATCACGGCTGTTCGAAGCGCGTCTCGAAGCACTGATGATTCCCAGTTCGCAACCCGTGTCGGGCGGCGTCGGCTCAGGGTTTGGCGTGCGCAGCGACCCCATCACCGGCAGGCCGGCGCTGCATACCGGCCTGGACTTTCCCGCCGAGGTGGGGACACCGATCCAGGCCGCGGCTGGCGGTGTCGTCGTCGGTGCGGACTGGCATCCGCAATACGGCAATCTCTTGGAGATCGACCATGGAAACGGGCTGGTGACGCGCTACGCACATACATCCAAGTACCTGGTCAAACGGGGTGACATCGTGCGTCGCGGTCAGGTGGTCGCCGAAGTCGGCAGCACCGGTCGGTCGACCGGGCCGCACCTGCACTTCGAGGTCCTGGTCGAGGGCGTTCCGCAGGATCCGGCGCGCTTCCTTGCGGGCGCGCGCAATTCGTCCCGGACGACCGCAGCGACGCGCTGAACTCCCCGGTGGTCGGACGACCGGGTGGTAAAGTGCCGGGCTTTGCCTTTTGCGCTTCTTCGGGCCGGACTCTTGTGCCGGCGCCGTCAGGCACCATCTTCGGGTGTCGGCCCACGATCAATCCCATGTTCGCGGCGCCGGGCCCCCCAACGAGCCAGCCCGCATGTTGCCCAAGTTCCTGACCCAGATATTCGGCAGTCGAAACGACCGCCTGCTGAAGACCTTTCGGCGTGAAGTGCAGCAGATCAACGCGCTCGAGCCGAAGTTCGAGAAGCTCGATGACGCCGCCCTTCGCGGGATGACCGAGGACTTCCGCCAGCGTCTGGCCAACGGCGCCACGCTCGACGACCTGCTACCCGAGGCGTTTGCCGTCGTACGAGAGGCCGGCAAGCGGGCGCTGAAGATGCGTCACTTCGACGTGCAGCTCATCGGCGGTATCGCGTTGCACCAGGGCAAGATTGCCGAGATGCGCACTGGCGAGGGCAAGACGCTGGTTGCCACCCTGCCGGTATATCTGAACGCGCTCGCTGGCAAAGGCGTACATGTCGTCACTGTCAACGACTACCTCGCGCGACGCGATGCCGAGTGGATGGGGCGGTTGTACAACTTCCTGGGCCTGACAGTCGGTGTCAACGTGCCCGGCCTGCAGCGTGAGGAGAAGCAGGCTGCGTTCGCTGCGGACGTCACGTACGGCACGAACAACGAATTCGGCTTCGATTACCTGCGCGATAACATGGTCTACGAGGTGGCCGACCGCGTGATGTCGCGAGGCCAGTTCTACGCCATCGTCGACGAGGTCGACTCGATCCTGATCGACGAGGCGCGCACGCCACTGATCATCAGCGGGCAGGCCGAGGACCACACCGATCTGTACGTGACGATCGACCGCATCGTTCCGCAACTCAAGAAGCAGATCGGCGAGGAGGACATTCGCACGGGTGAGGGCGTCATCGAGGCGGGTGATTTCACCGTCGACGAAAAGCAGCACCAGATTTTCTTGACCGAGGGCGGGCACGAGAACGCCGAGAAGATGTTGGCGGCCAATGGTCTGCTGGTCGAAGGCGCCAGCCTCTACGACCCCGCCAATATCTCGCTGATGCACCACGTCTATGCGGCGCTGCGGGCACGTCATCTGTATCACCGTGACCAGCATTACGTCGTGCAGGATGGTGAGGTGGTCATCGTCGACGAGTTCACTG
Source organism: Rubrivivax sp. (assembly GCA_024641945.1). GTDB lineage: Bacteria > Pseudomonadota > Gammaproteobacteria > Burkholderiales > Burkholderiaceae_C > Rubrivivax. The sequence goes on along the minus strand of JAHECD010000006.1, from coordinate 18,375 downwards.
GGCGCCTGATGACGGGGCGGCGCTGGAGCGACGGTTTGCACCAGGCCGTCGAGGCCAAGGAGCACGTGAAGATCCAGAGTGAGAACCAGACGCTTGCGTCGGTGACGTTCCAGAACTATTTCCGCCTCTATCCCAAGCTGGCGGGCATGACCGGCACTGCCGACACCGAGGCGTACGAATTCCAGGAGATCTATGGGCTGGAGACCGTCGTCATTCCGCCAAACAAGCCGACGGCACGCAAGGACGAACTCGATCTCATCTACAAGACGTCGAAAGAGAAATACGACGCCGTCACGGCCGATATCCGCGACTGCCACGAACGTGGTCAACCGGTGCTGGTGGGCACGACATCGATCGAGAATTCCGAGCTTGTTTCGGGGCTTCTGGATCAGGCCAAACTGCCGCACCGGGTGCTGAATGCCAAGCAGCATGCGAAGGAGGCCGAGATCGTGGCCCAGGCCGGGCGGCCGGAGATGATCACGATCGCCACCAACATGGCGGGCCGTGGCACCGACATCGTGCTTGGCGGCAATGTCGAAAAGCAGATCCAGTTCCTGGAAGCCGACGAAACGCTGTCTGACGAGGACAAGGCGGTGCGCGCGCGCCAGTTGCAGGACGAATGGCAAGGCCTGCACGAGAAGGTCAAGACGCTTGGAGGCTTGCGCATCATTGCGACCGAGCGCCACGAAAGCCGACGCATCGACAACCAGCTTCGCGGCCGATCCGGCCGCCAGGGCGATCCGGGCTCGAGCCGCTTCTACCTGAGCCTCGACGACCCGCTGATGCGCATCTTTGCAGGCGACCGTGTGCGCGCAATCATGGACCGCCTGAAGATGCCCGAGGGCGAGGCGATCGAGGCGGGCATCGTTTCGCGCAGCATCGAGGGTGCGCAACGAAAGGTCGAGGCGCGCAATTTCGACATCCGCAAGCAACTGCTCGAGTACGACGACGTTTCCAACGACCAGCGCAAGGTCATCTACCAGCAGCGAAACGACATCCTCGAGGCGACGACGCTCGACGAGCAGATCACGAACCTGCGCCGCAGTGCCTTGACCGACGTCGCGCGGACCTACGTCCCCGTCGACAGCCTCGAGGAACAATGGGACCTCGCCGCGCTCGAAAAGACGCTGTCCGAGGAGTGGCAGCTCGACCTGCCGCTGAAGTCGGTGGTCGCGGCAAGCGACTCGATCACGGACGACGAAATCGTCGAGAAGGTCGTGGCGGCCGGCGACGAGGTGTTCACGGCGAAGCTGCAGACCGTCGGGGCAGAACAGTTCACGCCCTTCATGCGCATGGTCCTGCTGCAGTCGATCGACTCGCACTGGCGCGAGCACCTGGCGGCACTCGATTACCTGCGCCAGGGCATCCATCTGCGCGGCTATGCGCAGAAGAACCCCAAGCAGGAATACAAGCGCGAGGCGTTCGAGCTCTTTGCTCAACTGCTCGACGTCGTGAAGATGGAGGTCACGCGCATCCTGTTGACCGTGCGCATCCAGACGCAAGAGCAGGTTGCCCAGGCAGCCGAGGCCATCGAGGAGCGTGCCGGGCAACTCGGCAACGTGACCTACACGCACCCCAACGAAGATGGGAGCGTTTCGCAGCAGGCCGCCGCGGCGACGACCTCGTCGGATGAGGTCCCGAAAGTCGGGCGCAACGACCCCTGCCCCTGCGGCAGCGGCAAAAAGTACAAGCAGTGCCACGGCAAATTGGCCTGATTCGCTGATCCGTCCAACGCGCCGGTCGCAAGCCGGCGCGCTCTGCCCCACGGGCTCCTAGAATCGCCCTCGGTCGAATCGATCGAGAAGCGGAGCCGCTCATGCCAGTCCATCTCAACGTCCCCAACGCCAGTGACCTTCACCCTGTTGGCGGCGTGCGCTTGGGCGTGGCGATGGCCGGTATCCGCAAGGCACAACGCAAGGATCTGGTCGTCGTGGCGCTCGACGAAGGCACTTCGGCCGCCGGGGTATTCACGTCGAACCGGTTCTGTGCGGCGCCGGTGCAAGTCTGCCGCGAGCACCTTGCACAGGCGGCGCCGATCCGCGCGCTGCTGATCAACACCGGCAACGCCAATGCCGGCACCGGCGCCGACGGCATGGCGCGCGCGCGCCGCAGCTGCGAGGCACTCGCCGCGCGGATGGGGGTGCTGCCCTCGCAGATCCTGCCGTTCTCCACCGGTGTGATCATGGAGACGCTGCCCGTGGATCGCCTGGAGGCTGGCCTTCCCGCTGCGCTGGCCGATCTGGACGCAGCACATTGGCTGCGCGCGGCCGAGGGCATCATGACAACGGATACCCTGCCCAAAGCCGCGTCGCGAAGTCTGCGCATCGGAGGCAAGGATGTCGCCGTCACCGGCATTTCGAAGGGTGCCGGCATGATCCGCCCGAACATGGCCACCATGCTCGGATTCGTCGCCACCGACGCCGCGGTCGCACCAGCGGTATTGCAAGCACTCGTGCACGTGGCCGCCGACCAAAGCTTCAACCGCATCACCATCGACGGTGACACCTCGACCAACGACTCGTTCGTGCTGCTGGCCACCCACCGCGCGGGCCATGCGCGCATCGAGTCGCTGGATTCGCTCGAAGGCCTCGCGCTCCGTGCCGCCGTGTGCGAGGTATCGCGTGAACTGGCGCAGGCCATCGTGCGTGATGGCGAAGGTGCCACCAAGTTCATCACGGTTCAGATCGACGGTGGCCGAGACGAGGGCGAATGCCGGCAGGTCGCCTACGCAATCGCCCACTCCCCGCTTGTCAAGACGGCCTTCTTTGCCAGCGATCCGAACCTCGGGCGGATACTGGCGGCCGTCGGCTATGCAGGCATCACGGATCTGGATCAGGGGCTCATCGACCTGTTCCTCGACGACGTTCACGTGGCACGCGAGGGGGGCCGGCATCCGGACTACCGCGAGGAAGACGGTCAGCGCGTGATGAAACAGTCCGAGATCACGGTGCGCGTCGACCTGCACCGGGGCGCTGCGAGCACCACCGTCTGGACTTGCGACTTGTCGCACGACTACGTCAGCATCAATGCCGACTACCGGAGCTGACGATCCATTTGGGCCGATACGCATGCCATGGGTTAGGGGTATCGGCTCTCCCGCCCGGCTGCTAGCATTCGTGGCGAAGTTGATCTTCAACCGGCACCGGACACGATGAATACGCACCGAACCGCCACCACGCAATCGCCGCCAGCCGGCATTGCTGCGTCCGCGTGCGGGGCCCCGGTTTGCCCGGTGCCGTTCGCGGCGTACTAGAACTCCTCAGCCCGTTCTACAGGACCCGCTGAGAATTCGGCGGGGACACCGGTACAAGCGCCGCTCTTCCGCCCCCCAAATGCCTTGCCCGACCAGGCGCGGCACGACGGAGACGAAAGTGATGGACAGGTCTCTTCCACACCGCATCTGGCGGTCATTGCGAGAGCGGTTGGCGCTGCCGACCCATGATCTCCTGCGCGACGCCACCTATCGGCGGCTGTTCGCGTCGATCCTGGTGAGCTCTCTGGGTGGACAGGTCAGCATGCTGGCACTGCCGCTGACCGCTGCCGTGTTGCTGCATGCGACGCCCACCCAGATGGGGCTGCTCACGGCCGCGGAATTGCTGCCCTTTGTGCTGCTTTCGCTGCCTGCCGGCGTGTGGCTCGATCGAGTCCACAAGCTTCCTGTCTACAGGGCAGGTGAGGCCATGCTCGCGCTGGTCCTTGCCAGCGTGCCGCTGGCGTGGTGGCTCGGCTGGCTCGGGATGACCTGGATGGTCGTCGTGGCATTTGTCCTGGGTTGTGTGCACGTCGTCGCGGGGTCCGCCGCGCAGATCGTATTGACGCAGGTGGTGCCGCGTGAGCGCTTGGTAGAGGCCCATGCCAAGAACTCGCTCGCCAGCTCAGGCTCCGAAGTGGTCGGCCCCGGCCTGGCCGGCGCACTCATCAAGGTGGTGGGCGCGCCCGTGGCCTTGCTGGTGGATGCATTCTTTCTCGCCTGCTCCGTTGCCGTGCTGCGCGGAATCCACGTTCGCGAGCGGATTCAACCTCGCACCGATGCGCGCTTTCTACCGGACCTCAAAGCCGGGGTGCGGTTCGTTCGCGGCACGCCGCTGCTGGTGGCGATGGCAGTGACCGTGGGTCTCTGGCAGTTGTGCCACCAGGCTGCCGTCGTGGTGCAGATCCTGTACGCCACGCGCACCCTGGGCATGAGCGAGGCGGATGTGGGCCTCAGCTTCATCGCACTGGGCTTGGGCACCGTGTTGGCGAGTGTGTTCGGAAGGCACATTTCGCGAGGACTCGGTGCAGGTCGGGCGATGCTCACCGGGCTTGGCATGACCGGGCTTGGCTGGGCCGCCTGTGCCGTGGCGCCCACGGGCCGCATCGGCGTCGTGGCCTTTGCCGGCATGCTGTTCTCGTTCGGCTTCGGGGCCGTGCTGAGTTTCATCAATTTCCTGGCAATGCGCCAGGCCGTCACGCCCGCGCCGCTTCTCGGGCGCATGACCAGCACGATGCGGTGGCTGATTCTGTTGCCGGCCGGCCCTGGCGCATTGCTCGGGGGATGGCTCGGAGAGCACGTCGGGCTGCGGAGTTCGCTGGCATTCGCCGGGGTCGGGACGCTGTTGCTGACCCTGGCGGCCTGGCGCCACCCGTTGATCCGCAGCATTCACGGATTGCCGTCGCCGGCGGAGCCAGAGGCGCACCTCGGCGTCGAAGCGACGGTGCCCATTCCCGTGGATGTGCCGGCGCACTGATCAGTGGGTGGGCGAGAACTCGTCGACAGCGTCGGTGATGATGCCGTCGACGCCCATGTGCGTCAGCCGCGTGACGGACTCGCGGTCATTCACGGTGTAGACGAGCCCGCGCATCCCTGCCCCGTGCAGCCATGCGAGCATGTCTGAAGTCATCAGCTTGTGTTCGGTCACGACGGCCAGGCAGTCGATCGACTGCGCAGCTTCCTTCCACCCGTTCGCCAGCGTGTCCAGCAGCAACGCCCGTGGAACGAGCGGAGCGCACTCGCGTGCACCGAGCAAGGCGGCGGGCTTGAACGAACTGAGCAACGGCCAAACGGCAGCCCCGGCCCACAGCCGCGCGACGTCGCGAGCGACCACGGCGCCTGTCTCGTGCTCGCATCCAGGCGTCGGTTTGAGCTCGATATTCAATGTGAAGCCGTTTGCCTGAACAAAGGAGCTGATCGCTTCCAGGGTGGGTATCGGCTCGCCGGCGAAGGCGTGGCTGTGCCAGGACCCGGCATCCAGACGGGACAGGTCGGCCCAGCGGCGTTCGCCTGCAATGCCACGCGACGTGGTCGTCCGCTCCAGCGTGGTGTCGTGCAGCAGGAACGGCACCCCGTCGGCACTGAGCTTGATGTCGCATTCGAAGCATCGAAAGCCGTACCCGGCGCCGACGCGAAATGCTGCAAGCGTATTCTCTGGCGCCAGCTTGCCGGCGCCACGATGTGCGACCCAGAAAGGGTAGTGCCAGGCGGGCATGGGGTGCGTCACTTCAGGCCAGCCGCTGACCGGTGCCGCTGTCGAACCAGTGAAGGTGCTCGGGCGGCGTCCCCAGATGCTGGACGGTACCCGCAGCCGGTGCGGGACATGTGCCGTCGATGCGCACCGTGAATAGCGACTCCCCGAGGCGGCAGTAGACGAGGCGCTCCGCACCCAGCGTCTCGACCACTTCGACGGTCAGCGGCCAGCCTCGCCCGCCACCCTCGATGAATGACGCGTGCTCCGGCCGCAGGCCCAGTGTGAGCGGCCCCGATCGCGGCGCAGACTGTGGCAGCGCAAGCTTGAGGCCGTCGATCGAAAACGTGGATCCATCGGCCACTCCCGAAAGAAGGTTCATCGGTGGTGAGCCGATGAAGCCCGCGACGAACGTGGTCGCCGGGCGCCGATAGACCGCTTCCGGCGTACCGATCTGCTCCACGCGCCCGGCGTTCATCACGATCATGCGCTGCGCGAGCGTCATCGCCTCGACCTGGTCGTGGGTGACGAAGAGCGAGGTGATGCCGAGCTCGCGGTGCAGCTTCTGAATCTCCAGGCGTGTCTGTGCGCGCAGTTTGGCGTCCAGGTTCGACAGCGGCTCGTCGAACAGAAAGACCGCCGGTTGCCGCACGATCGCGCGACCCATCGCGACGCGCTGACGTTGGCCGCCGGAAAGCTCCCGCGGCCGGCGCGCGAGAAAGGGGCCGAGTTCGAGGATCTTCGCCGCCTTGTCGACGCGCGCTCGGATCTCGTCGACCGGCACTTTCTGGATCTTTAGGCCATAGGCCATGTTGTCGAACACGCTCATGTGCGGGTACAGCGCGTAGTTCTGAAACACCATGGCGATGTCGCGGTCTGCCGGCTCGACATCGTTGACCACGCGCTCACCAATGGCGATCTTGCCTTCGGAGACTTCCTCGAGGCCGGCCACCATGCGCAGGAGCGTGCTCTTGCCGCAGCCCGATGGCCCGACGATGACGATGAACTCGCCGTCGGCGATGCTCGCGGACACGCCGTGGATCACCTGGTTCACCTTGGCGCCTGCACCGTAGCGCTTGACGACGTTCTGAATGGAAATCGAAGCCATGGATTGATTACTTTTCGGTGTCGACCAGGCCCTTGACGAACCACTTCTGCATCAGCATGACGACCAACGCAGGCGGAATCATGGCCAGGATGGCCGTGGCCATCACGATGTTCCAGTCGTTGGCCGCATCGCCGCCGGAGATCATCCGCTTGATGCCCATGACCACCGGATACATCGACTCGTCTGTCGTCACGAGCAGTGGCCACAGGTACTGGTTCCAGCCGTAGATGAACTGGATGACGAACAGCGCGGCGATGCTGGTCGTCGACAGCGGCACGAGGATGTCCTTGAAGAAGCGCATCGGCCCCGCGCCGTCGATGCGGGCGGCCTCCACCAGTTCATCCGGCACGGTAAGGAAGAACTGGCGGAAGAGGAACGTGGCAGTCGCGGAGGCGATGAGCGGCACGGTCAACCCGGCATACGTGTTGAGCATGCCCAGATCGGACACGACCTGGTACGTCGGGCCGATGCGCACCTCCACCGGCAGCATCAGGGTGACGAAGATCGCCCAGAAGAACACCATCCGGAAGCGGAAGTGGAAATAGACGATCGCGAAGGCCGACAGCAGCGAGATCGCGATCTTGCCGATCGCGATCACGAGCGCGGTGATCAAGCTCACCGTCATCATCCGCCCGACCGGCGCGGTGGACGCCGCACCGCCGCCGTTGCCACGCAGCGCGGCGAGATAGTTGTCGACGAAGTGTGAACCTGGCAGGAGCGACATCGGGGCCTGGACGATGTCCTGCGCCGTCTGGGTCGAGGCCACGAACGTGATGTAGAGCGGGAAGGCAATGACCAGCACGCCCAACACGAGCACGAGATGGGAAATGGCGGTGACGAGAGGGCGGCGTTCGACCATCGCGCGGTGTCAGTAGTTGACCTTCTTTTCGACGTAGCGGAACTGCACGACGGTCAGCACGACGACGATGACCATCAGCACCACCGATTGCGCTGCGGAGCCGCCGAGGTCCAGCGCCTTGAAACCGTCGTAGTACACCTTGTAGACGAGGATGGCGGTGTCTTTTCCCGGCCCGCCTTCGGTGGCCGCGTCGACGATGGCGAACGTATCGAAGAACGCGTAGACGACGTTGATGACGAGGAGGAAGAACGTGGTCGGTGACAGCAGCGGAAAGATGATTGTCCAGAAGCGCCGCCACGGCCCGGCGCCGTCGATGGCTGCCGCTTCGATCAACGATTTCGGGATCGACTGAAGGCCGGCGAGGAAGAACAGGAAGTTGTACGAGATCTGTTTCCACACGGCGGCCATCACGATGAGCGTCATCGCGTGTGTCGAATTGAGCAGATGGTTCCAGTCGATCCCGATCGACCGCAGCGCATAGCTGACGATGCCGATCGACGGCGCAAACATGAAGAGCCACAACACGCCGGCCACGGCCGGGGCCACGGCATAGGGCCAGATCAGCAGCGTCTTGTAGACGCCCGCGCCCTTGACGACGCGGTCGGCGAAGACCGCGAGCGTCAGCGAGAGGCCGAGGCCGAGTCCGGCCACCAGCACGGAGAACACGGCGGTGGTCTGGAACGACTTGAGGTAACTCTCGTCGCTCCAGAGTCGGCGGAAATTGTCCAGACCGACCCATTCGACCGACGTGCCGAAAGCATCCTGCTGCTGCATCGATTGCAGCAGGGCTTGCGCCGCGGGCCAGAAGAAGAACACGCCGATCACCGCAACCTGCGGTGCCAGCAATGCCCAGGGGATCCAGGCCGAGCGGAAGACGACGCGCTTTTCCGACGCCAACGGGTCAGCTCTTGTTGGCCTTCTGGAATCGTTCGAGCTGCTCGTTGCCGCGCGTGACGGCCGCGTCGAGCGCTTCCTTGGCGCTCTTCTTGCCGGCCCACACTTGTTCAAGCTCCTCGTTGACGATCGCACGTACCTGCAGCATGTTGCCGAGACGGATGCCTCGTGACTTGTCGGTCGTCTTGCGGATCATCTGGTTGACCGCGGTGTCGGTGCCCGGATTCTTGGCATAGAAGCCGGACTTTTCCGTCATCGCAAACGACGCCAAAGTGATTGGCAGATAGCCGGTGCTCTGGTGGCTCTTTGCTTGGATTGGTGCATTCGTCAGGTAATTGAAGAAAGCGGCGACGCCCTTGTACTCTTGCGGCTTCTTGCCCGACATCACCCACAGCGAGGCGCCACCGATGACGGTGTTCTGGGGTGTCCCCGGAACGTCCGGGTAGTAAGGCAGCGGTGCGATGCCGAAATCGAACTTGGCGTTCTTCTTGATGCTGGCGTAGGTGGACGACGATGCCGTGGCCATCGCACATTCGCCCGAATAGAACGAGGCGTCAGGCTTGTTGCCACGGCCGCGGTACTGGAATAGGCCCTGCTTGGCCATGTTGGCCAGATTTTCGATGTGTCGCACATGCAACGGGCTGTTGAAGACCAGCCGCGCGCCACTTCCGCCGAAGCCGTTGTTCTGCGAGGCAAACAAGGTGTTGTGCCAGGTCGAGAAGCTTTCGAGCTGGGTCCAGCTCTGCCAGCTGGTCGTGAACGGGCACTCCACGCCAGAGGCCTTCAGCTTGGCCGCCGCCAGTGCCACCTCGGGCCATGTCGCGGGGGGCTTGTTCGGGTCGAGGCCGGCCTTCTTGAAGAGGTCCTTGTTGAAGTTCAGCACGGTGGTCGAACTGTTGAACGGGAAGCTCAGCATCTGGCCGCTGGGCGCCGTGTAGTAACCCACCACGGCCGGAATGTAGGCCTTGGGATCGAACTTGTAGCCGGCGTCTGCGAGTACTTTGCCTACAGGCACGATGGCGCCCTTGCTGGCCATCATCGTGGCCGTGCCCACTTCGAAGACCTGCAGGATGTGCGGCGCATTGCCGGCTCGGAAGGCAGCGATCGACGCCGCCATCGACTCGTCGTATGTGCCCTTGTACGTGGGCACGACCTTGTAGTCCTTCTGGCTGGTGTTGAAGCCGTTGGACAGGTCGACGACCCAGTCATTGAGTCCGCCGGTCATCGAATGCCACCAATGGATCTCGGTCTGCGCCGCGGCGGGCAGGGTGCAAAGGGCCGAGGCAGCGGCAAGAAGGGCGTTCTGGAATCTCATGACTTCTCCGTGAATCAATGCATCGAGGCATGCGCAGTGTGTCCGCGCACCGTGACAGGCGCGTTTCTGTCATGGATCGCACGTGACCGGAACGGGATTTACCCGCCGCAGCGCCCCGGGCCGAATGGAATGCTGCGCTGCGGTACGATTCAAGGTTACGTGCTGCCGACAGTCCCGTCCGGGCCCGGCATGACCCCATGAACGCACCCTTACCGCTGCAGGCCGCCGGCCCCGTCGGCGCCACCGACGAGCATGCTCCCCGGTTGCGCGAGATTCCGTACAACTACACCTCGTTCTCCGACCGCGAGATCGTGCTGCGCCTGCTCGGTACCCGCGCTTGGGACTTGCTGCAGCAATTGCGCGACGAACGGCGCACGGGGCGGTCCGCCCGCATGCTTTACGAGGTGCTGGGAGACATCTGGGTCGTGCAGCGCAATCCGTACCTCGAGGACGACCTTCTCGACAACCCGAAGCGTCGCCAGATGCTCATCGACGCGCTGCACCACCGGCTCGGCGAGGTGGCGCGACGGCGCACGCCGCAAGCCGATGCCCAGCGCGATGCCTTGGTCGGCGAACTGCTCGAGTCTGCCAGTGCGGCGGTCGAGCGGTTCGCCGCGCATTTCAGGGCCGTCTGGGACCTGCGAAAGGTCGCGCGGCGTGTGCTGGGCCGTCGCACCGCGCAGGACAACCTAAAGTTCGACGGGCTGAGCCGCGTCTCCCATGTCACCGACGCGACCGACTGGCGCGTCGAATTTCCCTTCGTCGTGCTGACACCCGACAGTGAAGCCGAGATGGCAGGTCTGGTGCAGGGCTGCATCGAACTCGGCCTCACCATCGTGCCACGCGGCGGCGGCACGGGCTACACCGGTGGCGCCGTGCCTTTGACGTGGAAGAGCGCCGTCATCAATACCGAGAAGCTCGAGGCCATGAGCGAGCTCGAGATGGTCAGGCTGCCGGGTGTGGACCATGCGGTTGCCACCGTCTACAGCGAGGCCGGTGTGGTGACTCAGCGTGTCGCCGACGCCGCCGAGCGCGCCGGCCATGTGTTCGCGGTCGATCCGACCTCGGCCGAGGCGAGCTGCATCGGCGGCAATATCGCGATGAACGCCGGCGGCAAGAAGGCGGTGCTTTGGGGCACGGCGCTGGACAACCTCGCCAGCTGGAAGATGGTGACGCCGCAGGCGCGCTGGCTCGAGGTCGTCCGCCTGAATCACAACCTCGGCAAGATCCACGACGTGGACGTGGCCAGTTTCGAGCTGCGCCACTTCGACGCCAGCGGCAAGAAGGTCGAACGCACCGAGCGCCTCGACATTCCGGGCCGGACCTTTCGCAAGGAGGGCCTGGGCAAGGACGTCACCGACAAGTTCCTGGCCGGCCTGCCCGGGGTGCAAAAGGAAGGCTGCGACGGCATCATCACGAGCGCACGCTGGATCGTTCATCGCATGCCGGCGCACGTGCGCACGGTCTGCCTCGAATTCTTCGGCAACGCCAAGGATGCGGTACCGAGCATCGTCGAGATCAAGAATTTCATGTTCGCCGAGGCCCGCCGGCCAGGCGGCGCCGTCCTGGCCGGTCTCGAGCACCTCGATGATCGCTATCTCAAGGCGGTTGGGTACGCCACCAAGAGCAAACGGGTGAACCCGACGCCGGGCGGCAGCGGCCTGCCGAAGATGGTGCTCGTGGGCGACATCGTCGGCGACGACGCCGACGCCGTCGCGCGGGCCACCAGCGAGGTCGTGCGTATCGCCAACACCCGCCACGGCGAGGGCTTCGTGGCCGTGAGCGCCGATGCGCGAAAGAAGTTCTGGCTCGACCGCAAGCGTACGGCGGCCATCGCCCGCCACACGAATGCGTTCAAGATCAACGAAGACGTGGTGATCCCGCTCGAGCGCATGGGTGAATACACCGAGGGCATCGAGCGCATCAACGTCGAACTGAGTCTGCGCAACAAGCTCGAACTGGTCGGCGAGCTCGAAACCTTCTTCGGCCACGGCATGCTCCCCCTGGCCCGCAGCGACGATGCCGGCGAGATCCCCCGAGCCGAGTTGCTCGAGGACCGCGTCGGGCAGGCCCTGGCGCTCCTGCACGGCGTGCGCCGGCTTTGGCAAGGGTGGCTTGACGGCCTCGACGTGGTCCAGCCCGACCGTGGAGAGACGTTCTTCGCACTGCTGCAGGATTGGCGCTTGCGCGCTTCCTGGAAGACGCAGATCCTGGAGCCGCTGCAGACGCTGTTTGCGGGAGCGGCATTCACTGCCATCCTCGCCGAGTGCCGGCGCCTGCATGCCCAGGTCCTGCGCGGCCGTGTCTGGGTGGCGCTGCACATGCACGCAGGCGATGGCAACGTCCATACCAACATCCCCGTCAACAGCGACAACTACGCCATGCTGCAGACGGCGCACGAGGCCGTGGCGCGAATCATGGCGCTGGCACGCCGGCTCGACGGCGTGATCTCGGGCGAACATGGCATCGGCATCACCAAGCTCGAGTTCCTCACGGACGACGAGTTGCGTGGGTTCGCAGACTACAAGGCCCGAGTCGACCCCGAGGGTCGGTTCAACAAGGGCAAGCTGTTGCGCGCGACGTCTGTCGACCACCTGCCTGCCGACCTGACGGCGGCTTACACCCCCAGTTTCGGCTTGATGGGTCACGAGTCGCTGATCATGCAACGCAGCGATATCGGTGCCATCAGCGACAGCATCAAGGACTGCCTGCGCTGCGGCAAGTGCAAGCCTGTGTGCGCGACGCACGTGCCGCGCGCCAATCTGCTTTACAGCCCGCGCAACAAGATCCTGGCGACCTCTTTGCTGATCGAGGCTTTCCTGTACGAAGAGCAGACGCGACGAGGCATCAGCGTGCAGCACTGGGAGGACTTCGAAGACGTGGCCGACCACTGCACGGTGTGCCACAAGTGCCTGTCGCCTTGTCCCGTCAAGATCGATTTCGGCGACGTCACCATGAACATGCGCAACCTGCTGCGCAAGATGGGCAAGAAGAGCTTCCGCCCGGGAAATGCCGCCGCCATGTTCTTCTTGAACGCGACCAACCCGCAGACGATCAAGATCGTGCGTGCCGGGATGGTTGGTCTGGGGTTCAAGGCCCAGCGTTTCATGAGCGACCTGCTCAGGCCGGCCGCGCGAAGGCAGACGGCAGCGCCGCCGGCAACGCTGGGTCCGGCGCCGCTGAAGGAACAGGTCATCCACTTCATCAACAAGAAGATGCCCGGCAACCTGCCCAAGCGGACGGCTCGTGCACTGTTGGACATCGAGGACCGGGACTACGTCCCGATCATCCGCAACCCTGCAGCCACGACCGCCGATACGGAAGCCGTCTTCTACTTTCCAGGCTGTGGCTCGGAGCGCCTGTTCAGTCAGGTGGGACTCGCCACGCAGGCGATGCTGTGGCACGCCGGCGTGCAGACCGTGCTTCCGCCGGGCTATCTTTGCTGCGGCTATCCGCAGCGGGGCAGCGGCCAGTTCGACAAGGCCGAGCAGATGATCACGGACAACCGCGTCTTGTTCCATCGCGTGGCGAACACGCTGAACTACCTGGATATCAAGACGGTCGTCGTCTCCTGCGGCACGTGTTATGACCAGCTTCAGGGTTACGGCTTCGAGGACATCTTTCCAGGCTGCCGGATTCTCGACATACACGAATACCTGCTCGAGAAGGGCGTCACGCTGGGCGACGGCAGCGGCGGGGCATACCTGTACCACGATCCCTGCCACTCGCCGATGAAACTGCAGGACCCGATGAAGACGGTCAGGGCGTTGGTCGGACCGCAGGTGCTCAAGAACGAGCGCTGCTGCGGCGAGAGCGGGACACTGGGAGTCACCCGGCCCGACATCAGCACGCAAGTGCGCTTCAGGAAGCAGGAAGAGATCGTGAAGGGCGAAGCGTCGCTTCGGATGTCGGGCGCCGTCTCCGCGACCGACGACATCAAGATACTCACCAGTTGCCCAAGCTGCCTGCAGGGGTTGAGCCGGTACCAGGGGGACATGGCCACCGGCTTGCTCGAGGCCGACTACATCGTCGTCGAGATGGCGCGCAAGATTCTGGGCGAGGACTGGCTGCCGGACTACGTGGCCAGGGCCAATGCCGGGGGAATCGAGCGCGTTCTCGTCTGACCCGCGGATAATCGGCTTGCGGCCACGCTCCGGCGCGAAGCCACTGGAACCCACCGATGACCACGACCACCAAGATCCCACAACCGACCGCGCTGACGGTTCACCAATCGTCTCGCGTGCTCGAAGTCGGGTTCGACGACGGGCTGACGTTCAAGATCCCTTTCGAGATGTTGAGGGTGTATTCGCCGTCGGCCGAGGTGCAGGGGCACGGGCCGGGCCAAGAAGTGCTTCAGACCGGCAAACGCGACGTCGACATCGTATCGATGGAGGCGGTGGGTCACTATGCGGTGCAGCCGACGTTTTCCGACGGTCACGATACAGGGATCTTTTCTTGGGACTATCTGTACCGCCTGGGCTCGCAGCAGGACGAACTCTGGGAGCGATACCTGTCACGCCTGCAGGAGGCGGGCGTCGACCGCGATGCGCCGATGAAGGGTGCCAGCAGCGGCGGTGGTTCCTGCGGGCACCATTGAGTGTCCGGACGGTAGTGCCATGACGCAGACGCATTTCGGATATCAGACGGTCGACGAGTCGGAGAAGGCTGCTCGAGTACGAGGTGTCTTCGATTCCGTGGCGTCGCGCTACGACGTCATGAACGACCTGATGTCGTTGGGGCTGCATCGGGCCTGGAAAGCCTACGCCGTCACCGTGGCCGACATTCGTCCCGGTGACCGGGTGCTAGACATCGCCGCTGGCACCGGTGATCTGACGCGATCGTTTGCGCGGAGGGTCGGCGACCAGGGACTCGTCGTCCACACGGACATCAACGAGTCGATGTTGCGGGTCGGGCGGGACCGAATGCTCGACGACGGTCTTGCATTGCCCACGTTGGCCTGCGATGGGGAGAAGCTGCCGTTTCGCGACGGTGCCTTCGATCTGGTCTCGGTGGCATTCGGGCTGCGCAACATGACGCACAAGGAGCGCGCGCTGGCCGAAATGGCGCGTGTGCTGCGACCGGGGGGCCGGCTGCTCGTGCTCGAATTCTCGAAGGTGGCGGCGCCTCTCAAGGCGACCTACGACTGGTATTCGTTCACGGTCCTTCCGCGTCTGGGACAATTGGTCGCTCGCGACGGCGACAGCTACCGCTACCTGGCCGAATCCATCCGAATGCACCCCGACCAGCAGACCCTGAAGGAAATGATGAAGGTTGCCGGTTTCAGCCATGTTGACGTGCACAACCTGACCGGCGGCGTCGTCGCATTGCACGTGGGTGTGCGCTGCTGACGGCGAGGGGGGCGATGCTGAACCCGGGTCGGAGTTGGTGGCCCATGCTGGCCGACGGCTTGCCGTGGCGATCCGTCAATACCCCGCGCAGCCGTGGCCGTGGTCTTGTTCACGTTCGACCGGTTACAGGGGCGGGTGAGCACTTACCTTAGGGGCATTTGCTCTATTACCTGCCGCTACACTTGTCGGGTTGTCCCTGACATGTCGAACGTCAACGCCGCGAAGCGGTCGAACGATCTCGTTTCTGGCTGAGAGAAAGCACCTGATGAATCGATTCCCGAAGGCGGCCCGCCGGGCTGCGCCGTTGCGACTGTCGCTGCTTCTGGCAGCCGTGGCGGCGTTGGCGCTCGTCGGGTGTGGTGACAAGAAGAAGGACAAGGCAGCGACCCAGACAGCGGCCAAGGTGAACAAGGAAGAGATCACGGTTCATCAGATCAACTTCGTTCTTCAGCAGCAACGGGGCCTGCGCCCCGAACAGGCGGAGGCGGCCAGCAGGCAGATTCTCGAGCGCCTGATCGACCAGGAATTGGCGGTGCAGAAGGCGGGAGAGCTGAAGATCGATCGCGACCCACGGGTGGTGCAGCAGATCGAAGGTGCCAAGCGCGAGATCATTGCGCGAGCCTATCTCGAACGTGTGGGCGAGGGCGCCTCAAAACCGACCGCCGACGAAGTTCAGAAATACTACGATTCCCGGCCCGCGCTTTTCAAGGAGCGGCGCGTGTACAGCATCCAGGAACTGGCGATCGAGGCCGCGCCGGACCAGATTCAGGTCCTTCGTGACAAACTGGCTGCAGCCAAGAGCCTCGAGGACTTCGTGGCGCAGCTGAAGGCGGGTGATTTCAAGTTCACGGGCAACCAGGCGGTACGGGCGGCCGAGCACCTGCCACTTGCAAGTCTCGATGCCTTTGCCAAGATGCGCGACGGACAGGCCACCTTCACGCCCACACCGACGGGTGCCCAGGTCGTCTTTCTGGCCGGTTCGCGCATGCAACCGGTCACACTCGAGCAGTCCAAACCTGCGATCGAGCAATTTCTGCTGAACGAGCGCCGCCGCGAGATGGCTGCAAGCGATATCAAGGGCATGCGCGCTGCGGCCAAGATCGAGTACGTCGGGAAATTTGCCGAACCTTCCGCGGCCGCTCCGGCAGCCGCGGCCTCCGTGGCGCCTGCTGCCGTCGCGCCGTCGCCAGCGCCGGAGCCCCAGGCGGCTCCGGCACCCGCAACCGCTGCCAGTGGACTGGACGCGTCTTCGATCAGCAAAGGCATGGGTTTCAAGTGATGACCATCAATCCCGTTTCGATCTTCGTTCGCGCCCTGGCTGCAGCAGTCTGCATTGTCTCGGCGGCCGCCCCGACCGCTGCGTTGGCACAGCCGGCGTCCGCCGGATCGTCGGCAGCCGAGTACAGATTGGGTGCCGGTGACGTGATCCGGATCACGGTCTACCAAAACCCCGACCTGACACTCGAGGCGCGTGTCAGCGAAGCAGGCATCGTGAGCTACCCGCTGCTCGGCTCGATCAAGATCGGGTCGATGTCGGTCAGCCAGGCCGAAAAGTTCATCGCTGACGGCCTGCGGAACGGCAACTTCGTGCGCCAGCCGCAGGTCAGCATCCTGGTGTCGCAGGTCCGCGGTCACCAGGCCAGCGTGCTCGGCCAGGTGAACCGCCCGGGCAGGTTCCCGATCGAAACGGCCGAGCTGCGGCTGAGCGACCTTCTGGCCAACGCCGGCGGCATTGCCCAGGGCGGCGCAGAAGTCGTCACGGTCGTCGGCACGCGCAACGGCAAGCCGTTCCGCAGCGAGGTGGATCTGCCGGCCATGTTCAAGGAGCAGGTGCGCGACAAGGACGTGCTGATCCAGAACGGCGACACCGTATACGTGGACCGCGCGCCAATTGCCTACATCTATGGCGAAGTCCAACGGCCCGGGCCGCTGCGCATCGAGCGCGGCATGACGGTCATGCAGGCGCTCGCCACTGGCGGCGGTCTCACCCAACGCGGCACCGAAAAGGGCCTGCGTCTGCACCGCAAGAGCAAGGACGGCAAGGTCGAGGTCATCCAGCCGACGATGGACGACGTGCTGCGGGACGGCGACGTCGTATTCGTGCGCGAGAGCCTTTTCTAAATCGCAGGGAGCCGCAAAGATGAGCCTCGGGCAATTGATCGGAATCATTCGCGCACGATGGTGGGTCGCCCTCATCGTGCTGTTGCTGGTTGCTGGGCTGGCCATCGGCGTGAGCCTGTTGCTGCCGAAGAAGTACACCGCGACCGCCAGCGTCATCGTCGACAGCAAGCCGGACCCGGTGTCGGCCGTGGCCTATGGCGGCATGGTCTCGCCGGCCTTCATCGCCACGCAGATCGACATCATCCAGAGCGACCGGGTCGCCTTGCGCGTCGCGCGCAACCTGAAGCTGGCCGAGAACCCGCAAGTTCGGGCGCAATGGCTCGAATCGACGGGCGGCGAAGGGACGATCGAAAGTTGGTTGTCGGATTCGTTCAAGCGCAACATGGACATCAAGCCATCGCGCGAGTCGAACGTGCTGTCGATCTCGTACAGCGCGCCCGATCCCAAGTTCGCGGCTGGACTCGCCAATGCTTTCGTACAGGCGTATACCGATACGGTGCTCGAGTTGCGGACCGACCCCGCCAAGCGGTACTCGAGCTTCTTCGATACGCGTCTGCGTGAAGCGCGTGACGCCCTCGAGGCGGCCCAGGTGCGCCTCAGTGCGTACCAGAAAGACAAGGGCCTGATCGCCACCGACGAGCGACTCGACATCGAGACCGCGCGCCTGAGTGAACTGTCGACCCAGTTGGTGGCGCTCGAGGCTATTTCGTCGGAATCGGCGAGCCGGCAATTCCAGGCGGCAGGCGCCGGCGGTGACAAGCTGCCCGAAGTGCTGAACAACGGACTCATCGCCGGTCTCAAGGCGGAGCTTTCACGCCAAGAGTCACGCATGCAGGAATTGACATCACGCTTGGGCGACAGCCATCCGCAGGTGATCGAAGCACGGGCGAGTCTGGCAGAAACACGCCGGCGCCTTCAGACCGAGACAAGCCGGGTCACTGGCGGCGTGGGCGTGACCAACACCATCAATCGCCAGCGCGAGCGCCAACTGCGGGCCGAACTCGATTCGCAGCGTGCAAAGGTGCTGCGCCTGAAGTCCGTGCGGGACGACAGTTCCGTGCTTCTGCGTGATGTTGAAAATGCGCAACGCGCCTACGACGCCGTGCAGGCCCGTCTGAACCAGACCAGCCTCGAAAGCCAAGCCACGCAGAGCAACATCAGCACGCTGACCGAAGCAACGCCGCCGACGTTGCCCACCTCGCCGAAGATCGTCCTGAACGGCATTCTGGGTGTGTTCTTCGGCTTGCTGCTGGGCGTGGGCGTGGTGCTGATGCTCGAATTCATGGATC